>JAHFCY010000116.1 GCA_023249255.1 Candidatus Lindowiibacteriota bacterium | reverse complement strand
CCCACACGTCATTTCTGATCGAGCAAAAAGACCTCTTAATCATCAATCGAGACGGCGCGGTCCGGCCGTACCTGCGGCTGAACACGGGCATTCACGGTTTTTTGGTGACGGCCAACACGGTGTACGTCCGAACCAACGAGCCAAAAATCCAGGCGTTCTCCCGCCGTCAGCGGTTCATCGAAATCGACCCGCAACGGTCCGGCCAGTCGACGATCCGCCGAACGCCCGACGGCGGCTACACGCTGACCGAAAAAGACCTGACGAAAAAAGTCTTTGACGTCTACGGCAATCACGTTCAAACCGTCGATCCAAACGGCAACTCAACGACCTTCGTCTACGACGACGCGTCCGCGCCCAAACTCATTCGGATCACCAACGCGGGCGGCCAATCCACCACGCTGGACTACACCAACGACCGCCTGTCGCGGATCACGACGCACACGGGCCGCGTGACGCAAATATCGTCGACCGCCGACGGCGACGTCGTTCAGATCGCCCTGCCGGACGGATCGGCCCAGACGTTCGCGTACGAAGGCAGGGGTCGGATGGTGTCGAAAAAAGATCCAAAAGGCGCGGAGACGGCGTATGTGTATGATATCTCCGGCCGCGTGCGGGAACGGGTCAACCCGCTGGGCCAACGGAGCAAATTCGAGCCGCAGGAGATACAAAACCTGATCAACCGCATATCCTCGACGGTCGGCACAAAAACAAGCCCCGCGCTTGCGCCGGCGCCCGTTCCGGCCAAATTCACCGACGCGAAAAATTCTGTCCGGACAATTCTCTACGCCGCCTTGGGTCTGGCAATCGAGTCGACCGAGCCGGACGGGATGAAGACGGTGACGCTCCGGGACGCTTCGGGCCGACCGACGCTGATCGACAAGCCGGACGAGAACGACCGCGCGTTCGTCTACAACACGTTCGGAAACGTCACGCGGATAGACGAAGGCAAAGCGGTGATCGCGGGGGCATCGCGCCAACTGGTGTCCATTCAGTCGACCCGGACGTTCGAGTATGACACCCGCTTTTCGAAAGTCAGCCGGAGCGTCGACGCGCTGGGCCGTGTGACGGTAACGGAGTATGACGCGGCCGGAAATCCGGCACGGGTCACGGACGCTGACAATAAAACGACACAGATATCATACAACAGCCGCGGACTTGTGACCCTCATCCGCGATCCAACCGGCAAGGAGACGCAATTTACGTACGACGCAAACGGCAACACCGACCAGACGACTGACCCGCTCGGCAACGTCACCGGACTCGCCTATGACCCGACCGGCAACGTCAACCAAGTGTCCGATCCGGCGGGCCGCAAGACCAAATTCGAATACGACGAAGCGGACAAACTCAAGAAAGTGACCGACCCGGACAACAAGATCACGACGTACGACTATGACTTGAACGGCAACCTGACCAAAATCACCGACGCCCTCGGCCGACTCACTCAATTTTTCTACGACAAGGAAAACCGCCTCACGCGCCGGGTCAACGCGCTCGATCAGGAGGAGTCGTTCTCGTACGACGCCGTGGGGAACCTGATCGAAAAAATAAAATCCGATCAGACGCATATCCAGTTTCACTACGACGCCAACAACCGCCTCGTGGACAAAATCACGCCCGACGACGACGTGCAGTTTACGTACGATCCCTTCGGCCGACTCGTCGCCGTCCGGGACAACGACAGCCGCCTGCGGATGGAGTACGACCAACAAAACCGCGTGATCCGGCAGGACCAGGCGGGATATACGGCGTACGAGTTTACGATCAAGTACGAGTACGACGTTGCCGGGAACCGGGTGTCCATGCGCCACTCGGAAATGCCTGCGGGCGCGAAAGTGACCTATGACTACGACAGTTCGTCACGCGTGAAAAAGATCGTCGACCAGTACGGCGAGCAAATCGACTTTTCCTACGACTCGTCAGGCAACCGCACCCGCATGGTCCGCGACGGCGGCCGCCTCGTGTCGGAGTGGGCGTACGATTCCAAAAATCGCGTGACCGACATCGAACACAAATTTGACGGAATGGCTGCGAGTTTCTTCCGCTACGAATACAACAAAAACGACAACCGCACGTCGATGACGGACCGGCACGGGACGAGAAATTATTCCTATGATTCCCTCGACCGCCTGACGGCCGTTTCTTTTACTCCCGATCCCTCCCATCCCCTCCCGTTCCCTCCGGAATCCCTCACCGAAAATTTTTCTTACGACCCCGTCGGCAACCGCACGGCCGACGTGCGTACGGACAGCTACGCGTACGATCCCGCCAACCGGATTCAGACCGACGGAATCTATCTCTACGATTTTGACGCCAACGGCAACATGACGGAAAAACGGCTCGTCGCCGCATTCACCCCCTCCCCCCCTGCGGGGGAGGTTGGGTGGGGGGCCGACACGCCCGCTCGAACGCGCTACGTGTACGACGCCGAAGACCGCCTGATCCGTGTCGACCTCTTTTTCTCGCCCGCGACGGGACTCGTTCCAGACAAGACGGTTCGCTGCCGCTATGACGGCCTCGGCCGCCGAACGGAGAAATCGGTCATCAACGGCACGACGGCGAGCGACATCGCGACATATTTTTACGACGAGGAGGACATCGTGTCGCGGCGTGTTCAGGCCGGCTCGCCCCTACAGTGGGTGAAACGCCTGCCCGTGGACGAAATCCGCGCGTCTATTTCCAATCCGCAAAAAACGAAAATCTACGCGGCAACGGACAAAGGGCTTTACGTCCTCGACGCGGCCACCGGCACGGAACACGTCTTGAACGCCTCAACCAGTCATCTGATCAACGACAGCGTCCGGGATGTGTACTTTTACGACGCGGCCGCAGACACGACCTTCGACCGCACCGGCGCGGGCAAGAGTTGGTCGATCTTCGGCGCGTTCCCCGCGCAGGCGTTGATCGTTTCGACCGACCGTGAAGTGACCATCCTCAACGCATCCACGGAAAACGTCTACACGCGATTCATCCGTGGAGAACAAAATGCTCTGACCGACACCCAGCCGCGCCAGTACGTGCAGGCGATTGTGGGCACGGGACTCTTTACCGGCGCGATCCAATTTTACAGGCGGGTGTACGGCATCAAAGTCGAAGCCCCCGACACGCTGGGGACGGTGAGACAGCGTCCCATGCAGGTATTCATGGGAGACGGCAAACTCGTTGTCGAACTGATGGCGGAAGTGAACATGAAACAGGTCGAGGCGAACGATCCGCTGACGAAAATCTTCTACACCAGCGCCGGCGGTTTTGTTGTGTTCAATTTCAAAAACGACGAGGTCGCGGTAAACATGACCGAATCGATGACGGATGAAATATTCACCCGCCCAAGCGGCGCCCACACCTTCGGCCCGAACATCACGCGTCGGTATCACGGGAAAATCGCCGAGGCGAACCAGTCCCGGGGATTTGATTTGCATGAGCGGAATTATTTCCCGCTGGTCGACGAGTGGAGACGCTGGGCGGACGATATGCGTCCATTACGCGCAACCTCGGGCAAGCGGTTTATGGTGAGGACGGGCCGGGACCGAAATGGGAGCGTCAGCGAACAAGAGGCGGGAGACATCGAACTCTTTCCGACGGACGAACTGGAGACGAATTCGATTTCGTCGTGGATGAAATTGTACGCCATCGTCGGCCGTGACGCGGAGGTGACGACAAAAGGGGAAGTGTACATGGCGCATCAGAAGAAACCGGACTGGCTAGGCCAGACGCAGGTTCCCGACTTTCTCCTGCCGGCAAGGGTGTCGGACTTGAAGGACACGATCACGGTTGATCCGGACATCTACGGAGTTGATCCGATCTATCCGTGGCGGCTGACAGGCCAGCCGAACGGATACGTGTCCCTGTACGCCGAGTCAGCCTCCGCCAACGTCGCTGCGTTTTTGAACGACACGGACTTCACGGGAAACTTTTCAACAGGCGGCTCTGCCCCGCCTTTTTATCAGCACGGATTAGGAAAAGATCAGAATGGCGAAATCATCCCCTTGACGCTGGAGGTGATGCAGGGGCAGAGTGGTCTGATTCCTGGAACGAACCGTCTTGTCATCGGCTTGAAAGGAGGCCTGACCTTGATCGACGAAAGCGTGGGAACCCTCGACTTTTCCGACAGCCGCATCAGTTTCTTCCCCGACAGGGGCATCCTTGCCTATGATCGCCTCAACAAGGCGGTCTACCGGAACTGGTCCCCGCACTCAATCTCCGACGGCCAAATCCCCAATGACCGCGTCGACAACGCAATCGTCATCGACAACGATCACTCCATCATCGTCGAAAATGGCATCGACCCCAGCGACGGGCCGACGATTGCGCGATTGGATTTTTCTGTGATTTCCGGATCGCGGCGCGACTTTTACACCCATGGGCCGGGGTGGATGAAATCGACCCAAGATTTTAAACAGATTGATGAGCCTCTCGTCCTCCACACAGAAAATTCAACAACGAAGGAAATAAAAAGCGATTACTACATAGCCGACGCACTTGGCTCCATCACTGAACTCATGGGCAAGGACGGAACGATCAGCGGAGAACTCGCCTACAATTCCTTCGGCAAAATCGTCCATTCATCTGGCATTGTACTCGACCAACTCTACAGTTTCACGGCTAGAGAATTCGATAGAGAGACAAGTTTATATTACTTCCGTGCCCGATATTATGATCCCATTATAGGGCGTTTTTTGATTGAGGACAAATTCAACATTGAAAATCTCATATTGATTCTTAAGGCAACAACAAAAGAGATGGAAAAGCAAAAGGTCCAAAGAATGATGGATCAACTTACACTCAGACCCGGGAACAATTATTCTTACGTGCGTGGCAATCCGGTTAATTTTATAGATCCTTTGGGCGAAATCCTTCCAATCATATATTATGTAGTTGCAACTATCGTGGTGGCGGTGAATTTCTGGGTGATTCAAAGTGTGATTGAAGAATTTAGGAGTATTACACCCATAGGAAAGATTACCGTCGTGCCCTTAATGTCTTTTAAAATCGGGATCAATACCGTGTATCTATCACTGCTTGTGGATAGTGAGGGCAATGCCAACATCGGTGTGGTTGGTTTGCCCCCAGGGACTTAGAAATTCTTTCATGTATTTCTCGAACCAATTATTTCGCATTTTGGCAAAATATAAATCCTATCTGTTTCGGTCCGGATTGGTTGTGGCCATTGTTCTATTTTTTATTTTGAATTCTAAACCATATAAGGAGAAACTTTTTCTTACAGCCTCCCTTGCATCGTCGGTTTGTAGTATATTTTTAGTCCGAGCATTAATATTAGAGCTTAGAAAAATAAAGAGGATATCAAAGAAAGCCTCCTGTACTTTTACACTGTTTGTGTACACAGTCATATCTTCTATTGTCTATTTCCGAATTTATTGGTGGCAGGATCAAATCTCTGTTGATGAGGAGATGCTACTGATCGAAATCGTGTTGGTGGGATTTTTGTTTACGACAGTGATTCTAAAGATTATTGAACCGAAATTCTTAGATAAGTTCAAAAACGAGCATGTGGACGGAGTTTAAGTTTTTGGTGACGTCCTGATCGACTTTTTAGAGGCGGGATTTACGGCGATTTTGGCGAACAAATATTTCTCGGGAAAGATCGACGACGAGAAAAGAGCGGTTGAGGATGTTGAAGGACGAGAAATGTGCGGCGGAAACCCGTGTCCGATTTGCGGTCTGTGGACTCCTGAGGTGTTGACGAACAGCGGGCGTCCTTGATGCGGATTCCCTCGCGAATATGAGCGATTTCCTCTTTTGCGCGGTCCAATTCGGCGGAAAGCCGGACGCGATGGATCGGACTATTGGCCGCGAAGCTTCGCGTATGAATGATGGCCGCATGCGCCACCGAGACGACCGACAGCATGGCCGACCGGATGCGTTTGGGCCAATTTTGTGGCAGGAGCAGATTGTGAACGGGCATGGGTTTGCCTCCGACTATATAGAATTTGGCTGAAGTCGAACTGGGCGGGCCGCTATTTCGTGCGGGTGAGAACGATCTTTCCGAAATTCCCCATGACGACGATCTCGTCAGAAGAAATCGACGTGACGGCTCCCTCACCGATTTTATCGTTGATCCGAAGCATCAGTGATTTGTTTTCGACCGTATCCCGCACAAACGCCCTCGGCTCGGAGCCAAGCATGACGCCGGTGAGCTTGTATCGCTCGACCGGAAACGCTGGTTTTGGTTTTTCTTCGATTTTCGGACTCGCGAGATAAATCACATCAAGCCCGTCGTCGATCGACGCCCCGTCCACCCCCGTCTGCCGCCCGGCGAACAAGTCTCGTGATCTTCGCGGTTCTGACATCCCGGGTTCGGCTCCGTTGCTGTTTGTCTTCGCTTGCTCGGCTTCCTGTAAATAGACCCTGACCGCCTTCTCTGCCGACTTGGATTGTTCGGCCAGCGTCAAAGTACCTGTATCGGAAACATATTCTGACGACACAGCCTCCCTCTGCGCGCCCGCCCAGTCGACCGACCCGAACAGCCACGCCGCCCAAGCGCCGGTTGCCAGGACCATCAACCCCGCCAGTGCCCGCCGGGCGTTCACCGCAAACTCCCGGAGACGGTGAGAGACAACAGCACGCCGCCGTTTTTCGATTTTTCAACGGAGAACCGTTCCACCCGGTCAAACGTCATTTCGGCAACAGACAAAAATCGCGCGACGTCCGCATATCGTCCCCAGAACCGAAGCGTCGCACCGGCCGGGCCAAGTTCCATTGAGGCAAATTCGACGTTCGTTTTTCGGGCAGCCGACAAAATCTCTCCCGTCAAAATCCCGGATGTACGGCCGGCGGAAGAAGAAGCGGACGCAAGAACGGCCCGTTCGCCGAACAATTTCAAACTCAAATCCGTCCGCAGCGACTTCAATGTCTGGACCCGTTCGACGGCCGTCCTCAACTCGTCGATTTCGGATTCCTGCCGTTCGATCGTTCGTCCAAGCGCGGAAACCGACTGCCATTTCTTGGAAAATTGGAGATACGAGAAAATCAGAAGTACGGCGACGATGACCACGCCGACTCCGGTCTTTCCCTTGAAAACGTCACGCACGGCGAATTTCCCCTCTCAGCGCGATCACGAACCGGACGGGTTTACGTGCCCACAAATCGCCCTCTCTGTCCATCTGGACGATGTCGACCGACACCCCCAAAACATCCCGCAGGGAGTCCGAGAAGAAGATGACCTCCTCCGGCAATTCCGCTTTGCCGGAAATCAAAACCGTGGCGGGATTACCGCCTTCGGAAAAGAAATTCGAATACCGTTCTCCTCCGCCGGTTGCCGCCCCGCCGCCCGATTCTATTTTTTCCAGCGAGACGCCATCCGGCGCGGCCGACTCGATGGCCGCCAGAAGCTTCGTCATCGAAATGGGAATCGAAAACGTCCTGGCCTTGCCCGATTCCAATCGGACGGCCGCCGCGGTCAGCACGCGGTTCGTCGCTTCCAACTCCGGCCGCAAGTTTCGCATTTGCGCGCGAAGAGTTTCGAGCGTTTTTGCGTTCCCGGCGATTTTTTCAAGGCGGGATTTGGTCATGTCCAGAAAAAACGCGTTGGCGGTGACAAATCCAAGAGCAAGCATGGCAGCGCCGCAGGCAAGGATGATTTTGTCGTAGACCGATTCGCGGCGGGCGCGAGCGGCGTCCGCCGGCAGTTCTTCCACAGGTTCAGCCAGAAAATTCAGGCGGATTGCGGACTCCCGTTGAATGCCCGCCGCGGCCGCTCCGATTGCCGTGATGTGCGTTCGAAGCGCTTCCGGCGTCAGCGTTTCGCTGATAACCTTGTCACAAAGCGTGAGTTGTCGAACGAGGCTTCTCGGAAACAACGCGGCGATCTCATCCGGAATTTTGGGCATATCCGGCCACAGTCCCGCCAGCACGACTTCTTCCGGCACGCCGAAATGTTCGTGGTTGTCGATGTATCTGACCGTCGCCGTGATTTGCTGGAACAGATTCCATTGCCTCGGCGCCTCTTGGTCGGTCGATTTTGACAACTGTGACGGTAGTGAGCGATGAAACACGGGCCGCCCGTCCCGAACACCCACAATATCCACGCCCGCCTGACCCTGATGAAAAATCAGGTGGAACTTCGGAAACGTTCTCTGCTCCAAAATCTCAACCGCCCGGTGAATGGTCGCGGCCGGCGGCAAAAGGCCATGCATCTTCCGAGGATCGATCCCGGCCTCGACGATGTCTTTGACGACGTTCCGGTATCGCGCTTCCATAATCCCGTGCACAAACAGCACACCGTCCGGATCGCGGATCCCGTCCGTCCGGACCAAAATCGGTTCCTCGGGTTTGGTATTGAAAATTTCCGCCGCATAGGCCCGGATGTAGTTGTAGAGGGATCCCTCATAATCGACGGGTACCCGGGAGTGTCGAACCACGAAAGCAAGGTCTTTTCGGACGGCGACCCAAGCGGACGTTTCCGGCGGAGTGACGCACTCGATGCGGACCCGTCCGCCGGAGAGAGGCCGGACGAAAACGGAACTGACCTCTCCGCCGTCGACCGAAATCCCATATGTCTTTTCCCCCTCGTCGCGCCACAGTCTGCGGACGAGATTTCTCATTAGGATGCATCGTAGGATAGCGGTGCGGACGCGTCAATGGCGGCCAACCTTGACGCACGCCAGACTGAAACATAGCATGCACTACACATGAAGCGACGCAAGGGGGTCGAGTGGGAGGGGGCGTTTATCTTCGTGATGGCCCTATTTCTCTCACCCGGGGCCTCTCTTGCGGTGACGCCCGCTGCGCAGGTTCCGCCAGACACATCCACGCCACCCCAATCGATTTCAAAAGATACCACCGTCTCCCTCGACGTCTCCGGCGCGGACGTTCGAGACATCCTTTCGGCGCTCGCGTCGAATTTCAAGGTCAACGTCGCCCTGCCACCCGATCTTTCCGGCACGGTGACGGTCGTCCTCAAGGACATCGGTCTTCGCGAGGCGTTCAAAGCCGTGCTCGATCCGCTCGGCTACGAATGGGAAATGCGCGAGAGCGTGATCTATGTCCACAAAAAGGGCGAAGGCACTCGGTTGACGGCGAGTTTTGACAAGGAAAAATTGACGTTGGACGCCGACCGGGCGCCGCTCAAGGACGTCGTGCGGCTCATTTCCTCGACGACTTCAAACAATCTCGTCGCCGACGAATCGGTCCGGGACGTTCCGATCACGATTTCGCTGAAAGACATTCTCCTCGCCGATGGACTGAAACTTCTCGCCCAAAGCCACAAGCTGGGCGTGACTGAAAAGGATGGGACGTTCTATTTCAAAAAGGCGGAGGCGGAAGAAGCACCGAAAGAGGTCGTGTCGGTCGACAGCCAAGGCCGGGTCTCCGTGAAGGCCTCGAAGGTCGAGATTGCAGCGGTCCTGACAGAACTCGCCTCTAAGACGGGTGTCTCGATCGGAATCGAACAGGGCGTATCCGGCCAGGTCACGGCAGACCTCAAAGACATGAAACCTGCCGATGCGATCGAAACGCTGTCGGAATTGGTGGGACTCGACGTCGAAGAAAAAAGCGGCGTGTATCAGGTGTTCAAATCCCAGTCGGGCGCCACGTCCGCCCGGGGCAAACCCGCGTTCAAAGTCGACTACGCCGCCGGTCGGGTGTCGGTCGACGTGTCAAAAGGTGACCTCGGCGAAGTCATCAACGCGATCATCCAAAAAAGCGGCCTTGATTTCGTCGTCTACGGATCCATCCGCGACCAGATCGACGCGAAGATGGATTCAAAGCCTCTCGACGTGGCGATGACGACTCTTTTGCAGGGCACCCGATACAGTTTCCGAAAACTCGACAATGGCGTCTACATGATCGGCGACAAAACACAGGCCGCGCCGACTAGCGCGATGCTGACCGACGCGGAAGTCATCCAGCTTCGCAACCTCAAAGCCGAAGACGTCCTCGGCATGATGCCGCCATCGATTCCGACAAGCGGGGTGAAAGTCCTCAAAGAACAGAACGCGATTTCGGTGAAGGGCAGTCCGGACGAAGTCGC
>JAHFCY010000115.1 GCA_023249255.1 Candidatus Lindowiibacteriota bacterium | reverse complement strand
CGATCTCCGCGTCCGCTCCCGGTATCACCGCCTGCCAGCTCAATCCCGATCCCGCTCCGAAAATCTGGCGGTCCTCCGGGTTCGATCCAGACGGGCCGTCCGGGTTGTTGCCCACATCGTACCAGAGCTGAACGTCCGATGCGCCGGCCGGTTGTTTGTCGAGCGTGAACGATACCGTGATCGCGTTGTCGGTCAGCGTCCCCGATCCGTCAAACTGCGTGATCTGGATCCGCCCGTCCGATGCGTTGTTCACCGTGACGTTCGTGCCCTGCCTGGTTGCGCCCGTCACCGTCGCCGAAAGCCCGCTCACGTTGCCCAACACGTCCCGGGCCTGGATCGCAAAATAGTACGTCGTAAACGTCGCCAGCCCGGGAATCTGAAGACTGGACTGGGTCCGGTTTGTGACGGTGATCGATGGAGTGGCCTGCGTGATCGTCGGCGTCGCTGAATAAAAAATGTCGTATTGCAGAAAATCAGCGTCGGCGATCGGCGTCCATCCCACCGTGATGTCGTTGAACCCGGCGCTGACTATGGATAATCCACCCGGCACGGTCACCGCGTTGTCGATCGTGAATTTGTAAAACGCCCCGCCGTTGGTGTACGTTTCCGTTCCCACCTGCACTAAAAACCGAACCTCCGCGCCGTTCAAAATCGCTGAATCCGTCGCGCCCGGAATCACCGCCGAAAATTGGCTCCCGGCGCCGCCCGCTGATATCTGTCTGTCCGTGGCCGACCCGCCCGGTCCGTCCGGGTTTTTGTTCACGTCGTACCAGATCGAAGTCGGATTTGCGGTTGCACTTTGCAGGGTGTAATTCACGGTGATGTTTGTTTTCACAAGTTTCGCCGCGCCTGTGAACGTGTTGATGGTGTTGACGCCGTCGGTGGCGGAGACCGCCGTCACGTTGTTCGTCGCGCCGGGCGGCGCCGGCGGCGGGGCCGTTGCGACGGTCACAAATCCGGCGTTCAGGCCGCTGATCACGATGTTGTTGGCGTCTGTTGTCGAAACCAGAAGTGGCGAGGTCGGCCCTGTGTTCGGCGCGTTCGTCACCGCGATTTTGAACGACAGCGTTTCGCCCGGATCGATGTAGTCCGCAACCGCGCCGGCTGTGTAGGTCAGCACATTTCCGGCCTTGATCACCGACCAGTTCGACGGAGGCGTCTGGCCGGCCACCGCGACTTCACTGTTCGCCGCTGATCCGAGATCCACCGAGACTTTCTTGATCGACAACGCCGCGCCCAGGGTATTGCCGACCTTCAGATCCAACGTTGACGCCGCCGATACCGTGTCCGGCGCGCCGACGTCGAACTTCACGCTTGCCGCCGGCTGGGCGCCCGGCGCCGACGGAAGACTCTGCACCGGACCCACGATCGACACCGGACCTTCGTTGCCGTGCTTGTCCACCGCCACGACGGCGATCCAGTAGTTTGTGTTGTCCTGAAGGACGTCGCCGGCGTTGACCGTGGACAGGATAGTCGTCACGCTTGCGTTCGCCGCCTGATTCTTGGCCTGCGCTTCCGGATACATCCACGGGTCTTCGTCGGTCTTGCCGTCCGCGTCGTCGTCGTTGGCCATGCCGGCGCCGGGTCCGCTCGAAAATCCATCGGCGTCGCCCACGGGGTCCTCGTCAATGTATCCGTCAGCGTCGTCGTCGAGTCCGTCGCCGATGTCTTTCTGCGACGTGATTACAACCGGCGAAATGAATACGTAATACCGGGACAGGTCATTGTTATTCGGCCCCGTCCAGCTCACCTGAAGCTGGTGCGACGTTCCCGCCACGTCCACCGCCGTCAGGTTCGTCACCGCGCCCGGCTTGGTCTGCTCGAAACTGTCCGCCTGGCCGATGTTTTCCGCCGGCAGACGCGCCATCGACCGGCGGTACTGCTCCATGTATTTTCTTGCCAGGCGGAAGTCATGAATCAAAATCAGGTTTTCGATGTTGCAACTGGCGCCGGACGAGTTTCGCATCGATCCGTAGGTGTAATTCGCTGATCCCGTTGCCACGATGTCCATGTCGAAAATCATGACCTTGTTGTGCCCCTGCACGTTGGTGGGCATCGCGCCCCAGGAACGCGCCGTGTGGTCGCCTTGGATGGTCGGAATCGCGTTGGCCGCGCCGGTGGCGTCCACGTCGTACCAGCCTTCAACGGTGACCGACGGGGATGAGGCCGCCGCCAGAGCGTTGGCTAACTCGGCCTGCATGCCGAACTGGTTGATCATGTAGAATACGGATTCATTCGCGTTCGCCATTCTGTACTTGATGACGTCCTTCAGAGCTGACCCGGCGGAGTACGGCGCGAGGCTGATGTTTCCGTTGTCGTCCGGAGCGAAAAAAACTTCGATCCGGTCGCCGTTGGGTGAGGAGAAGAGGTTCTGGGGCGAGGGGATGTTTTCGATGAATGCGACGTTGTTGAATTCGTCGTCCAACTCGTTGAGGTAAGCCTGTGCAACGGCCGGGACCCGGACGATGACCATGTTGTTCGGCTGGTTGGAATACGCGCCGGCCGTGAAATTCGCCGACCCCGTCATCATGGCTCGACTGCCCAGCGTGATCACTTTGTTGTGCGTGGCTGACGACGAATTGACCGGTGATGCGACCATCGGCACCGCCGCAAGCTTTGTCCCGTTGATGTCCGCCAGGTCGTCTCCGTCCGCAATCACCCGCACCGGCGCCGCACCCGGTACGCTCTGCCGGCCCAGATACAGGTTGTTGATGCCGGCCGTCCCATTGATCGGCTCGTTCGTTCCTGTGCCCCACGTGAATGACGCGATGTAGACGGTGTCTGAATTTTGCGCGGAATTGATAAACTGCATGACCCAACGTTCGAATGACGTGCTGGGGTTGACCGACCCGCCGTCGCCGATGGTGAAATTGGCCCACCACCAGGGCGCAGATTCGGCAGGGGGGATTGAAACCACATTCGAGAGAATGAAAAGAGCTAAACCCACCCCAACCCTGATCCACCCGCGAAGCACATTATTTGAATGACAGCCTTTTTGAGCGCCGCCATTGTTTTTAAGGAACCCCACTTCTACGTCTCCGCCCGAATTCATGATGCCGTACCTAGAACAGGTATAAATCGGGCAACCGACACGCCACGCCTTATATATATATAGGATATATATTAAAGCAACATTCATTCCAGGATTTAAAATCCACCGGGGTTTTATCGAGTCGCCCAGTACTTTAATTTAAAGCGGACAAATCATAATAGGCTATATTTATTGGTGTTGTAGTTTGAGCTATCTCACCATCCAAAATTTCTGTCTTTTTTTATCTTGTTGTGCACTGATCGCCATCAATGACGAAATCTCATACATTTCAATCATGAAGTGTTGCTTTTTCCATCAGTATTCTTCCCTTCTACCATCCCTTTTCCAGCCTTCTTCCTTCTATATTCTGCTACTTCGTCCCTGCCTCCTTCTTCACTGCTTCGAATACCCTGTCACGCAAAGCCTTGTCCACGACAAACACCAATTCGTCATATTCCTTGCCCTTTTTGACACTCGGCCAGGCCAGCCACAGGCCATTTTTGCTCTCCAACAGTTTACAGCCCTTGACTGTAACAGCCTTATTGAATGTCACGTCGGCGAATCCCTTGAGCTTTCCTTCGCCTCCAAATTCCTTCCATTTAATCCCCGTGACGGTGATGTCCGCCGGCTTGCCTTTCCCGCTCGCCTTCCCAGCCTTGATTGCCTCCTTGATCTGATCGGCGATACTCCGGTCATCCAGATAGACGGCAAAGTATTGCTTGTCGTCTTTTCCCCCGGTTTGCGGAAAGAAGAGTTTACCGTCTTTGAGGGTCAGATTTTTCAGGACGATCGAGCCGTTCAACGTCGCGGAATACACGTCGCCCTCCTTGCGGATATCGGTGATGGTCAGTCCGCCGGATGAGGCCGGTGTCTCCAACGGTTTTGCCGCAGCTTGCTTGTCTGCGGCCTTGTCGCCGGTGTCGGATGCGGCGTGAGAAATTGGAATGAAACACAGGAATGTCAGAAAAGCGCAGAATGAAAAAGCGGCGGTTGCGTGCGTTGCATTGTTTGTCATCCCGCTCCCGCCCATCCATGGCCTTCGCGGGATTCCCTTCATCCTATCGGTCATCAGCAACACCCCTTTCAGGAATTTTATCGAAGGGCGTCATTGTCATTCGCGGGGGATGGAATGTCAAGAAATTCTTGTCAGTGCGAGCCGGATCGGATATAATGTGTGTAAATCTGCATGTGAGGAGGACAGGATGTCGAACCGGATGGTGGCGAACGCAACGGCGAGGGGGATCGTGGGAATCGGCGTGTGTGTCGCGGCTCTGCTCTGGGTGTGTCCGGGCGTGATCCGTCTGTCCGCCGCCGCCGCGCCGCAAGACACCAACCTCGACCTCATCCATTTCGCCACGCGTGCCCAGCAGTTCGACGAGCTGGTTTTCAAACTCGCCCCCGGCGACAACAAACAGGCCCGCGTACTTTTGCGCGGACTTGACGTCCTCTCCGGCGAAATCGCCGACTACCGGATCCGAAACAAAATCGCCGGCGATCCGGCGCTCGAATCCATTTCGAATCGCATCGTGAAATTGCGGCAGGACATCCTGCGCATCGAGTCGGCCAGTCCCGAGGAAGTCGAACACGAGGTTCAAAAACAGGTTGAAACGCTCCGGCAAGTCGCGTGGGACGTCGGGAATCTCGAGGATCGGGCCGCCCGGCTGGCCGCCGCCGCGTCAGCGGACGAGAAAAAAACAAGGCTTCTGTCAGGCCGGACGCTTCCGGCCGTCTCCGACGAGATGGGCAAACACCTCAGTCTGATATCTGACGGACTCGAGAAGGTGTCCGAGGCCAACGGCGTGATGGCTTCGATCCAGGAGAAAATTCTCGCTTATCCGAACCTCTATCAGTTTGATCTCAAACTCACCGATCAACTCACAGAAGACCGAAAAACGATCGACGACCTCACAGCGATCCTGGCCCAGCGCCGCCAGCAGTTCACGACCGTCCGCGACGCCATAGCCGAACTTCAGGGGATCGAAGGGGAAGTTCAGGCGTATCCGACCGCCTACGCATCGGCGATCAACGCGTTCCGGGCGCATCTGATTCTCTCGTCTCCGGAAGCGTTCTCGAGCGAAATGCGAAACGCTCACGGCAAGCTCGTCGATGCGGAGAGACTGATCGAAGAGGGCAAACGGTCGGAAGCGACGGCGCTTCTGGTCGAGGCCCAATCGGCCTATGACCGCTGGGCGCCGACATACCAGAAAGCCGAGGAGCTGTATCTGGCGGCGAAATCCGAGCACGACCGGGTAGACGCGTTGGGCGCTCGCCGCACTTCAATTTATGCATTCCTCTTTCAAAATCTTGCAGGCACGATCCGCGACATGACGACGCTCGAAACAGCCGAATCGCGCGGCATCGAAAGATACCTCCGCGCGGTCGAGCCTCTTCATGATGACTTCTCGTTCTGGGTCGACCGATATCAGACCGTCGCCGAAACCTGGGCCTACGTCGGCGGCGCCGGTTTGAAACAGCGCCTTCAGGCTCTGCTGATCGACTCGCCCGCCTCATCCGGCAAAAGCCGCGTCGTTCAGAAATAAACTTCAACGCAGGGGGCGTCAACTTTGCGTCTCTGCGGTGAAATAAAGTATCATGCGTCCGTATGAATACTCTTCAGCATTCCTTTAACGCACACGTCCAGCCGCCGATCTGGGACTGGATCGCGTACCGGACCGAACACGCCGGGCGTCTTGAGGCGATCGCGCGCGGGACCGAAAACGCGGATATCGGTATCGGCGTTCAAGCGGCCTACACGACCGATTTTCTTGTGCATGTCCTCGAGGCCAAACTTCTGCGCTACGGTCGCGCGCCTCGCGTGTTTGCCGGCGGGTTCAACCAGTTCCGGCAGGAATTGCTCACGCCCTCCGGTGCGCATTACGCGGCCAAGCCCGCGGTTACTGTACTGCTCCTGAATCCGCGCGAATCGGCAACCGATGCGGGGTTTCAGGAAGTTGAGCGGATAGTACGAACGCACGAGGCGGCTCTGCCCGACGCGCTGTTTATCGTCTCCAATCTATTCTGCGCCTGCGGCGACCGGCAGAAAACAAAAACCATCCGCGACTGGAACGACCGGTTGTATGACCTCGCGGCCGCACATCCCGGGATGCGGATTCTCGACATGGACACCTGGGTGGGCCGCTGGGGCGCCTCGCGCGTGGTCGATCCGAAACACGAGTTTCTCGCCGGCATGCTCATTGCGCCCGAAATGGTTCCGCAGTTGGCCGAGGAAATTCTGGCGTTCGTCTATGAGCGGCTTGGGTTGCGGAAAAAATGTCTCGTCCTGGATCTGGACGAAACCCTATGGGGCGGGATCGTCGGCGAGGAGGGAATGAACGGCATCCAGTTGGATGTTCAGCCTCCCGGCAACGTGTATCGCGCGATTCAGGAAGCGGCGCTGGCGTTGCGCGCGAAAGGAGTTCTTCTGGCGGTCGCAAGTAAAAATAATCCGCCGGATGCGATCGAGGTCATCGACAAACACCCGCACCAGGTCTTGCGGCGCGAACATTTCGCCGCCATGGAAATCGGCTGGCAGACCAAGGACCAGATGATTCGGTCGATCGCCAAAACGCTCAACATCGGCGTCGATTCGCTTGTATTCCTCGACGATAATCCCAACGAACGGGAACTGGTACGAAGACTTTTGCCGTCCGTGACCGTCCTCGATCCGCCGGCCGATCCGGCCTGGTGGCCGAGATATCTGCAGGGTCTTCGGTGTTTCGAAGCCTCGACGCTGACGGCGGAGGACAAAAATCGCGCGCGGATGTATGAGGAGGAGAAGAATCGCAGGGAGCTTCAGGAATCTACGGGGACGATCGAAGATTATTTGCGGTCGATCGAGACGGTGATGACGGTCGGTTTTTTGAAATCGAAAGACGACGAGAATCTGGCGCGAGTCGCGCAGTTGTCGCAGAGGACCAACCAGTTCAATCTGACGACGAGACGATACACGGAGGGCGATCTTGCAGCAATCACAAAAGTAGGCGGCCGGGTGTACTGGATGAAGGTCGGTGACCGGCTTGGCGACAGCGGGTTGGTGGGCGTGGCGGTGGTGCGACGCAATGGGCGCAATGCAAGCAATGGGGACGGAGATTTACAAATTTACAAAATCGAAAATTTTTTCATGAGTTGCCGGGTGATCGGTCGTCAGGTCGAACGGGCCTTTTTGCAGGAGATTCTTGCGGATTTGAAAAAGTCGGGCGCTCAATCGGTCACGGCCGAATACATTCCGTCGGAAAAAAACATGCAGACAAACTCTTTTTATGACGACAACGGCTTTGAGGCGGACAATGGCCCAACCGTAGCGACGAAATACGGGATGTCCCTTGCTGGCCGGTCATTTCCGCCCGTACCCTACATTCGCGTTGAATGGCCAGCATAACCTTGAACTTTGAACTTTGAACTGACAATCTGACCGCCATGGACACACGACTGAAAACCATCGTATCAAATGTTCTCAAACTGAAAGCCGACGAAGTCATCCCGGACGTGTCGCGGGAGACGTGCAAGGCGTGGACGTCGCTGGCGCATCTTTTGCTCGTCACGCAGATCGAGTCGGCCTACGGCGTTCAACTTTCGACGTCGCAGGTCGTGTCGATCCGGACACTGGGTGATCTCGAGAAAATTGTCGGTGAGGCCCGCGTCGCCCCGGTTCATGCTCCTTCCCCCCTTGCGGGGGAAGGTGGGGATGGGGGGAAGTCTCTTGCGTTTTCGCGGTTGGCTCCCAAACGTCTGCCTGCCGGCGTGAAACCGGTCGCGCTGGTCACAGGGTCGAGCCGCGGGATCGGCGCCGAGACTGCCCGTTCGCTTGCGCGCCGCGGCTACGCCGTCGTCGTGCATTTTCATTCGCAGGAAGGCGCGGCGAAGTATGTCCAGGAGTCGCTCGTGAAAGACGGCGCGGATGCGATCGTGGTTCAGGCCGATCTTGCGAATCCTGCCTCCCTTGGAACGCTCGTAGACGCCGTGACGAAACGGTGGGGCCGGCTCGACGTTCTCGTCAACAACGCCGCGCCGCCGATCGCGCCGGCGCCGGTTGAGTCGCTGTCGGCCGCGGAACTTCAACGACAACTTGACGCGCACGTGCTCGCTCCGCTTCGTCTGTCGCAGGCTTTTTTTCCCCTGCTGAAATCATCCGGCAGTGCTGTCATCATCAACGTTCTTTCCGTTTTCATTCACGGCGTTCCGCCCGAAGGATTGGCTGCGTATGTGGCGGCCAAATCGGCGCTCGCGGGTCTCACGCGGTCGATGGCGCGCGAGTGGGCGAAACACAACATTCGCGTGAACGCGATTTCGCCGACGATCACGCGCACGGCGCTTTCACGCGGGATGGACCCCGCGGTCTTGGACGACTACACGCGCCGCACGCCGATCGGCAGATTGCTTGAGCCTCAAGAAGTCGGCGAAGCGATCGCGCATCTGGCGACCGATCCGAGCGAGTACATGACCGGCGCCGATATCCCGCTCGACGGCGGGATGGTGATGCGATGAGACGAAATCACCGCGCCGCCGCGCACCCTCCGTCACCGACATTCGGCCATCTTGTCATGCCGGCAACCCCTGCCGCATTGAATCGTTGGTTCTTGTCTCTTCGTCCTGAAAAACGGCTCGAGATTCTATTTGACCGGGTTGAGACGATCCTTGCGATTCGCCGGCAATTATCCCCAAGGGCCGTCGTCGGCCGTCGGCGCAGATGAAGTTCGCAACAATTTTCAGATCGCTGGCGGCGGAAAAGGTTCGGTACTGCGTATTGGGCCGGACGGCGGCGGTTTATTACGGGCTTCAGGTTGTGACAATGGATATCGATATCATCCTGTCTTCCGACCGCGCCAATACCATGAGATTTTTTAAAGCGTTGAGACGGATGGGCGCCACATTTCAATTGCCTTCGACGATGGAAATGGAGCTGTTTGAATCTCAGAAAGTGTCCCGATTTATGATCGGAGATTTGGTACTGGACGTCCTGAAATGGCAGGAAGGATTCTCAACCGCCTCCTGGACTCGCGTGCGGAAAGCACGATATCTGGGGACGACCGTCCGAATCGCGGACCTGCATGACCTCATTCAGACGAAAAGTCAGACGCCGCGCCGCAAGGACAAGGCGGACGTGCGGGCATTGCAGAAAATTCTGATTAATCAAAAAGAGACGAGAAAATAGATGACTGCGGCCGACACGGTAACCGGCGCACCTTTGTCAAACATGTCCCGCGGGGAACTGATCCGGATGGGTGTATTTCATAACCTATTCGGTCTTGTCAAATTTCTCCCTTCTCCAATCGGCGACATCCTGCGGCATGCGGTTTTGAAACTCTTCGGCGCGCGGATGGCCTGCTCCGGCGTTCCGTGGATTCGCGACGGCCTCACGGTATATTATCCGTGGCGACTGTCCATCGGCCGGGACTGCTGTATCAACGAGTACTGCCATTTCAACGCGTACGGCGGGATCGAGATCGGCAACTGCGTGATGATGGGACACCGGACGACGATCATGTCGGACGACCACGTGATCTCCAATCCGGACAACCCCGTGTCGACGCAGGGACGCGTCGGCGCAAAGACCGTGATCGAGGATGACGTCCTGATCGGATCGAATGTCTTCATCGGCAAAGGCGTTCGGATCGGCAAAGGCGCCGTGATCGGCACAGCGAGCGTGATCACGCAGGATGTCGAACCCTACGCGATCGTGGTCGGCAATCCAGCCCGTGTGATCGATTACCGAAAACGTCCCGCCCACCATTGACCCCGGCAAAACGAAGTTAAACCTTTTACCACACACAGACAATCACAGACACAGACCATCACAGACAGAAACGTAGTCATCATCGAGAAACTGTCTGTGTCTGTGTGTGTGGCCAATTGTTTCTGAGATCCCTCCAAATATCTATAAACACAAATAATAATAGTTGCATATCCGAGTGGAGTGTCCGATAATTGAAGTCGAAGTGACGAATTAAGGGGACCGCAAGGAACATTTCG
>JAHFCY010000301.1 GCA_023249255.1 Candidatus Lindowiibacteriota bacterium | reverse complement strand
ATAAGAGTTTAAACATAGGTACGGGTACGGGTCCGGCGGCGCGCGGGGCCGGGCGCGACGGAAAAAATCACCCGATCGCGATCCATCCTGAGATGGCGGCCGCCGGACAAGTCGATGACCGCCGCGGATTTTCCGAGGATGGCCCGGACGGCGGCGGATAAATTCTCGTGGCCTCCGAGAAGTCCCGACCCGCCGAGGGATCGGTCGGCCTGTTGAAGCGCGCGGGCCAACAGCGCTGATGGGAACAGCCGAAGTCGCCGGCGATCGAGCGACATGGAATTTTTAGGGGCGGTCGAACGGTTGACGTCCATGTCCCGTTCGACACTTGGCCATCCATGGCCGGCGCCGTTTTCGGCATGGCCACAGGATTGGATGATCGATTTGGCCAGCTCCGACAGCGCTGCATCTTCCGATTCCAAAGCCGAAATTGTCGCCGCCATCGCGAGACGGAATTGGGGATGCCATTCGCCAAGAAGCGGGACCAGTTCGATGCGGATGCGGTTTCGCAAAAACCCGGGGTCGATGTTGGTCGAATCCTCATGGTATTCGATTTTTTCGGACGCGGCAAATTGCCGGATGTCCGCGCGCGTAAACGGGAGGAGCGGCCGGACGATCCGAATCGGGCCGGGACGATCCAGCGTTTCGACCGCGCGGAGACTCGAAAGACCCCGGCTTCCGCTGCCACGCAGGAGAAACAAAAAAAACGTCTCGATCCGATCGTCCAGATGATGCGCCACCGCAATACTTCCCAGCCGCAGCCGCCGGACGGCCCGCGCAAAAAACTTGAGCCGGGCCGATCGCGCCGCGTCCTCCAGGCCCTTGCCCCCCGCCCGTACCCGCGCGCGGCCGACGACCAGCGGCGTCCGAGCGCGTTTGGCCAGCCGCCGAAGAACTTCCAAATCGCGGCGGCGCTCGGCGGCGGGCCGCAGGCCATGGTCGAGATGGAGCAAGACCAGTTTGCGGATGCCCAGATGCGGGCGGAGTCTGGCGAGAAGCGTCGCCAGCGCACAGGAGTCGCATCCGGCCGACACGGCAACGCCGACACGCGTAGATGCACCCGCCGCGAGGCGCATACGCCAGAAATGCAAAAATCGTGGAATGAAAGCGCGAGGATTGGACATGGACAAAGGCTATCTCAAATCGGGCGGCGCCTCCAGATGAAACGTCGGGCCGCGGGGTCCGGGGGGACAGTCCGTGACTTGTTGAATAAATCCTTACCGGCCCTTCCGTCCTCTGGTTCACAACTCCATGAGACAGCGCCACCTATTCGCTCCAGATTGAAATTTGGAATTTGTTCAACAATTCACGGACTGTCCCTCTACATGGTGCGAACCACGCCCGTGTGATATATCCGCGGCATGCGTCTTCCGGAATTTCGGATGGACTCGGTCTTTATCTTCAGCCTCGCGGCGGCGACGCTGATCGGGCTTCTCAACCTCTACAGCGCCGGCGTGGGGCAGGAATACATTTTTGCGAGGCAGACGGCGGCCACGGTTGTCGGGCTCGTTCTGTGCGCGATCCTTTCCATGGCGGACTACAGGGATCTTCGGAAATACAGTTTCCTTCTGTACGTCTGCGGCAATCTCGTTCTTCTGGCCACCAGCATGGCGGGGCATGAAGTCAAATCGACGCGGGCATGGCTCAACCTCGGCATTTTTTCCATCCAGCCGTCGGAGCTGTTCAAGGGCGTTTTCGTGCTGTACCTGGCGGCGTATTTGAGCAGGATCCAGCGGGAACACAAGGCGACGCTGACACGGGGGCTGCTTCTTCCGGCGGTGCTTCTGGCGGTTCCAGTGGCGATCATTCTGCATCAGCATGACGCCGGCACGGCGGCGGTTTACATTCCCCTGTTTTTTGTGATGCTCTACATGGCCGATCTGCACTTTACGCTGATCGGGATCATCCTGTCTTGCGGCGCGGTGGCCGGTGTGACGACGATTTTTCGTGTTTACGCCAAGACCGCCTGGCCCGACTGGGATCCGGTGATTCAGAAATATTTTTCCATGCCCTACCTCTTTTCCTTTTTCGGCGCCATGCTCCTCGTTTTCCTCATCATTTTGCTGATCCGCCTGCGCACGACGCATTTTCGTGGTGGAGGCATTCTCAAGATCGAACTGCTCGTCGTGCTCATCCTCTTTGCCGGCTTGCAGGCCGGCGACGGATTTTACAGGGCGCTCAAACCTCACCAGAAAAACCGGATTGCGTCGTTCATCAAACCCCGGATCGACCCGCGGGGCGCCGGGTACCAGGCGATCCAGGCCAAAATCGCAGTTGGATCCGGAGGAATTTTCGGCAAGGGGTATCTTAAAGGAACGCAGAAACGCCTTGGATTTCTCCCGGAACAGTGGACCGACTTCGCCTTCAGCGTCCTCGCGGAGGAATGGGGATTCGCCGGTAGCGTCGTGACGCTCCTCATCTACGCGCTGCTCATCGGCTCGGCGATTTGGATCGGCCGGCACGCCACCGACCTCTTCGGGTGTCTTTTGGCCGTCGGCGTGGCGACGCTGTATTTCGTCCACATGAGCATCGGCGTTGCGATGAACCTCGGCGCGTTTCCGGTGGTTGGAATTCCGATGCCTTTTTTGTCGTACGGCGGCTCGGCCCAGGTATTAAATCTGGCCGCGGCCGGCCTGATCATCTCCGTCGCCCGACACCGGCGCCTCCTGGCGGCTTGACAGACCGCCCACGCAGGCTTCATAATACGGTCGATATGGATCCGAACGCGCAGGACGCCGCATCCGGCGGAAGTAAGATGTCAGTGAAACTGGGCCGGCGGACGCGGATATTCCGGTCTTTTTTGAGTTTCCTGTGGAAGGAAAAGATGTGGTGGATGATTCCGATCATTCTCATGCTCGGTGTCGTCGCGCTGGTGGCCTCCGGCGCCGGCGGCAGCGGGATTGCGCCGCTCTTCATCTACGTCCTGTTTTGATTCCGGCGTAAACTCTCCCGCATGCAAAACATCTGGCTGAAACGAATCGGACTGGTCGTCGGCGCGTTTATCGCCGGCCTGGCCGTCATCGAACTTTCCGCGCGGATTTTCTACAATCCCAAATTCGGATACATCCCCCTCGTTCATGATCCGGTCCTCGGGCACCGCCTGCAGGCCGGCTGGGAAGGCTGGGACGAGAAGGAAGACTACAAGGTCTGGATGAAAATCAATTCATGGGGATTTCGAGACATCGAGTTTGACACTCCCAAAATTCCGGGCAAACGCCGGATGGCCATCCTCGGAGATTCCTACATGTTCGGCACCGGAGCGCCGCAGGAGGGTATCCTTGCGAGACTGCTGGAAAATCGCCTGAACCAGGCGGGCCTCAACCTGCAGGTCATGAACTTCGCCACCAAAGCCTGGGGGCCCGATCAGTATCTTCTGCTCTATGAAGAACAGGTACGGCCGCTTAAGCCGGACATCCTGTTCATCTCTCTCATGGAGTTCAACGATCCGGAAAATCTCGTCTCCGCCATGGCCAAACCCCGATTCATTCTCGACGAGAAAGGGCAACTGGTCTATCAGCCGCCCCCGGCGCCGCATCCGCCGGGGCCGACGCCCGAGGAGACGACCTTTCTC
>JAHFCY010000300.1 GCA_023249255.1 Candidatus Lindowiibacteriota bacterium | reverse complement strand
GCCACACCGGGAGAGTGGGCGGCGAAGGCGGCCGAGTCGCTCCTCTCCGACGCCATCAAGGAACAGCGAAATGCTGACATTATTCGAATCGTCGACCTCGTGCAGAGCCGTCAGGCGGCGGTGAGCCCCGCCGCGCGGTATGCCGCCGGGTTCGCCCACCTTGTGCTCTCCGATACGCCTGCGGCCGTTGAGGATTTTCGGCAGGTCGCCGATCAGCCATCCGCCGATACGTTTCACACCGCCTGGGCCGCGCGATTCATCGCGCAGGACGAGCTGGCCGTTAGACATTTCGGAACAGCCAAGGCATATCTCAGTATTGCGTGGAGATACCGCGCCAATCTAGATAAGTATGCTGCGCTCAACACCTACCAGCAACTCGCAGAAATATTGTTTGAGACGTCCGACTACGACGGCATGCAGGCGTTGGCCGCCGATCCGACGCCCGAGGGGCTATCCACCGAGCCCCATCTGCTGAAGGGATTGAGCGCGTGGCGCGCGGGCGACTACGTGGAAGCCGCCCGGCATCTCAAAGAGGTGGCAAAAAATTCCGTTCAGCTTCACTCGATGTATGCCGAATCGCTCTCCCGTTCCGGCGACACGTCAACCGCAATCCGCGAGTTCGAGGATATCGCGGAGGGGCAGGGCGAACCGGCGGCGCGGGCAGAGATGTCGGTCGCCGATCTCTATGCATCCATGGACTCGTTAACGGCCAGTTTGACCGGCTATTATAAAATTTTCGCAATGTACGAATCAAACACACAGACGGATCTGGCCGCCGAGGCGCTGTTGCGAATTTCCCGGTTGTATCTGAAGATGGGTGATCTCGAAAAATCAAAAAACGCCGCGCACGATTTATTGAACAGATATCCGAATAGCCATCCGGCCAAAGAAGCGGCTGCTCTTGCGGATACACTGCATGGGGATGACGTAGATGTCATGGGGGACGATGTTGAGGCGGTGAAGGAGTATCGGAGGGCGGCGGAGCAAGGAGATGTGACTGGCCAAGTCTACTTGGGGACGATGTATGAGGACGGTCAAGGTGTGGCAAAGGATGATAAGGAGGCTGTGAAGTGGTATCGAAAGGCGGCAGAGCAGGGAGATGCAGCCGGTCAATACAATTTGGGGTGCATGTACGATTATGGCCGAGGCGTTTGGAAAGATGCCGCCGAAGCTCTTAGGTGGTATCAAAAATCTGCGGAGAATGGGTGTCCTCTGGCACAGAACGTATTGGGCTATAAGTATTCAAATGGTGAGGGAGTTCGAAAAAATGAGGAGGAGGCAACACAATGGTATCGAAGGGCGGCTGAACAGGGCTTAGCAAAAGCTCAATATAACCTCGGTATACGATATGCCGAAGGTCGAGGACTTCCAAAGGATGAATTTGAAGCGCTGAGGTGGTTGAGACTGGCCGAGGCACTAGGTGACGGGGATGCATCAAGTTGGATAAAAAAACTCTCGGGAAATCTAAAATATGAAGTTCTTCCTAAAAACTACGAACCACCGCGTCTGGTGATCCAGTCGGTGATCTTACACGACGAAACACGGGATCAAATTATCGAAGCGGAGGAGCCATACGAACTGGAAGTGATAATAAAAAATGACGGATCTAATGTCGCATATGGCGTGAAAGTTCGTGACCGAGGGAAGGGCCTCGTGGGCGATGTAGGACGTATTGATCCCGGCGTATCTATGAGCGGTCAAATTGTGTCGAACGGATCGCCAGATCTCCAGGATGGAGTTATGAGTTGTGAGATCGACGCCGTTGACGCATACGGCGTCGGGTCTCCGAAAAAAACGATCCAAATCCAGACTGACGGCAAACGCTGGGCAACCATCAGACTGAATGAGGTCAAACTCATCAGCGACGGAAATGCAAACGGCCGGCTGGAAGCCAACGAAAAAGGGACAATCCGGTTTGTTGTTGCCAACACGGGCGACGGCATATACCGAAACGGAAAAATTGCTGTCACATCCTCTCCGCCCGTCATTTTTACGGCTGGCGCGGCCAAAGACATCCCGGAACTCAAACCGAGCCAAACGGAAGAATTATTCGTCTCTGTCGTTGTCCCCGCTGATCTGGCGGGACAACAGGTCGTCATCACCCTGACCGGCTCGGGCGATAATCTCAAAGGGGCAAAAACAAAATTCGGCGATATTGCATTTTGGGGTGGAACCTTCACGGCGCAATCCCGCCTGACCATCGGCGCGGATGCACGGAGCGAACCGCCGGTTATTATTCGCCCTGATCGGGCGGAACCCGTGGGGGCGAGTTTGAACCCCACTCTTCCAACTGCAGATGTGGACGTTGAGAACAACATCCCGGCCGGGACGATGCACCGCCCGAAAACTCTCGTGGTGATTATCGGCAATCGCTCGTACAATAAAAAATTGCCGGAAGTGGACTACGCCGTTCGGGACGCAGAGTTCATGAAGGAGTATCTGGTACGACGGATGGGAGTTTCGGCGGACAACGTGATCCATTCGACCAACCTGACGCTATCGCAGTTGAACGGCCTCTTCGGCGAACAGGGCGGAGAAGTGAAAGGATCGAAACTCTCCCGCCGCCTCCGCGAGCGCGACTGGGACGTGATCGTCTACTACAGCGGCCACGGCGCGACCTCGGCCGATGACCGAAACGGCTATATCCTGCCCGTGGACGCCGACCCGGACTACCTCTCCGGCACCGCCTACCGTCTCGATGCCCTGTACCGCAACCTCCGCCAAGTGACCGCCGGTCATATCACTGTCGTCCTCGAATCCTGCTTCAGCGGCCGCACTCCAAAAGGCCAGATCGGCTCAAAAACGAGTGGCGTCCTGACCGTCTCCCCCGGGCAGAATGCCCCGCAAGGCATCGACATCCTCGCCGCCGCCCACAGTGACCAAGTCGCTAACTGGTACGAGGACCAACAGCACGGACTCTTCACGTATTTCCTGATGCGCGCCCTCCGTGGCGATGCCGATGCCAACGCCGACGGCAAAGTCACCGGCGCGGAGATCAAGGATTACGTCACGCGCGAAGTCTCAAAGTTGAGCGACCGTGTTGGCGTCGCGTATCAGGAGCCGGACATCACCATCGCACCGGATTGGGTATGGACGGAGTGACGATGTACTCATGAAACTCTACAAATACAGGTCAAATGTTTCTAAAACTACCTGCTGTCCAGTTTCTGATGATTCGCATATCCGCGACATACTGGAAAGCGGACAATTCTATTTTTCAGACTGGAAAAGTTTTAATGACCCGATGGAAGGACATTTTCGGTATTACCCGATAGAGAATACCCGTGACGAAATAGAACAAATAATCAGCGCGAAGAATGCATTTCAAATTTGTTGTCTCTCCAAGTGTCCTCGAAACATTTTATTATGGACACATTATGCGAACGGGCATCAAGGCATCTGCATTGAAGTCGAGGTTGACGAAAACAGCGAACAAACTCCTCTCAAAAAGATAAAATATGTAAAGAATATTGCCGGGTTACTTAGTGTTGGACGCGTGAATGGCCAGATCGACCCTCGGTCGATACTCTCTACGAAGGTTTCCATATGGAAATATGAAAAAGAATATCGGCTTT
>JAHFCY010000114.1 GCA_023249255.1 Candidatus Lindowiibacteriota bacterium | reverse complement strand
ATACGCGAAAAAGTGAGCCGATTCCCGGTCACGCCCGAAAAGGAGCAAACGCTTCTCGACCGGATGGCCGCGCTCGGAATTTTTGAGCACGACATCGAAGAGACGTTCATGCGTTCGGGCGGGCATGGCGGGCAGAACGTCAATAAAGTCGAAACGTGCGTTGCGCTCCTGCACCGCCCCACAGGCGTGCGGGTGCGCTGTCAGGAGGAACGTTCGCAGGGCCTGAACCGTTTTTTAGCGCGCCGGATTCTCGCCGACAAAATTGAATCGATTGAACTCGGGAAAAAATCAGCGGAGCAGAAGCGGATCGAAAAAATCCGCCGGCAGAAACGCCGCCGCTCCCGCCGCGCCAAACAGAAAATGCTCGACAACAAACATCATCGGAGCGAGATCAAAGCCGCCCGCCGCGGCGCCAGGCGTGGCGATGGGTGGTAAGGTTGTGACAAGCCCGTGAAGGCATGACTGAAATTCTGCATGGACTGCGGGATTCCCCCGTTGCGGTGGCCGCTCTCGCCACAGTCGGATTTTTCCTTCTCTATGCAATTGCCTTGCCCCGCCGCCGCCTTTCCACCGTGGTCTTTATCGGAATTGTGTTCGAACTGATTTTCGTCGTTTTGCACTTCACGCCCCGCCTGAATAACATTGTCATTCTCAAAGACGTCGCCTGTCAGGTGATCACGTTCACGCTTTTTTTGCTGTGGCTGTCCTTTCTTCCGGTCGAAAATGGATTTGAATTGACGCCGTCGCCGATGAACATCGCCGTCTTCGTCTATTTCGCCGCCGTCGTTGTCACGGCGTACGCCGCGCCCGTTGATTTCTGGTACTACGCGCTTGAATGGTCCGCGCGATTCGGAGCGCTTGTACTCATGTTTTTTCTGATTGTCCGTTTTGTCGACACGCGCCGCCGCTGGTTTGTTGTGATCCACACCATCCTCGCGTTGGTGGCGCTGACCTCTCTCTACGGGCTGATGCAGAACCATGGATATGACTTCATGAATTGGGGCCGGATTGTGAATGTCTCAACGTTCGGGAATAAATCTTTTTTTGCAAGTTTTCTGGTCTACACCGTTCCCATCGCTCTCTGGATGGCCGTCGGCGCGGAACGTCTTTGGGATTTCCTCATTTATTTCGTTGTGGCCGCACTGGGGTGTTATCACCTCCTGACTCTGGAAAGCCGCAACGCATGGGTCGGGATGATGACGCTGGTCGCCGCGGCCATTTTCTTTGAGTGCGTCTTCGGCCGGATGCGCCGCCGGTTCGGTGATTGGAAGCAGTGCCTTCTCGTTTGCATCGCCGTGGCGGTATTGACGATCTGGTCCGCCGCCTCGTTTATGTCACCGCATCGAGTCGAAACGTTCAAATCCATTTTTCAATTCGATCAGGGCATCAATGTGATCAAACTGTACATGGGATGGACCGGTGCGAACATGTTGTGGGACAGTCCGCTTCTCGGGCAGGGACTTGGGACTTCCCACGTGATTATTCCGTTTTTTCGGCCGGACAGATACCACCGCATCGGCATGTCCCACAACACGGACTACGTGCATTCCGAGGAGCTTCAATGTATGGCCGAGCAGGGCATCCTTGGATTGGCGGCGTGGCTGGCAGTCATCCTGATCTTTTTTTACATCTGTTATCGAAAATTAAAAACAATGGAACGTCTGACGGACCGCTACATGCTGTTCGGCCTCGTGGCCGGGATACTGGGCGGCGTCGTGGCGAGCACGACGGATGTGGCCATCCGCTGGAGCACCTCGTTGATCACATCCTGGACTGTGCTGGCGCTTGGAACGAGGTATGTGGTCGGATTTGACGAAGAAATCGTTCGGACGGTATCGGCTGAATCGTCGCCGACCATTGAACAATCAGGCAATGTTGCGGTTCAAGCGGTGGAAGAAATTCATAACGGGAATACTTTCCGGCGATGGGCGCTCTTTCCGATATTGGCCGCCGTTTTCGCGTTTATGGTATACGGCGAGTATCGCGTCGTTCGGGCTGACTGGTCCCTCAAAGCGGCGGAGGAATCCGACGGCGCGGTCGCGATCGACAAGGGGATAGAGACCTTGAAGTACAATCCATTCAGCCATTCCGCCTATTACAAATTGGCGTTCCTTTATTTGAACGCGAATCGAATCCCGGACGCACTGGACGTTTACAACAATCTTCTGCGGGTTGCGCCCAATTACGCCCAGACGCACCAGAACACAGGCTTGATCTATTACAGAATGTTCGGCAACACGAATGATCGCAAATGTCTCTATCAATCCATCCTCGAATTCGAATGGGCCACCATTCTGGAAAATAATATTGAAAATCACACAAAACTTCTCCAACTCTATTCGCATTTTCTGAACGACACCGCCCGGGGCCGGTACCACAATCAGTTTCTGATCTGGAACGCCGGGGAGGACGAATTTTTCGCGTGGTCACGGTTCTGGCGGTCGATTTCCGCCTCCGTTTCTCCGCCGTCAAAGAAAGACGTGGCGGCGATGTACAAGGAGTGGGTGGAGGATATCGATGATTCCACCGGGGAATCTTGGATATACCGAACCGATGCGCTACGGCGGGTCGGCCGCCCTTGGGATGAAATTCGGTATGCCTTGAAGATGTCCACGCGCTGTGTGCCGAACAATGTAAATCTGCTGACGTATGCCCTCAGCACGATCCTTACTGCATCGCCCCCGTCTGACGAGGACCTCATGTATCTGATCAGCATCACGGAGCAATCAGATTCAGGTCAGTCGGCATCCTGTCTCGCGCAGGCACGGGACACGCTGCGGCAAAAATTGGGCGGGACGCCCCCTCCTCCGCTTCTCGCCTACGCGCTCGGCGTGCTCTCGTACAAGATCGGGGACGTGGCCGGGGCGCGAGATTATTTCCGGCAGGCGGAACCGGGCCGGGGCCGCTATCGTGTGATCCGGGATGGGATGGGGAAATATAAAATATGAATTGCCGGGCTAATTCGCCAGCAAATTCAAAATTTCCCGGCAGAACGCGGGAAGGTCGTCGGGTTTGCGGGACGTCACCAGATTTTTGTCGACGACGACTTCCTTGTCGATCCACGTCATTCCGGCGGCGGTCATATCGTCTTTGATCGCGAAAAATGAGGTGCCGGTGCGGCCATTGAGGATGCCGGCTGAAACGAGAACCCAACCCGCGTGGCAGATCGCGCCGACGATTTTGCCGGCCTTGTCCATGTCTCGGACGAACTCGTTGATTTTCGGATAGCGCCGAAGGATGTCGGGCGCGTAACCGCCCGGAACGATCACGGCGTCGAAATCTTTTGCGCTGATTTTGTCAATCGATGTGTCAACTTTGGCGGGATATCCGACCTTGGATTTGTATTCATCCTTCGCGCCGGTTCCGACAAGTACGACGTCGTGTCCCGCCTCTCGAAATCGCAGAGCCGGGTACCAGACTTCCAATTCCTGATAGAGATCTTCGACCAGCACGGCAATTTTCTTTTTCATGCGGCGGCCAATCTAAACTTGCCATGCGGGCTTGTCAACCAGCGCGTCTGCCGGCCTCATGGACGAATTTGACTTGAGCGGGCAAAGTCGGTATAAATGGGGTCAAGTTCGGATCACATGCTAAGGAGGGCATCCCAATGGCAACGGAAATTGCCGTCAGTTCCGCCATCAGTTTCTTTCAGTCGGCCAAGACGGCCGGCGGTCAGCCTTTGAACGTTGCGTTCAGCGCCAAGTCGGAGACGACCGACATCGCCGCCGACGCGACGACCTTTTCCACCCAATTAACCAGTCAGATCAATCAGTCCTACGGTTTGGACAGCGATTCAACCACCGTCACGCTCGACGAGTTCACGCGCTTTGCCAGCGGAGATCGCATCCAGAAGTTCAGCGACATTTCGGATTCGGCAACACGTGATCTCGTCAAGGAGGCGTTCGACTCCATCACAGGCGGGAACAAATCCCAGGCGACCGCCGGCGCATTCGCCGAATTTTTACGGGTACAGGACAGCAAGGACGGCAAGACGGACGGCCACGCGATCATCAATTTTCTGATCTGACCGAGGGCCCGGGTGGCGCGCCGGGGTCAGAGCAGGGTTCCGTGGAGGATGAGGCCGGCGACGCCGAAGTAGATGACGAGGCCCGTCACGTCGACGAGCGTCGCTACAAACGGCGCCGATGCGCTGGCCGGGTCGAATCCGAGCCGGCGAAGAACGAAAGGCAGCATGGAGCCGACGATCGTGCCCCACATGACGACGCCGACCAGGCTTATGCCTACCGCGGTGGCCACCAGAGCGAAATGTTCGCCGTAAATACCGGTGAACGCCTGCCAGAGCAGGATCCGCACCACTCCGATCGATCCCAGAATGGCTCCGAGGCACAATCCCGACAGCGCCTCCCGGCGGAAGACCTGCCACCACTGTTGCAGTTGAATTTCGCCGAGGGCCATGGCGCGGATGATGAGCGTGGTGGCCTGCGAGCCGGAATTTCCGCCGCTTGAAATGATCAGCGGGATGAAGAGCGTCAGGATCAGGGCCTGCGCGATCTCCTTCTGGAAATATCCCATCGCCGAGGCGGTCAGGAGTTCCCCGAGGAACAGGACGACCAGCCATCCGCCGCGTTTTTGGATCATTCTCGAAAACGCGATCTGCCAGTACGGCTCCGTGATCGCCTCCATACCGCCGATTTTCTGAATGTCCTCGGTCGCTTCCTGCCGGACCACGTTCACAATGTCGTCGATGCTGACGATGCCTTTCATGCGCCCCTCGACGTCGACAACGGGGATGGCCGAGAGTTTGTATTTTTCGATGAGCTGGCTGATTTTTTCCTGATCCATGTCCTCCGGGACGCTGACGACATCAGTTTTCATGACGTCGTGGACGAGCGTGCCGGCCGGCGCGGCAAAGAGTGTGCGAAGCGTGACGACGCCGACGAGCCGCCGGTCCGTGTCGACGACATAGGCGGAATAGAAGTGGACGGAGTGGGTCTTGGCCTGCCGCCGAAAATACAAAATACCTTCGTCGACCAGCATGTCCGGCCGAATCTGGATGAATCGCGGGTTCATGAGACCGCCGGCGTCGTCGGCCGCGTAAGCCAGAAGGGCCCTGACTTCGTTTCGTTCCGTGTCGCTCAAGAGCGCAAGAAGTTGCGGGTGTTTTTCCGGCGGAACTTTCTGGATGATGTCGGCCGTGTCGTCCGGCGCGAGCAGTCTCAACCAGAGTTTTCGTTCGTCGTCGGATTTCATCGACAGAAGAAGCGCCGCCCGGTCGGGATTGGAAAGCCGCAGATAAAAATCCTCGGCCTTGCCGAGGCTCATCGCGCGAAAGGCCTCGGTTCTCTCCTCGGCCGTCAGGAGCGGCCAGACTTCATACAAATCCCGTTTGCCGACTTTGACTTTGGGCATACGGCGGGCATACAAACACTCCGCCGGACAGAAATCAACGGCGAAAAATTTTTAGCGCAAGTCAGCGCGAAATGATTTCGGGCAGGGCGGAACCGTCCACGTCCGACGGCGGAGTGACGCCGAGAAGCCTGGACAGCGTCGGCGCGAGGTCGACCGTTCGAACCGGGCGCGAGATCACAGCGGGTCCGGCGTCGGGCAGTAAAAAAATCATCGGAACGTGCGAATCATAGGTATAAGGCGTCCCGTGGTTGGTCCCGCCGCGCGCTTGCGCGCCCGACGTCAGGTAATACGGTTTTGGAATCAGATAGATGTCGGCGCCTTTGGCGGGATGAAACGAATGGCGCGTCCGTTCTACAATGGGATCAACCGGCGCGCCGGACAGAAGCTGGTCCCGGTCGACGACCTCGGCGATCCAGGACTCGGACACGGCCAGTTGTCGGACGAATTGATATACGTCGGCGGGTGGAATTTTTCTCCGGGCCAGCGCGTCGTGATCGAAATACATGTTTTCCTGGCCGCGGAACATGAAGAAAGACTCCGCCTGGCCGTATTTTTTTTCAAGTTCGTTCAAGACTTTTTCGCGGAAAGCTTTGACCTGATCATTCACGCGCGCGCTGTCCTTGCCGGCCGCCCGGAGCCGTTCCACAAGAGGCAGGATTCCATGGTCGCTCGATAGGACAAACACAACCCGCTTCCGCCCCACTCTTTTTTCGACGTCCCGCTGAAACTCCGCAAGCTTGCGGTCAATACAAACTGCCGCGTCCATGGCCTCCCGGCTGTTCGGCCCGAATGTGTGGCCGATGATGTCGAAAGCTGAGAGGCTCACGCAGAGGAGGTCCGGATGATCGTCGGCGCCAAGGCCCGCCGATATCAGAATATGCTCGGCAAAATCAAGCGTCATTTCGTCCAGCCATGGGAATCCCCGGAACCGTCCGAATGCGTCCCGTTCCGAAACGTCGGGTGGGCCGATGAGGGCATGGGGAAACACGGGCGAATCCTCTCCGGCAAACGCGTTCTCTCCCGCCGCGTCGTCCACGCCGGCGTATGTCTGGTAGAGCCGGTCGTCTTTGAGGCTGTGTTCCCATTTTTTGCCGAAATATTGCCGGGCACTTTCTTTGGCATTGAATTGCACCGCGAGGGTGGGAACCGTGTCGCGGTAATACGTGCTGGTTGTGAATCCGCCGGCGTCGTTGTCGAACCAGAATGCGCAGTCCGGATGTTTGCCGCCAAGCAGGATGGCTGCGCGGTCTTTGCCGGCAACGGAATAAACCATCGAGCGCGCGTCAGCGGATTTCATCCAGTCGCCCAGCGCTGTTACGTCGACGTCCCGGTACGATACGCCGCGTTCGTCCGATCCAAACACGCGGGCATCCGGATCGTCGACGGCGTAGACGATCTTTCGTTTCGTCCGGTCGTAAAATTCGTTGGCGATAATTCCTCCGCGGCCGGGATGGAGGCCCGACATGATCACGAAATGGCCGGGCGCGGTCTGCGTGAATGCATGATCATGCTGGGCGTTGGAGAATTGAACGCCCCGGTCGCGAAACGTTTTGAATCCGCCTGTAAAGAGGGGTGCAAGCCGGTCAAAAAGTTCGGAACTAAGCTGATCGACGACAACGACGACGACGAGTCCGGGTTTGGCCGTCGCTGTCGCCGCGGCGTATGAGGGATTCGCAAGAACGCCGAATGCGGCGGCAATGCACAGGAACGCTGAAACAAAATATCTCATATCAGGCGGCGGGCCGGAGGGCCGGTTGGAATTGTCTTGAGCCGAAATACCTGCAGAAAATCCGGTGTTTGTCTTCGGCCGGAGAATGTGCGGCCACGAAGGATTTCCCGGCGTCGGTGAACCGCGTTTTGCCGATGAGGTGTTCGATGAGGGGAATTTCGCAGGGTGAGACGCAGAGCCGTCCCGAAGCGCGGATGGCGTATCCGAGATGGATGTCCTCGTATCCCGCCGCGCCGTAGAGATCTCCGCGCCATCCGCCGGCTTCGGACAGAATCTGTTTTGTCGTCATGAGATTGTATCCTGAAATCCAGGAAACGGGCACGCTCGCGCCCGGAAAGAAAACTTTCTGATACAGTTCTTCGTGGTCGCCGTCAAAACAATCCAGCACGGCGAATTGTCCCGTCGCGCCAACGTCCGGATGCACGAGAAAGGACCGCATCATCTGACCGATCCAGTCGGCGTGATGGATTTTGATGTCGTTGTTGAGAAAGATCAGATGATCGTGCCGTGCGGCCTTCGCGCCCTGATTGTTGGCGCCGGAAAATCCAAGATTGCGTTCGTTTCGGATCACGCGAAGGCGCGGCTGGGCGCCGGCCAGGATTGCCAGCTCGCGGGACGTATCGTCCCCGGAGCCGTTGTCGACGACAACGACCTCGAATTCGGGCCAGACCGTTTTTGAAAAAAGCGTTGACAGCGTCAGGTGCGTGAATTCCCACTGGTTCCACGCCGGTATGATAATGGAGACAGGCGGCTGTTCGGATGTCCGGTATTGGTAACGCGGATCGTTCATGAACGAGAGGATGTCTTCGGCCGCAAGCGCCAAAAGTCGCATCTGGTGGGTCCGGCATCCTTCAAGCGTGATGTCTTCAAATGTCCGTCCCACCCACCCGCTCCACATGTTGAATTCGAATTTCGACAGGATCACGCCAAGATAGGCGTTGAGGTCCGGTCGGAGTTTCAAATACGATTCGATCCGGGGCAGATCACGACGAATGTGCTCCGCCGACGACTCGGGGAAGCGCATCCGAAGCCAGGCGAGAAATTCCATCAGGGAATCATCCGACATGGTTGACTTATCGGCCTTTTTCCGCCGGATGTTGACGGGGTTGGCTTGACCTTGTGCGGGCGCTTTTGTACCGTCGGCGCATCATGCGAATCAGATGGAAATTCGGTTTGGCCGCGCTGTTTGCCGCGGCGCTGACCGCCTGCGGTGGACCCGAGAAAAAAACGCTGGTCATCGGCGCGATTTTGCCGCTGACCGGTCCGGCGGCGCATGCCGGCAACGAGGCCTACCAGGCGGTTCAACTCGCCGTTGACGAAGCCAATGCGTCCGGCCGGCTGGCGCCGTACACGCTCGAATTGATTGCGCGGGATGACGTGTCGGATCCGAAACAGGCCGTGAGCGCGGCGAAGGATCTTGCGTCAAATCCCTCCGTCCTCGGCGTGGTTGCCCATTTCAACAGCGGCTGTTACATGCCGGCCTCGAAGGTCTATCACGAGAACGGCGTGGCCGCGATCACGCCGGCCGCGTCCAATCCCTCCATCACGCTACAGGGTTTCCCCGAAATTCACCGGATTGTCACCACGGATCAGGTTCAGGGCACGGCATTCGGTCAGTTTATCTCCAAACACGGCGTCAAACGCCTCGCGGTCATTCACGACAAGACTCAATATGGCGAGCCGCTGGCCGACATGGTCCGGAAGTCGGCGGTGTCGGCGGGCGTGGCTGTTGTGTCGTACGACGGCATTCAGGTCGGCGACAAGGATTTTCGGGCGCTCCTGACAACCCTGCGGGAAAAAAAACCGGACGCGGTATTTTTCGGCGGGCTGTACGACGAAGGCGGCCTTCTGGTCAAGGAGATGCGGGAGCTTGGCATGAAGCAGACTTTTTTCGGGCCGGACGGGATCAAGGGCAAGGATTTTCTGGATGTCGCGGGCTCGTCGGCTGAGGGATCGATCGTGAGTTTCATCGGCAACAACGCCGATAATCTTCCGGGCGCCAAAAAATTTCTGGATGACTATCAGAAGCGATACAAGCAAGCCGTTGAGAATTTCGGGCCGTACGCGTACGACGTCGCCGGAATTTTCGTCGCCGCGCTGGAAAATATATTGAAGCGAAACGAGACGCCGTCGCGGGCGCTCGTGCTGGATGAACTGCAGAAGATCCAGTACAGCGGCGTGATGGGCGTGACCGAGTTCGACGAGCACGGGGACAACAAAAACCGCGCCGTGTCGTTCTACCGCGTCGAAACCGGAAAATTCGTTTTCCTCGAAGCCATCAGCGTTTCTCCCTCCTGATTTCTTGCCGGCTGAAGCGTTTCTCCAGCATCTCTTAAACGGCCTCACGCTCGGGGGCATGTACGCCCTCATCGCGCTCGGTTACACGCTTGTCTACGGAATCATCGAGCTCATCAATTTTGCGCACGGCGAAATTTTCACGTTCGGGGCGTTTGTGGGCCTGGCAGTTCTTTCCGGACTGGCGGGCGCGCCATTCGGTGCGGGCGTGTCGCTGGTCCTGGCGTTTCTGGCAGCGATGGCCGTCACGGCCGTTCTGGGCGTCTCGCTCGAACGGATCGCCTACCGGCCGCTTCGCGCATCGCCCCGCCTGACCCTGCTCATCAGCGCGCTTGGAGCGAGCACGGTGCTGATGAACGCCATGATGCTTTTTTTCGGCCGGGATTCGAAACCGTTTCCGGCGTATCTCGAACATCCAATCTGGACGTACGGGACGTTTGTGATTCGTCAGATCGACGTGTTTTTGATCGGCGTGACGCTGACGTTGTGCGTCCTGCTGGATCAGTTCGTGAGGCGGACCCGTCTTGGGCGGGCCATGCGGTCTGTCGCGCAGGACATGGAGGCGGCCCGGATGTGCGGCGTGTCGGTGAATTCCGTCGTCTCGACGACCTTTGCCATCGGCTCGGCCATGGCCGCTGCGGCCGGAATTTTGAATGGACTGTATTTCGGCGTCGTACGATTTGACATGGGATTTCTGGCGGGCATGAAAGCCTTCACGGCGGCCG
>JAHFCY010000015.1:10453-27595 GCA_023249255.1 Candidatus Lindowiibacteriota bacterium | reverse complement strand
CAGAAGGCTGTCGCCGCCCCGCCGGTAAATATCAAGCCGCCCGCTTCCCGTCACCAGAATGTCCACCCGGTCCGACCGCGTGTCCCACAGTCCTTTCAGGTACTGCTTCCATCGCGGAAATTTGTGAATTTCATCAAGGACCGCCAACGGCCTCTTGCGGGTGTGGGGAATAAATCGGTCGAGAAATCCGTAAGGCTCGGCCGCCCATTCCCTCCGCCATGCGAGGTCGTCCCAGTTCCGGTACAATCCCGGCGTCCCACGCCTCTCTTGAAGCATCTCCGCCAGCGTGGTCTTCCCGCATTGCCGCGGCCCCACCACAAACGCCATCTTCGGCCGCCACTCCGAAAAATGCCCCCGCTCCAACTCCCGCGCCAACCCTCGCTCGATCCGCATATGACAAATTTATGGTAATACAATCAAAAAGTCAAGACAAATTGTTGGTTGACAAACAACAAGTCATGACTGTGAACAACCCATTCCGATCAATGTGTGAAGTGGACGTATGACACCGTTCACACCAAATTTTCCAAAGCCGAACCGGGTCTTATCTTGGTGGGCATGACCCTTAACACCGCAAACCTAAACTTCAGGCATGATGTTACCCTGCCGCAATAACGAGAGCAGAGACTCCTTTTGGATTCCCGTGAGTTCCGCGGGGGTTTCCAGAAAATTTGACAATTCCTCCCTCACCGCCTTCCAATCGATGTGTTCGACAGCCTGCGCCAGGATGTCCTTCCAATTTTTCTTGTCTGCCTCGGGACCCTTCCATCCGGTTTGGCGCAGGGCATTGTTGAGAAGAATCAGATTCGGCTCAATGCCCGGCTGGGTCAGATACCAGGCAAGATCATACACATCGCGGCCCTTGGTGTACCGCCGTTGGAGTACGGCATGACACTTCCCCGCAAAGAGAGACGCGAGGTCGTAATGGCGCAAGGACAGGATAAAATGCCGCCGAACCATCGTCGTTTGAAGAACGGCTCCGGCAGGCGGCCGGAGATCGACTTCGACCCGAATGGCCAGTTTTTCTTTTTGATGGCCCGAGATCCCGGATTCATGAAGCAGGCCCTCAAATCGGTAATACACGCCGGCAATCGCCCCCTTTTTCCTCGGATGCATCGACACCTGATACCCTGCATCGGCCAGGTCCCGCGTCACTTTGGTCCAGAGATACGCCGGATCAAATTTTTCGCCGGCCGCCGAGAAATCGAGGTCCTCGGAATACCGGCCGATGCCATGCAGGAATCTAAGCGCCGTGCCGCCGACAAAGGCCATCTTTTGGAACGCGTTTTGATTTTGAAGCGAAAAAAGAATTTCCGCCTGCAGGTATTCCCGAAGCGCCGCAAGTTTCCGGTGTCCGGACAAACGCGCGGCCGTCTCGATCGCCTGGTCTTTCATCGCGCGGCTCTTTGGATCCTCTTGACGATTCCGGTCAATTTGGGGTTTGCCATCTTCGCCGCGAAAGTTTTCAGCTTCCTCAAGTCCAGCCGGTCCAGATTTTGAAACCGGTATTCCTCAAAACGCTCGTCCGTCATCGGTCCCGATTCAAAATAAAAAAAATCCAGGATCGCTTTTTCCGGGGTCGCCATTAAGACGGTCTGGCCTTCAATGGTCACGCCGGCAGACCCGAAAAATAATTTCCGTTTCACATGCCGGTACCGGAACCGCCCGACAGGAGTCACCCACAGCCCCGGCCTCTTTGTCGTGACCGACGTGACGACCGGCACACCTTCCGGGATGAGATCGTAAAATTGAAGCGAGTACGCCAGGCTGACATAGGAAGGGTAGACAATCTGATTGGCCACAAAGGCGGGCGGCGGCGCCGTCGACCACGGAGGCGGAAGCATGTATCTGCCGCGAGCGAGCTTGACCAACCGCCCAGCCCGGACCCATCGGCTGATTTGGACCGCCATCGATTTGCCGGGCTCCACCCCGGCCAGCCCGGTGTCGATCATGGCCTTGCTGAGAATCTGGGTTCCCGTAAACGTCCGCGCGAACGTCTCCCATTTCATTGTTGCTGATATTATACAAAACTGTTAATTATTTGCAATAGACGTGACAGGCGTCGGTCATTTCTCGGGCGCCAGAGAGACAAGCGAGATTGATCACCCATGCAATCGCGATAAGCGAAACGTTCCTGCCGAACATGATCAGTAACTGATCTTGATTCCGGCAGTCGTCGTCAGTTTGTGGTGGTTGGTTGTCGGGTCGGCGAATCGGTTGACTTCGAGATCGCTCTTGAGCGACATCGACATTTTGTATTGGCCCAGATCTTTTGACATCGACAAATCGAGCGTGAAGCGGTTCTTGGTCGAATTCTGGCTGGCAGCCGTCCCGCGTTTGATGTCGTACAAATAATCGAACTGGGCGACGAGTGGTTTGAAGTCGCGCGAAATCGTCGCGCCGAATGTGTTGAACCTGTCCGTCTGCGCGCCGGTCTTCTTGTTGCGTATCGTCCATTTGAAATCTGTCTTGATGACTTCCTGGAACGCGTGCGTCAAACCCTGCTCATATTTCGTCTCCCGCGTCTTGAGGAACGTGGTGGACAGATTGTCGCGGTCATGAGTCTCGTTGAAGTCGGCTCCCAAATTGTAATCGCCGATCGCACTTTTCATTCCGAGCGCATATTTGAAATTATCGTTGTCCTTCGTCCTCGTCGTCCCGTTGTCCACATCATCGAAGGAATGTGTTTTGGCCTCCTCGTTCGTGAAGGCGAGATTTTTCAGAAAGTCCCGCCCGGATTCGCCGAAGGGTTTCACGGTCAATTTGAGTCCGGCGTTTTTCAGGACGTCAACCAGAGACCGCTGGGTCAGCTTGTTCGACCGTGTTCCGCCATAGTTCAGGGCGTAATCGACGAACCCGAGTTTTCCGGGGAAGTCCGCCGTGTATCCGACGCGTTTGCGGTCCGATGTCGCGCTGCCATAGACCGTCTTGAAGTTCTGGTCGCCCTGATAATATTCGCCGGAGAGATTGAGGCTCTTGATCCCCTGCGTGAGTTTGAACTCGTGAACGCTTCCGCGGGCATATGGCGCCGTATCGCGCGATGCGTCGTCCTTCTGCATTGAGCGCTCCACGTCGTAGGTGAATTTCGTGCTCGTCGGAAAATCAATCTTCCCGAAGACGCCGTACATCCGGTTGTCCACGTCCGAGCGCGTCGGGCCGCTCGTGGTCACGTTGGCGTCACGCGTGGCGCTGTAAATGAAGTTCGCGTCGGCCGCGTCGCCGAATGCCATTTTCCATGACGCGCCGTGCGTGTATCTCGGCAGATCACCGATGCCGGACGATTTGAAGTCCCGGCCGCCCATCACCAGAAACGTGTTGCCCACTCCGAACGCTTCCTGCTTGTGCTCGAGCGTCATGCCCTTGACCGTCTGGCTGAACGAGTATTTGGATATCGTCGCGTTCACCGTGCCGGCTTTGAGTTGGTTGTCCAAGCCCATCTTGTACTCAACGAGACCCTGCTGGACGGTGACATTGCGTTTGTCGTCCGGGAACTGCTTCACGATGGCCACGCCTTTGATCTCGTCGTCGCCCAACTGCATCGGCTCAAGTTTGATCGTATTGGTGTTCGAGAAGCGGTTGGTCTGGCGCTTGTTCGCACCCGCGGCCGTGGGTACGCCTTTCGGAACGTCAATCCGCTCGTTTTCAAAGGCCAGCACGTAGCTCACGAGTTTGCGCGACCCGATCTGTTTCATTTCCGCGCGCTCTTTGTCCGACAGCGTGACTTTCTTCCCCGGCGCTGCGGCGGCCGCAACCTTCGGGAATTTTGACGCATTCTTCTGGATGTACGCCACGATTTCTTTCGCCACCGCCGGAAGGAACTTCTCTTCCATCAATTCCTTCTGCGTCAATCCCAACTCGACCGAATAGACCTCGGTGTAATACTCCATCTCCTGTTTGTGATTGATTTTCCGGACTACCTCTCTTGCGGCGGACTCGTCGAGAACCCCGAAATCGAGCAGGATCCGGACTTTTCGCTGGACGACCTGCCCTGCGTTGTTGGAACGCAGGTCCTCGATCTCCAGTTCGCGGATCGTGCCATAGACGGACAGGGACGCCGTAAGATTGATCTCAAATCCCGATTCTTTCAGAGATTTTTCGATCTCGGTTTTGAGGACTTCCGTCACCGTCTTGCCGTTTGCCTTGAGAACTTTGACCGACTGGTCCGTCTTGAACTCATCGACCCGGAACTCGGCGCGCCCGCCGGATTGGGCAAAGGCAGGAGGCACAAAAATCGGAGAAAAATTATAAGGAAGCCATGAAGATAGGAGTAGGATCAGGATAGAATACAAACCAAAAGAAAATCTCGGAAAAATTTCTGTTTCCTGCCTTCTTGGATTCCGTATAGTTATTTCTCCGTCGGTTATCATGGGGTCCGCCTCTCCATATAGATATAGTAACCGCGAACGAGGGTTCGTCCGACGGGCAAATCCAGCATCCAGTCGCGTATGGACCGGCAAAGCGCTGTCATCGGCGAGCCGCAGCCGGCCAAGTGTTCGATCAGACATGCCTTGGGGTATACGACTTTCACCGACGACGATGACGACGGCAGTCCGGACGACAACGCCGACAGGGTGAACTTGCGCGTTTCTCCGGCGGCTGCCGCGTAGGTGTAGGAAGACGCGGACATCAGGTTCATGACCGCACCGGTCGATTCATCCCGCAAATAAATCGCGGACACGCTCACCGGCAGGCTCGTGACAGCGGCCGCGGATATCGTCACGTTTCCGGCCGTCGATGAGTACGAAGAAACATCCCATATTGCGCTCGACGGCGCCGACGAATAATACAGCGCATACGACCCACCGCCGCCATACGGTGCGACGCTCAAATCCGGCCCGCCCTGCGGAACGCCCGGCGCGTTCCGGACCGCATACGTTCCCGCGGAACGAACGCCCACGAAATTATCGACATCACCGGCGACGCCCAATTGCATTTCCCAGTCGGTCGATCCGCCTCCGGAAAAAAATGACGATAATCCCGCCCAAAATCCACTCCCGCCATTGCCGTTTGCCGATTCCCGATTGCCGGCCAAGTATCTCGGCGCCTGATTGATCACCGTCGATGTAGTCGGCGTTCGGGGATTCGGATAGAACCACATTGTGCAGGACCTTTGCGCGTAAACTTGATAACCGACGAACGGTTTGAGCTGAAGCGTTGTCGAGACCGCAGTCGTTCCCGATACCGAGGTCGATCTCGGCCCCCACTTGAACGTCGTCGCGCTCGCGTCATACCAGAACGCGGTTCCGTCCGCGACGCTGTCGGTCTGCGCCTGCGACGGCGTCCTGTACGAACCGGCCGTCGATTCGAATCGCACGTCGGAGTCGAAGTCAATGAAATACGTGAACGGATTGGCGACCATGTTCCAGCCGCTCGCGAGTTGGATGGTGGCCGTGCCGGTTACGGCGATGCCGTCGACGTCGAGTGTGCCGTTCGTGCCGGAGCCGGCGGATTTGAACCAGTATGATTTTCCGGTGTCGATCGTGGCGGGCGTTACGAAATAACTGTATGTGTCGCCGAATGTCGCGGTCGGGTCCCATCGAAATAGCCGGTATCCGCTCGTGAGCGTGGCGCTGGTCGTGTCGACCGATCCGAACCCATCGTCCTCGATGACGCCCGCGCGCGTGGATGTGAACGGATTCTTATTCGGCCCGAACATGATCCATTTGCCGGCCGTGATGTCGATGACGTCGGTGTAGACAGTGAACGTGTCGACGAACGTGTCGATGACGGCGGCGACTTGGTAGATGCCGTTTTTGTTGCCGAGCGTGAGCCGCACGGCGGCGGTACCGGACGCGGTTGTACTGACGATGGTCGTATCAAGCGACGCGCCGGTCGATCCGGAGGGCGTGGTAACGATTGAAAACGTAATCGTCTCGGAAACGGTCGATGTGCCGTTGACCGCCGTGACTTGAAGCAGGGTGTCGAGCGACGTGCTGACCGTCCCGCGCTGGTGATTGCCGCTCGTGACGGAGAGCGAATACAGGCGGGCCGTGGAGGAGGGCGCCGCGTAAATGTCGAACGCCAGAACGCGATGGTTCGACTGGTCCGCCACGTAGAAATTCCCTGTCGTGTCGAATGCCATACCTCGCGGCACTTTGAGATGGTTGGCATCCGTGCCGCTCGTCAACGTTGTGAACCCCGGTTGGCCGAATACGCTGTCGGCGGCCGCGTCATTTGCCGGCGTGTCAAATACGAAAATGCGGTTGTTGTTCAACTCGGACACGTACAATCGACCGTACGCGTCAATCGCAATGCCGATCGGATTATCGAATGTCGATTTGGTCGTCCCCGCGGTTTGGGTCGTGAAACTGCCGGCCTGGCCGATGACCGTATCGGCGACGCCGTCGTTTGCCGGGGTATCGAAAATAAGGACACGGTTGTTCTGGCGGTCCGCCACGTATAATCGGCCCACCGAGTCGAAGGCGATCTCCTCGGGCGTGTAGAAACCGTTCCTCACGGGCGATGAGGTGCCGCTGCCGTTGTTGGCGGTACCCGATGCGAAGTTGGCCTGGCCGATGACCGTATCAGCGACGGCGTCGTTTGCCGGAGTGTCGAAGATGACGATGCGGTGGCTGTCCACCTCGCATACATACAACCGCCCTTGGGCGTCAAATGCCATTCCCGCCGGCTTGGCAAGCCCGCGAGTCGTCGCGGCCTCGCTACTACCCGAGAAAGTAGTCTGGCCGATGACCGTGTCGGCAGAGCCATCGTTCGCCGGGCTGTCAAAGATGAGAACGCGGTGATTACCGAGGTCAGCGACAAAAAGCCGGCCTTGGGCGTCAAATGCTAGAGATCTCGGAGCATTCAGGGTGTTGCTATCGGCGCCGAATCCGCGGTTGGCGGAGCTCGACGTAAAGTTGGCCTGGCCGATGACGGTATCCGCCACCTGGTCGAACAGCGGACTGTCAAAAATGAGGATGCGGTTATTTCCTTCCTCGGCGACGAACATCCTCCCGTAACTATCGAACGCAACATAGACCGGCGACGACAGGGTATTTTTTTCCACGCCGGTCCCGCGGTTGGCGGTACCTGACGTGAAGTTGGCCTGACCGAAGACCGTATCCGCGGCAGTGTCTGAAACAGGCAAAACCGCATCCGCCGGCGACACCATGGCGCAAAGAACACTCGCCACGACGAGGACGAAGAACGTCAAGACAACAGGCGGCAAGTATGTCAATTGAGATCGAGGCAACGCGTATATTTCTTTCCCGTCTATCACAAAAAGCATAACCCCCCGTCCAATTCGATAAATTTACCAACACGGCCAAAAACAGAACGCCAAAACTAAAATCCGTCTGGATTTTCGCACGGCTGTAAGGGAATCCCGGCACAACGACTGAATGGTCGCATCATTGTGGAATAGGAGTCATGTGCGGCAACGCGAAAGAACGCTTATAACAGTTTTCCGCGTAAATGTAAAATTCTTGTGAAAAAATTCGATCGGGATGGAACCCGCCATGCCGACAATCAAGTTGCGCCGGCCGAAAATTTGCCGGGTGATTTCAGCCCATCATTACTTCAATTTTCTAAATTCCGCGGGCGTGTCGATATCGCGGACAACCGCCGGGTCGGACGTGGCGACAACCCGGCGCGCAGCGGGATTTTTTTGAATGACCCATCGCGCGCCATGCTGGATCGGCGCGGCTAACAAATCTCGAAAAAATCCTTTTGGAAAAAAAACCGGGTGGCCGGACCGGCCGCGAACCGAGGCGATCAAAATATCCCGGGGATTTTTCCGGTGAGCGGCGATCACGCGACGGATCGTGGAGGGCCGAAGTCCGGGCTGGTCCGCCAGCGCCACCAGAATACCGTCCGTTCCCGGCGGGCAGGACCGGATGGCCGCCTGAAGGCTAGACATCTGGCCGAGCGGCCAGCGGCGGTTGCAGACGAATCGAACGCCCAGATCGCACAGGTGCGCGACGAGCGGGCCGGGATCGTGCCCGACGACGACGGTCGGGCGTGAAAATCCGGCGCGGTGAAATGTTTGAATGAGCAAGCGCGAGAACGTCGACGCACCGTACGGTAGAAGCGCCTTGGGGCGGCCCATGCGGGAAGATTCACCGGCGGCGAGAAGGACGGCGGCAATACGATGGGGATTCCGGATGGAAATCTGTCGGGGAGCTACTGTTGATTCATCTCTCTCTGCTGAAGGTTCCACGAAACCATTTCGACAACCTGGTCATTTGTTTTGCGAAGACGATCCGTCAGGTTTCGGGCCAGCCGGATCACGACTTTGAGTCCCAGATAGGGATTCTCGGACATGAGGGCGGAAAATTCGTCTCGGCCGATTCGAAGCACGCGGGCGACGCCATGAGCGACCGCGGAAGCCGACCGGGGATTGCCGTCGAGCAGGGCCATTTCGCCGAAGAAATCTCCAACGCCCATTGCGATCAGAGTTTTGAATTTATTCCCCGTGACCATTTTGATGATTTTCACAGTGCCGTCGAGGACGACAAACATCGCGTCGCCCGCCTCGCCTTCCTTGAAAATAAACGATTTGTCCTCCTGGCGGAGTTCCTGCGCCCGCGCGATGAGCGAGGCGATTTCATTGTCATCCAAATCCTGAAACAGATCGACACATTTGAGGAAGGATCCAATATCTCCGCTTGCTTCTTCCATGCCCGTTACCATACGCCAGAAGGCACGCCGTGTCAAATTCTGCATGATACCATCGCGGATCATGAGCGATTCGACATTCGCGGCGCGGATTGAAAAAGTGGTCGAAGGCGGGTTGGGACTTTGGCGGGGTCCGCAGGGGGTTGTGCTGATTCCGGGAACTCTGCCGGAAGAGTCGGTCGAGATTGTCAGTGGAGAGCCGAAGGACGGCGTTCGGTTTGGAACTGTCGTCCGGATCATTGAGCCAAGCCAACGGCGGATCGAGCCGGCCTGTCCGCTGTTTTTGTCGTGCGGCGGATGCGATTTTCTGCACACACCCTATGATCACGAGCTTGACCTCAAACAGAAAATTCTGGCCGAGACGATCGAACGCATCGGAAAAATCAAACCGCGATTTCTCCCGCCCGTGCCGGCCACGCTGTCGGAACATTACCGCTATTTCGTCCAGCTTAAAATCGACGAACAGGGGAAGATCGGACTTTATCGGAGGGACAGCCACACCGTCGTGCCGTTCGAAGGCGACGGATTTTCGGGATGCAAAATTCAGCAGGACAAACTCAACGACGCCATCGAACGATTGCAAGGCAAGCTTGCGGGATTTCAAGTGATCAAACTTCGGATGGGTCATGAGAGATTTGTCATCAACGCGACGAGTAAATCGGGGACAGAGGGGGACGATCGGCTGACGGGCCTTATCCGGGACTGCGGGGCAACGGGGTTTTTGGTCAACGACCGGCTGATTTTCGGGGATCCGGCGGTGCTATATATATATGGAGAGGCGGACGGGCAAATATGGCGGATTTGGATGTCCCACGACACGTTCGCCCAGTCGGATCCGTCTGTTGTTCAGAAGATTGCGAATCGAGTTCTGGAAATCATGGATACCGAAAGAGGAGTTAACAGGCTCAAGGACAGGATGTTGGACGTTTTTGCGGGTGCGGGAGTGTTTGGGATTTTACTGGCGCGGCATGTCAAAGAGGTCATCGCCGTTGAGATCGGCGAGGGGGCGGCGAAGGACTGTGAACGCAACGTGACGGAGAACGGGATCAAAAATATGCTGGCGTATCGGAGCACGGCGGCGGCGTTTTTGAAGCGATTCAAAGGCGACACAGGATCGGTGATCGTTGATCCACCCCGACCGGGGCTTGAGAAAAACGTGCGGGACGAATTGATCCGCGTGGGCGCGCCGCTTCTGTTCTACATCTCGTGTCAGCCCGCGACGCTGGCGAGAGACATGGCGACATTTGTCGCGTCGGGCGTTTACGAAATCGATTCGGTTCAGATGTTCGATCAATTCGGCCGCACACATCACATTGAAAGCCTGACGATAATGAAGAAGAAAAAACAGTAGCCACAGACAGACGCTCACCGGCACACACAGACACACACTTTTTCCCCCATGAAACCTGTCTGTGTCCCTGCCTGCCGGCAGGCAGGTGTGAGTGTCTGTCTGTGTCAGTCTGTGGCTGGGTTTATCTCATTCATCGATTAAACTTGACGAAGATACGAGCGCGGGGCTACAGTCGGCCTGACGGTCATTACTCAAAAGGAGAAACCATCCATGAATCCAACTTCATTGAACAGCCGGACGCTTCTGGCCGGGCCGAACCGCGCGGGGGCGCGGGCGATGTTGAAAGCGGTCGGATTTACGGACGAAGACCTGCAAAAGCCGATCATCGGCATCGCGAACACGTGGATCGAAGTCATGCCGTGCAATTTCCATCTGGACAAATTGGCCGAGCGCGTGAAAGAGGGCGTGCGGGAGGCGGGAGGGACGCCGATCGAATTCAATACGATATCGGTGAGCGACGGCATCTCGATGGGGACCGAAGGCATGAAGGCGTCGCTCATCAGCCGTGACGTCGTGGCCGATTCGATCGAGCTGGTCGCGCGGGGGCATCTATTTGACGGCGTGGTCGCGCTGTCGGGTTGCGACAAGACAATCCCCGGCACCGTGATGGCGCTTCAGCGCCTGAACATCCCCTCGGTCATGCTCTACGGCGGGACGATCGCGCCGGGCCGGTGGCGCGGCAAGGACGTGACGATCCAGGATGTGTACGAGTGCATCGGCGCGTTCAACGCCGGCCGGATGAGCGAAGCGGATTTAAAAGAACTGGAAAACGTGGCGTGTCCGGGCGCGGGCGCGTGCGGCGGGCAATTCACGGCAAATACAATGTCGACGTGCATGGAGGCGATCGGCATTTCGCCCCTCGGATTGAACGGCATTCCGGCGCTGGACCCGGCGAAAGACGAGGCGGCGCGGCAGGCCGGGCGGTTGGTCATGTTGCTTCTGAAAAAAAATATCCGGCCGGCGGACATCATCACCCGGCGGTCGATCGAAAACGCCATCCGCGCGCTGACCGCAACCGGCGGATCGACCAACGGCGTTTTGCATCTTCTTGCCATCGCGCGGACGGGCAGGATCAAGTTAAGCATCGAGGATTTCGACCGAATCAGCGCTGCGACGCCGCTCATCGCCGATCTAAAACCGTGGGGCCGATACGTCGCGAGCGATGTCTATCGCGTGGGCGGCATTCCGCTCGTGCTGAAACGCCTTTACGCCGCGAAACTTCTGCACGGCGATCCGATGACTGTTCGGGGCGTGACGATGTCGGAAGCGCTGAAGGGCGCGCAGGTCAAGGAAGACGAGACGAAGGTCGTCCATCCGATATCGGACCCGATCAGCACGCACGGCGGGCTTGTGATTTTGAAAGGAAATCTTGCGCCGGACGGATGCGTGCTGAAAGTTGCGGGACATTTTTCGGCTGAACAAATCCGGCGGACGAACGGGAAATCCGCGAAGCCGACGTTTCGGGGTCCGGCGCGGGTCTTCGAATGCGAGGAGGACGCGTTTCGCGCGGTCAAGCGGCGCAAGATCCGCGCGGGCGACGTCGTCGTGATTCGAAATGAAGGACCGGCCGGCGGACCGGGCATGCGCGAGATGCTTCAGGTGACCGCCGCGCTGGTCGGTGCGGGACTGGGCGACAAAGTCGCGTTGATGACGGACGGGCGGTTCAGCGGAGCGACGCACGGACTCATGGTCGGGCACGTGGCGCCGGAAGCGGCACGAGGCGGACCGATCGCGGCGCTGAAAAACGGCGACGTGGTTGTCTTCGACATCCCGCGTCGACGGCTCGATGTGGAACGATCGGCGAAAGAGATCAAGAAACGAATGGCGAAATGGAAACCGCGAAAACCCATCTACAAGACCGGCGTCATGGCCAAATACGCGTGGCTGGTATCGTCGGCTTCCGAAGGCGCCGTCACCGATTTGCAGGACTGACGTACATGACGGGAAACCCCTTGCCACAGACCAACGCAGACAGACGCACACAGACACAGACAGATTTCGTAAGAGCGGGTGGGGGTTTGGTTACGCAGGTGCAGGTCTGTCCGTGGCCGCCGGTTGTCTGAACAGATACCCTGCATTCAATAGAGCGATTCTTTGAATTCCATCCCATGCGGTTTCATCCGGCTGAAAATGGGCCGGGATGCGTCAGCCCGGCGGCGGCATCCCTGGATTTTTTCCGGCGCGGTCTCTGAAGAGTCAGGAGATGCGCCGGTCGCGCGCGTCGTGTCGCACGAGGGCGTCACGCTCGGCCACGGCGTTTACAGCCCCCGGTCGCAAATCCGCGTTCGCGTCTGGACGTGGGGCGAGGACGAACCCGATTGGCCGGCCTTGATCCGGGAACGAATGTCGGCCGCAAAAAAATCCCGCAGAGCGCTTCTGACGGAGACCGACGCCGTTCGATACATCAACAGCGAAGGTGATTTTCTTTCGGGAATTTTTCTGGACAAATACGGCGACACGCTTGTCCTGCAATTGCTGACGGAAGGGACCGACCGGATGAGGGACATCATCATCGACGCCCTGCGGGCGACGTTTGACGAACCGAACGCCTTTGAAAAAAGCGCCGGACGGACCGAAGAGGGATTGCCGGATCGCGCGGAGTCTATTTACGGCGCGGCGCCGGACGGACCGACGGACATTCACTGCGGCGAATCCCGATTTTTCGTGGACATTCAGAAGGGACACAAGAGCGGATTTTATCTCGATCAGCGCGCGAACCGCCGGTTTCTTCGCGCGTTTTATTCCGCGCGGGGCGTCAACCGCCGGGCGCTGGACTGTTTCTGTCATTCGGGCGCATTCGGCGTAACGCTCCGGGATTTTTTCCCGTCCGTCGATTTTCTCGATAGCTCTGAAAGCGCGATGAACATCTGCCAGAAAAACTGGGAGAGGCAGGCGCCTGCCGGATCGGCGGCGAAATTCATCCGCGAAGATGCGTTTCAATTTCTGCGTGAAATTCCGGAACGCGACTACGATCTTGTGATTCTCGACCCGCCGAGTTTCGCCAAACGCAGCCGGGAGGTCGACCGGGCCTGCCGCGGATACAAGGATATTCAGCGGCTGGCCTTTCGGGCGATCGCGCCGGGCGGGAATCTCGCGGCATTTTCCTGTTCCCATCACATCGACCGGGACCTGTTTCAAAAAGTCGTTTTCTCCGCCGCTCTCGACGCCGGCCGGGACGTCCAGATCGTGGCGCGATTCGGCCACGACTCGGACCACCCCGTGAGCCTGTACCATCCGGAGGGCGAATATCTGCATGGATTATTTCTTCGGGTGGCGGATTGAACTTGACATTGCCCGCGCGATGCCGCAGAATTGGGGACATCAAGGAAGAGGCGTTTGGCCGGTGTGTGCCGGCCGAGCGAACAATGTTTGATCCCGGCTGTCGCATTGCCGAGCCAGCCTGATGCGCGGATGCGGGATTCAAACCGGAAACAGGGGGTTTCCAAATGAGCACCACCATCGGGGACGCGCTCGGGATTTCGTACCGTGGAGCGGAGGCGAACGCCAGTCATATCGGAAGATCCGAACATTCGTTCAAGGCGCTTTCGGTTTCCACTCCAATCGCGGCGCCAAGCATCCCGACGCCAGGCCCGAGCATTTCCAACATGATCGCCAAAGCACATTCACAGGTCGGCGACAACATCGACGTTTTCGCCTGATCGCGGAGAGTCCGGCATTCAGTCAATCCAGTCCGGCCGCTGATTTCATTTCGGGTTTCATCTCGTGAATCGCCGGCAATTTCTGAAAGCGGCGGCGGCCGGAGGTCTCGGCATCGCCGGCGGGGCGCGGGTCTACGGCGCAGGACTTGATCCGGCCGACATCGATGTTTCGCGGGTAACGCTCGGCAGCCGTAATCTTCCGGCATCTTTCCATGGATTAAAAATCGTTTTTCTGTCCGACTTGCATCACGGGTCTGCCGGTGTTCACACCGATCTACTGGAACGCGCCCTCGAGATGGCGGCGGCCGCACAGCCGGACATCATCTGTTTCGGCGGGGACCTGATCACCGGCTGGTCGGGCGCGGACAGTTTGAAGGAATTTCTTGCGATGGCACGGGGGATTCAAGCGCCGCTCGGCGTTTACGCCTGCATGGGCAATCACGAATTTTTGTGGGGCGAAACAAACGTCATGCGGGAATTTGAACGCTCCTCCATCCGACTTCTTCGAAATGAAACGGTGACCCTGAAAAGGGGAGAGGGCCTCCTGCCGCTGATCGGCATCGACAATCTCTACAATCAGAAATTCAAATCCGTTCAGGACCGGATCCGGCAGATCGAATCGCAACCGGCGAGTCTGGTCCTCGAACACACGCCGGATATCGCGCCGCTCTTCGGTCCGGACTTTTCGGGCGTGCTGTTGTGCGGCCACACCCATGGCGGCCAAATCCGCCTGCCGCTGATCGGCCAGGCAATGAGCTCTTCCCGCTACGGATTGCGATACGTTGCCGGGCTCTATCCGGTCGCGGCCGGAAGCATGTACGTCACGCGCGGAGTGGGCGCGGTGCTTTTTCCGGCGCGGATCATGTGCCCGCCCGAGGTCGCCGTGATCGAGTTGTCGCCGGAACAGGAGATTCCCGCATGATCCGGACTTACTTCGAATTCATCAAAATCAGCCACACCGTCTTTGCCCTGCCCTTCTGCCTCATCGCGTTTTTTCAGGCGAGCCGCGAAACGGGATTCAGCGCGGCGCGTCTCGTCCGGCTGGTCGTCACGTTCACGGCGGCCCGCGCGTTCGCCATGGCGGTGAATCGCATCGCAGATCGGGAGATCGACGCACAAAATCCCCGGACCGCCGGACGGCATCTGCCGACCGGTGAAATCTCTCCGATGGGCGCGACCCTGTTCGCGGCCGGCTGTTCCATTATTTTTATCGCCGGCGCGTTTCAGTTCAATCCTCTCTGCGGATTTTTATCGCCGGTCGTTCTCGCCTATCTGGCTTTTTATTCCTGGACCAAACGATTCACGACCTGGTCACACCTCGTTCTGGGCGGCGCACTGGGCCTTGCGCCGTTGGCCGCTGAGCTGGCGGTGCTGGGCCGAATCAGCCCGCCAACCGTTTATCTGGCCATGTCGGTTCTGTTCTGGGTGGCGGGCTTTGACGTGGTGTACGCCATGCAGGATATCGACTTTGACCGGCGCGCGGGATTGTATTCATTGCCCTCGAGAGTCGGCCCCGAACGGGCGCACGGGATGGCCATGGGATTTCACGCCGCCGCATTCGCGCTGTTTCTCGCCTACGGCGCCATGCTTCATTTCGGTCCCATCTATTTCGGCGCGCAGACCGGCATTCTGCTTCTGCTGATCTACGAACACGCGTTGGTGTTCAAAAAAAAGATTGAAACGGCATTTTTTCAGATGAATGGAATTGTGTCCGTGTTGCAGGTTCTGGCCGTCGGCCTCGAAATCTGGCGATCAGGCCGGATGTGATGACGGCGGACGTTTCGGCGGCGCGGGGGATTTTTCAAGTTCGCCGAAGAGGCCGTCAACGGCGTGTGTGGGAACGGATCCGACGAGACCGCGAATTCCCTGGTTCCAATACTGCAGGATCGGATTGAGTTCCTCCTCCACGAACCGCCGCTCGACAATCTGAAACGAATCCTTGCGGTACATCACCATGTCGATCGGAAGGCCCACGTCCGTGGCGCTCGTGCGCGTGGCGTCGAAAGACAGAATCGCGAGTTTGAAAGCCGTTTTGAGATCAACGTCCATGGAAAACGCGCGGTCGAGCAGGGGTTTGCCGTAGGCAAAATTGCCGATGATGTAATAGGGCGTGGCGCGGCCGACCTCGACCCAGTTTCCCTCCGGATAAATCAGATAGAGTTTGTGTTCCTCATCGCGCTCGAGCTGTCCGCCGACGAGGGCATGGATGTCGAAATTAAGTCCGCTGCGTTTGAGCCATTTCTGATCCTCGCGGCGGGCCCGGCGGATCTGCTTGGCGAAGGCGTCGACCGCGTGGAATGTTTTGGTCATCTCTTTTTCCTGCTGATCGAGAAGTTCCTCATAGAACGCAATGGCCTTGTCCCGGACGGACCGCAGGCCGGACGTCATGATGAACAGCGAGTGTCGTTCGTACTGGTGTACCGAAATTTTTCCGGCCATGATCCGCTCGTTGCCGGCTGTCACCCGGGTGTCGGCAAGAGCCACCAGGCCGTCCTTGCACCGCATGCCGATGCAAAAAGTCATTCGGCGTTTCTCCCGGACGCGTCCGCCCGGTCGACGGATATCCGCGTTTCGGTTGTCTGGCCAATCGCGGGCCCCGGCAGGCGGCCGATCACCGGCGCGCAGTCGGCAAACCACCGGCCGTGCGCCACCCGCACGTGAGTTCCGCACGCGAGAATCCCGTTCAACGCGTCAAATCCGCGCCAGCCGACGTTCGGAAAGTAAACTTCGGCCCAGCCGTGGCCGGTCGGCGCCGGATCTCTCCGGTTGGCACACGGACCTTCATAGACGTATCCGCTGACGTATCGCGCCGGAAGTCCGAGCGAGCGCGTCGCGCAGATGAGAAGCGTCGCGAAATCCTGGCATACGCCGCGGCGGAGCCGCAAAACTTCATCCGGCGTCGTTTTGATGTCCGTCTGGCCTTTTCGAAATTCAAATTCGCGATGAATCCAGGTCATGACGGCCTGAATTTTTCCGAATGCGCCGGGAATGGACGCCGTCAGATGCCGGGCCCATTCGGTGACGGCGGGAATACCGTCCAACGGATCCTTCGACCATTTCAGGTAAGCGCGGGTTTCCGGAGGAAATTCATCCGCGTTGGACGGTACCGGGCGATCCGCCGCGTCCGGCGGAAAATCAAACGGATTTTCGCGGACGGTATTGGCAAATATCGAAATGGATAATTTCCAGGAGTCGATCGGCGCGTCCCACACGATGACGCGCATCCGGTTGCCCCACGCGTCATTCGATTCGAGACAGCGTCCTTCCGGACGGATCTGCGCGCCGAATCGCAGAATCTCCTGTTCGGGCGACGTGACCGGAAATACGCGGTGTTCGAGACGCGCAAGCCGGACCGGATTCGAATACCGGCATATCGTTTCCTGCGATATCAGCAAGTACATTCGTTCAACTCCATTTGAGAATTCACTTTCGCAGAATCTCCGTCAAAACTCAACCCGCCCGCCGCATGCGGGCACGGCGACACGACGCGGCCGATTGCGCGTGTGTCGCTTGACA
>JAHFCY010000015.1:0-10443 GCA_023249255.1 Candidatus Lindowiibacteriota bacterium | reverse complement strand
AGAAATCATCGCAAGGGGACGCTTGCAGGGAATGGCAATGATACAGAAAATTTCTGCTCGAGAGATCATCGACAGCCGCGGCAATCCCACGGTCGAGGCGGATGTATGGGTTGAGGGGGGCGCACGGGGACGGGCTGCCGTTCCTTCCGGCGCTTCCACGGGTACCTTCGAGGCGGTAGAACTGCGGGACGGGGATGCAAAGCGCTTTGGCGGCAAGGGAGTCCTCAAAGCGGTCAGGAACATCGAGGACCGGATCGCGCCGAAATTAATCGGCCGCGACGCCGGCCGGCAGGAGGAGATTGACCGGCTCCTCTGCGAGTTGGACGGAACCGAGAACAAGAGCAATCTTGGCGCGAACGCCATCCTTGCCGTTTCGCTGGCTTGCGCAAAGGCCGCGGCCGCGCGGCAGAACAAGCCGTTGTACGCCTACCTGGGCGGCGATCAAGCCGTCACATTGCCGGTTCCGATGATGAACATTCTGAACGGCGGCGCTCACGCAGACAACACCGTTGATTTCCAGGAATTCATGGTCATGCCCGCCGGCGCGCCGTCGTTTGGCGAGGCGGTCCGTTACGGCGCGGAAATTTTTCACGCGTTGAAATCGGTTTTAAAATCCAAAGGTCTGGCGACGACCGTCGGAGATGAGGGAGGATTTGCGCCGAACCTGAAAGCGAACCGCGAGGCGGTCGATCTGATTCTGGAGGCGATCCGCAAAGCGGGGTTGCGCGCGGGACGGGACGTCTATCTGGCGCTGGATCCGGCCGCAAACGAATTCCACAAAAATGGAAAATACGTGCTGGAGGGCGAGGGCAACCGGGCGCTGACGCCGGGCGAGATGGTCGAGTTCTGGACGGACTGGGTCCGGCAATATCCGATCGTGTCCATCGAAGACGGGCTGGCCGAGGAGGACTGGGAGGGCTGGATTCATCTGACGGCGGAGCTGGGCAAAAAGATCCAGCTCGTGGGCGATGATCTCTTTGTGACGAACACGAAGCGGCTGGCAAAAGGCATGCAGGTCGGCGCGGCCAACGCGATTCTCATCAAGCTGAACCAGATCGGCAGTCTGACTGAAACGATCCAATGCGTGCGACACGCCCAGTCAAACCGCTACGCCGCTGTGGTATCTCACCGATCGGGCGAAACCGAGGACGTGACGATCGCACACCTGAGTGTCGCGCTTCAAGCCGGTCAGATCAAAACCGGATCGATGTCCCGGACCGACCGGATCGCCAAATACAACGAACTGCTTCGGATCGAGCAGGAACTCGGTCCGGCCGCAAAATATCCAGGCCTTTCGGCGCTCGCCGCGCAGGCCGGAGCAAAATTCTGATTTGATCGTGGGAGGGAAAATGGGGATGGGGACGGGTGGGCGTCCGTGAGGGCCGTGTACGCCAAGCTTGTCATCCTTGGACTGTTGATCATCGGGCCGGCCGCGAGCGCGATCATCTACAACGACTACCAGCGCCTTAACCGGCTGCTGGATCAGCAACTGACCGAAAACATAAAAATCGTCTCCGCGCAGATCCACGACTCCCTGCCGCTGGCCGATGATGTCCACGAGAGATTCGAAGGAGAATGCCGGCGCGCGGCGACGAGCTACAATCAACTGACCGGCAGCGGACGGATCGTCCAAGCCGGTCTCTACAAAAGAAGCGAGCAGGCCGAAGGGTATCGGCTTGTGCAGACTGTTTCGATCGACCGGCAATCCTCTTCAGCCTTGATTTCCGTTGCGGATTTCGGGGGAAATGCTCTGGGGCGGCTCAGGCGGATCGATCAGTCGCGCTACACCTGCGCGGTCGCGCTTACGCCGGGCAGATCAGCCGAGTACGTCCTTTTTTTCCAGGCCGTCGACGACTCTCGGGCCGCATTTCTTCACCAGGCCATCTTTCGAAAAACGATTTTCTGGTCCATTGCGTTTGCGTCTCTTCTCGTCTTCATCGCCGTATTCATCCTCAAATCCGAGTTCAGCCTGCCGATGTCACACCTCATCCGGGTGATTTCGGGCAATCGCAAGACCGCGATCGATCCCGGAGATTTCGGAGCGCTGGCAGACGTGGCCCGGGCGATCGAGGACATTCGCCGTGCCGAGGAAAATACGGCCGACGATCCATTCATCGACTCCACGACAGGATGGGGAACGGAAGATACCGCCAAAAAAATATTCGAGGATATTCGACAGCTGAAAGAGGAATGTTATGCGACGCTGTTCAGCGTCAATTTTGCGGCCGAGTATGTCAGAGCGTTCGGGCGGGCCAATCAGGGCCTCATCAAAAAGCTCACCGCGCAGGCGCTGGATGCAACCCTGCCGAAATCGGCGCCCAAATCCCTGCCGGGAGAGGATTATCTGTTCCTTTCCAGGCTTTCACCGCAGGAATTTCAGACGATCTCCACACGCGCCCTCCGAACGTTCAACGAGTCGATCCTGACGCTGTATGAGCTTGGGCAGGGCAAACAGGTCCCGATCCAGACGCTGTCGATTTTTGCGATTTCGAACCGCGCGACGGAGGTCGAAACGATCGGGCAGGCGGTCGACCGCTACCGGCGTCAATGGTCGGTGGCGATCGAAGAGAGGCGGGGCGGATGGGCGATCCTCGACGCCGGCGGCAATATCGAAAATTCCGCGGGGCAGACCAAACCGGCCGATTCATTCGCGATCATCGAAACGGCGGCGACGGCATATCAGGCGGAAGAAAGCGCGGAAAGCGGCGGTGAACCCAGCCGCGCGGCGGCAGGCCATGCAGCCGCGCCCGTTCCGCCTGCAGCCGCGCCGGTCCAGGTGAACCGCGAACTCGCTGAGGACGCGATGGACCCCGTTCTGGCGCGGAAAATGTTCATCGTCAAACTCTGCAGGCTGTCCGGCATTAAACCGCGGCTGGCGGCTCAGATGTATTCGGCCGGCTGGCGCAAGCCGGATGTCTTGCTGCAAACCAAAATTCATGAGTTAACGGAACGGGCCGGAATCGAATCCCACGAGGCGGCGGACATGATCGCGAATTTGCGGAAGGTGCCGAAGGAAAAATTTTCGTACGCGGATGAGGACTACAGAGACGTATTCGTGACCGACGTGCGGATGATCCGCAAAATTCCGCGAGAGTCGCTTGACCGCTGGTTCGTCGCCGGCTTTCGCCGGGTTGAAGATTTGAAACGCGCAACGGCGCAGGAACTGGCAAAACTCGACGCCGGCGTGCCGGCGGAAGACATCGATGCCGTTCTGGCGGGGATTCGAGGTTCGGCGGCGAAATAAACGCGGGCGGCAAGGGAGGAATACGATGCCGGAAGAATCAGGCGCGGGCGAAATCGATCTGTCCAACCTGGATACGCTGTTAAAGGATATAGAAAAAGATTTGCCTCCGGAACCCGCCGGATCTATGGCCATGCAGGGCGGGGCGGCCGAGATGACCGACGACATCCCCGAATTGCCGCCGCCTGTCGAACTGGACGCGCTCAAAACCGTCGAGGTTTCAGCGCCGCCCGCCCCCGATCCCGTGACCGCGCCCATGCCGGCGCCCGCCTCAGCGCCGGTCGCCATATCCGAACCCCTTTCGGCGCAGGACCGGGAGGCTGACAACGACAGCGACGTTGAGGATCCTGCATCCGACGAACTTTTGGCCCCGCCCGTGAAAAAAGTTGACAGCGACGAATCAGACGACATCCTCGAAGAAATGTTCACTGACGAGGAGAACGAAACAGCGGCTGCAATCCGGCCGCAGATAGACGAACCCAAAGTGGACGCGGAACCGGCGGTGAGCGTCAAACCGGTGGTCGCGGCGGTTTCTCACCCGGTTCCGGAGCCGTCACTCGAAAAAGTTCTGGCGGTCGAAGAACCGAAGACGGCCCCCGCCGAGGTGGCGGACGCCGACATGGACTTCGCCGCGGCGCTTGAGACCGAAGAGCAGGAACGTCAAGCCGCAGGGCCGGCCGGGGATGCACCATCCCTGCGGGGCGGGGCGACGATACCCGTCGTGGTCGGAACGACCGCCATGTTCGCCGAAGCGCTTCGCGCCAGAAATTATTCCTATGCTCTCCAGATCGGCCAGTCGCTTCGCGCGAAAGAAACCGCGCCGGCGTTTCGCATTAATCTGGCGGGCGCGATGTTCCTCGCGGGCGATCACGCCGACGCCGAGCGGGAACTGGCCTCCATCCTCGAAACCCACCCCTACACTGTTGCGGCCCGCCGAAATCTGGAATTTGTCCGGGCCGCCAAATCCTGACGTTCAGGATCTGCTGACCTGTTGAATCCCGGGAACCTAAAGTTTTCTCCGCGAACCTCCGATTCAGAGAATGAGGGGGCGATGCGAGCATCGCCGCACTACGTTCGTCGAGAGGGCGGAGAGAATGACAAAGCAGGAATTCCAATCCTACATGCACAATCAAGTTCAGGAGATCGCGGTCTATCGGGAAAAGATGGCAAGCCGGTATCAGCGGGATGTAACCCGCAACGAGGCGGCTTCGCGCTGGATCCGGGAGTTCGCGGAAGATTTCAATGCCGAGTACATGAAAAAACTGCCGAAACCGGCTGCGCGGTCTTTCCGGAGGCGCTGAGCGGCTTTTTCCCCGCTCTGCGGGGCCAATTTTTCCTGTCCTTTTTTATTCTGGCTTTGTTCATCCTCTCGTCGTGTGGACCGGTTGAGTATGAGTCCGATCAGCCCTCCTCCGACCGGCAATCGGCTGAAGCCCATGGAAATGCATCCGCCGGCGCGCGAACCGTATCCAACGGTTTGCGGTTCGGCCGCGTACCCTACGGCCCTTATGGCGACATGTACCGGGATCATCAGGCATTGCTGGACTATCTGTCGGCCGGCGTGGGTGAGAAATTCGATCTTCAACTTTTTGCCGGTTACGGCGACATGGTGCGGGCGATCCGCGAGGGCGAAATTGAGCTGGCGTGGCTCGGTCCGCTGGCCTACCTTGACGCGGAGGACGCTCTCGCGCGGCATCCCAAATACAAACTGGAACCCATCGTCAAACCCAAACGCCACGGCAACACCTACTACGCTTCTGAAATCATCGTCCGAAAAGATTCCGGCATCGATTCCGTCGGGCAGCTTGCGGGTAAACGGATGGCGTTTGTCGACACGCAATCGACGGCCGGTTATTTGCTGGCCGCGGCGCATCTGGTACAGTCCGGCATACCGGTGAACGATCCCATTCTTCGTGACAGGCATTTTGTGAATCAGTACGGCAACGTGGTGCTGTCGGTCCTGTTCGATCGATACGACGCCGGGGCTGTATTCGAAGGAGCGACGGCGGTGTTTTTGAAAGGCCGCGAAAAAGACAGGAAGGCGGAGTTGAAAGTTTTGACGCAGTCGGATTCGGTTCCATATGAGCCGATCGCGGCCGTGGTGGGCGGGAGGCTCACCGATGCGCAGGCCGCGCGCATTCAACAGTTGTTTCTGGCGCTGAGCATGGACACAACGTACGCCGACATTTTAAAAAAAATTCAGGTGGAGGGATTTGTGGTCTCGCAAGCGCGGGAGTATGAACCGATCCGCCGGATCGTGCGGATCGTCAATCAAATTCGCGATGAGGAGCCGGACCCCCATGCCATCCAGCCCTGACGTCCTGCGCCGCATTCAGGGTCTCTCCATCCGATGGAAAATTTTTCTGTCGATGATGGCCGTCGCCATTGCCGTCACGGTCGGCGTCCAGCAATTCGCCCTGCGTGAGCAGGAAACCATCATCAAAGACGACGTCAAAGGCACCGGCCAGTTCATCGCCGCAACGTTGGCCGATCATATCGCCGAACTTCTGGCCCAGAGCCAGTATCTGGAAATCCGCGAAATTCTGGCCGGCATGCAGCAACGCGATCGCCGAATCGTTCTGATCGCGATCAAGGATTTGTCCACACCGAAAAAAGAGGTGGTGGCGGCAATCGGCGATGCGGACATGATCGCGGCAACGTCGGATGTCTATGATGACCGGATCGTATCGTACGCCGGAACCGACCATTACATTTTCTTCAAGCCCATCCAGATCCGGGGCGTGGCCAAACTGCTCGGGACCGTCCACATCGGGTTGTCGCTCGATTTCATGCGCGAGCGCCTGAAACAAACGCGTGACTCGATGGTCGCGATCATGCTCCTGGCTGTCGCGCTCGCGGCCGCCCTCGCCCTGGTCGTTTCAAACACGCTTCTTCGGCCTCTTGAGCGGTTGTCGAACGGCATTTTGAAAATCGCCGGCGGACAGTTTTCCCATCAGATCGACGTCAAAAGCGGCGACGAAATCGGAACGATGGCCCGCATGTTCAACCGGATGACGGAGAATCTGCGGATCTTGCAGGAGGTGTCAAGAATTCTGACCGAGCAGGCCGGCCCCCAGGAAGTTCTCGGGGCTGTACTGGAGCGGCTTGCCAAAAATATTTCCGGAAGCACCGGCGCGGTCGTGTTTCGCGGATTGGACGGCGAAGAGCTGGTGGCCGGAAACGCCGACGAATCGTCTCTGTTTTTTCTGCGGAAACTGAAGCAGGCCGGTTACTCCGAGACCGGCGAGCATCCCAGACCGCTCATGGAGCCGGCGCGGCTCTGTTTTCCGTTTTTTTCCGAGGGCGAAATCACCGGCGGCGTCTGGATGGTCCGGGCGCCCAACAATCCGATCGACGAAGTCGATGAGCGGCTCCTGAGCGGCGTCTCCATTCAGCTCGAGTCGACGTTGTCCAAACTCGAATTTCAGTACCGCTCCGTCACCGACGCCATGACCGGCCTCTACAATCACCGCTATTTTCAGCAGGAACTCGTCCGGCAGATGGAGCGGTCCCAGCGCCTGAGCGGCGTCTTCACGCTCGTCATGGCCGACGTCGACCATTTCAAAAAAATCAACGACACCTACGGCCATCAGCAGGGCGACGTTGTCCTGCGGGCCGTCGCCGGCGCCATCCGAAAGTCGATGCGCGGCAAAGTCGACGTGCCATGCCGGTACGGCGGCGAAGAATTCGGCATGATTCTGCCCGACACGACGATTGAGGGCGCAAAGATTTTTGCGGATCGCCTGCGAGTGGCCGTGGAGGAACTCACGTTCGATTTCAACGGCGAGGCGGTAAAATGCACGATTTCCATCGGGCTGGCGACGTTTCCGGACGCGGCGTCCGACAAGCGGCTTCTCATCGAGGTGGCCGACCGCGCTCTCTATACGGCGAAAGAATCGGGGCGCAACCGGGTGAAGACTTACAAAGACATTTCGTAATCAGCCGTCCGCGATAACGTCCCTTGATTATCTACTACGGGGACGACGGGGCTCGAACCCGCGACCTCCGGCTTGACAGGCCGGTGTGCTAGCCAGCTGCACCACGTCCCCAGAAAATCCCGCTGAGTCTACCGGTTGCTTGACGTTTTTTCAAGATCGTGGTCTAATGTTTAGCTTCGGACTACACGAAAGGACGTGCAGGGATGGCAACTGCCGCCAGGCGAGGCAAATCATCGCCCCGGGCATCCGGAAAAAAATCGAAATCGGCCAGGTCTGTCGCAACGGCGTCAAAGGAAAACAACAGGCCGCCGCAGGCTCTGTTGGCCATCGTCCAAAATTACATCGACGGCCGCTGGCGGGACGCGGAATTCGGCGAGACGACCGATGTTGAGGATCCGTCCAACGGCCGGATCATCGCCAAGGCTCCGGCGGGAACGGTCCGGGATGCGAAGGCCGCGATCGAATCCGCAAAAAAAGCGTTTTCCACATGGAAAGCGACGCCGCCGATGGTGCGCGCGCGGTACGTCCTCAAGGCGTTTCAGATTGCGGAGTCGCGCAAGGAGGAACTGGCGCGGATCATGGCGATCGAGGGCGGCAAGGTTCTTTCGGACGCGCGAGGCGAAATCACCAAGGGCAACAATCTTCTGGAATTTTACGCCGGCGAGGGATTCCGGTTTTACGGCGAGACCGCCCCATCCGAACTGGCCGGCAATTTCCTCTACACCATCCGCCAGCCCATCGGCGTGGTGGGCGTCGTCACGCCCTGGAATTTTCCGTGGGCCATCCCGTGCTGGAAAATCGCGCCGGCCCTCGTCGCCGGCTGCACGGTGGTATTCAAGCCCGCGAGTTTCACGCCCTATCTTGCGGCCGAGCTGGTCAGATGTTTTGAATCCGCCGGCCTGCCGGCCGGCGTTCTGAATTTCGTCGTCGGGGCCGGATCCAAGGTCGGCAATGAAATCATCACGCACAAGGACGTGAAAGTCGTGTCATTCACGGGATCCTGCGGCGTGGGCCGGAAAGTCGAAGAAATGTGCGGCATCCTGAACAAGAAAGTGACGTGTGAAATGGGCGGCAAGAACCCTTGTGTGATTCTATCCGACGCCGATCTGGACGCCGCCGTCTGCGGGGTGATTCGCGGCGCATTCGGCAACGCCGGCCAGCGATGCACGGCCACCAGTCGCCTGATCCTGGAGGAATCGATTGCCGACAAGTTTCTGGAAAAGCTGTTGCCCGAAGTCAAAAAAATAGTTCCCGGGCCGGGCATTGATCCCGCGAGCACGATGAGTCCGCTCATCGACAAATCCCAGCTCGACGTCGTCCTCGGCTACATCGCGAAAGCCCGATCGGAAGGCAACAAACTGCTGATCGGCGGAAACCGGATCATCCGCGACGGGCTGGATAAAGGATATTTTGTCGAGCCGACCGTGTTCGACCACGTCAGGACGACCGACACGTTGTTTCAGGAGGAAGTTTTCGGGCCGGTCCTCGCGGTCACGCGCGTCAAAAATTCCGACGAGGCATTTCGCGCGGCCAATCAGGTGGTGTTCGGCCTCTCCAGCTCCATCTACACGCGCGATCTCAACACGGCGATGCGATTTATCGACGCGATCGAAGCCGGCATGGTCCACGTCAATTCCCCGACCATCGGCGGCGAAGCCCAGGTGCCGTTTGGCGGCATCAAGGAGAGCGGATGCGGCGGCCGGGAGATGGCCAAGGATGGCATTCAATTTTTCACGGAACTCAAAACCGTTTTCATCGATTACACGGGCGGCGCCCGCATGAGCAACATTTATTGAACATCGCATCATCGGAGGATAGACAAACGAACACATGAAAGACGGGCTCAACGCGGTCACACGTTGATGGAATCTTTGACGATGGAAGGCAGACCCATGGCGGAAGACAAGGACAAGGTAAAGGATGACTATCTCGACGAATCGGACGATCCGATATCGGAAGAGGAACTGAGCGAACACAATCAGTTCAAGGACGAGGTCTACGAGGATCTCGGCGTGATTCGCCACAAGGAAATCCTGATATCGTCCACCGCCTATCCCGGCCAGTCCCGGACCTATTACGTCGAGGAACTGGAACGGGTCCGCGTGCCCGGCCGGCGCGGTTCCATCGAGGCCATCCGGCTGATCAACAAGGCCGTCCCCGAAATTTATCAGCCGACTCTCCGGTTTCCGTCCGACTCCGTCAAATGCCGCAGGGACGGCACCGTGACCACCTACACGCTGATCTACTCCTTCGACCCGAACGTCCTTCACAGTTTCCGGCACTTCTACAAAAAGAACAAGCCGGACATGTGCATTTACATCCGGTTTACAGAATAATTTCAAGAATCCTGAAGAAGTCTGGAGAAGGCGCGAGAAGTCCTGCAGACAGGGAATGGGAGAATCGTTGAAGTCTGATTTATATTTTCTCCCGGCTCTTCATCCCCCTTCTTTTCTTCTCCTCTTCTTCCTCCTTCATCCATGATCGTCGTCACCGGCGGCGCGGGGTTTATCGGAAGCGCGCTCGTGTGGGGATTGAACCGGCGCGGGAGGGCCGACATCCTGATTGTCGACCGCATGCCGGCCGACCGCGATTCCGACCCGAAATCGAAAAATCTCAAATCGCTCAAATACGCCGACTACCTCGACGCCGACGCATTTTTGTCGAAAGCCGGCGCGGGCGCGTTCGACTCCGGCGTCGACGCGATTCTGCACATGGGAGCCAACTCCAGCACGACCGAAACGGACGTCTCGCATCTTCGCCGCAACAACACCGAGTACACGCAGTATCTTGCCGAATTTTCGATGCGGCGCGGCGTGCGGTTTGTCTACGCGTCAAGCGCGGCGACATATGGCGACGGATCGCAGGGCTATTCCGACGATCCCGACAGCCTCGCCGGACTTCGTCCGCTGAATTTTTACGGCTGGTCGAAACAATGGTTTGACCAGTGGGCCGCGTCAAAGGGCTGGCTCGACCGCATCGCCGGCTTGAAATATTTCAACGTCTTCGGACCGAACGAATATCACAAGGGCGATATGCGAAGCGTCGTCGTGAAGGCGTACGAGCAGATCCGCGCGGCGGGCCGCGTGCGGCTCTTCAAGTCCCACAGGCCCGACTATGCGGACGGCGAACAGGTCCGCGATTTTCTCTACGTGAAAGACGCCGTCGACGCGACGCTTTTTTTTCTGGATCATCCCGGCGCCAATGGCCTCTTCAATATCGGTTCCGGCCGCGCGAACACGTGGAAGGCGCTGGTGACGCCGGTTT
>JAHFCY010000014.1 GCA_023249255.1 Candidatus Lindowiibacteriota bacterium | reverse complement strand
CGCACATTCGCCGGCCGCTGATCGGATAGGGATATCATCCGCTGCGCGTTATGTCTCACTCCAAGTTCCATCGCCCCCACCGCAACGGGACTCAGTTTAACGATGTGCGTGTCGCCCGGGCGGGCATGGGCGGGGATCGACAAAGCAACCATAATCAGAAGCAGCGTGGTAAGTCTGAAAACGATGTTGGCGTTCATCGATCGTCCTTTACGACGGCTGACCACGTTTTTTTGCGAGACCGCCGTTTTTGCGGCAAGCCTTCAATGTCCACGACGCGGTATGTTGCCGCCCACCCGGCGAACGCGAACAGGCTGCAGGTCGAGCCGATCAGGAGCAAGCGGGGGATGAGGCATGGAAAAAGACCAAACTTGCGAGGCATGCATGCATGAAAACAACACCCGGGTTGAACGTCAAGTCGAATCAGGGCGGGGTATTTCCCGTCTGTGTTCATTGACAGACGATCGCATATTTGTTAGCATTATGCTATCATAAATGCTATCAGGAGGTGGGGCATGAAGCAGATGGCGTTTCGGGGGATCGACGCCGCGTTGGAGGAGCGGCTGCGGGCTGAGGCCCAAAAAAAGGGCGCGAGCCTGAATCGGACGGTCATTGAGCTGTTGAAAAAAGCGGTGGGGATTGCAACGCCGGCTGCGGGACAGGGCAAGCCGGTCGAATTCCACGACCTGGACGACCTGATCGGAAAATGGACCAAAAAGGAGGCGCGGGATTTCGACAAAATATTATCCGAACAGCGCCGGATCGACCCCGACATCTGGAAATGAGCCGCATCCTTCTGGACACGTCCGGATATTCAACGCTGATCCGGGGGTTGGAGGAGGCCGCACGTCTCGTGCGCCAGGCCTACGAAATCCATTTCACGCCAGTGGTTCTCGGAGAACTCCATGTCGGATTTGAGCGCGGATCGAAGCAAAAATCCAATCTGCAGGATTTGGAGCGCTTCCTGTCATCCCCCCGGGTGCAGATCGATGCCATCGACCCTGAAACCTCCAAACGCTATGCCGCCATCTTCGATGACCTTCGGCGCCGCGGGACGCCCGTCCCCGTCAACGACATTTGGATCGCCGCATCGGCCATGCAACACGGGTTGACCGTTGTGACGGCCGACATCCACTTCCTGTCCATCCCTCAGGTTGTCACGCAATTCATCCAGACGTCATAAATAAACGTCAGTTCACGCGTTCGCGTAAATTCCACCCGGAGAGAAGGCGAAACAGCGGTCCGGCCGCCGGTCGAACGGTTGACATCCCTGTCCCGTTCGACACTTGGCCATCCATGGCCGTTGTCTGATCCAAAAACTGCTTGACGTCTTCGAATGAATCCAGATCAAGCACCAGATTCGGCAGGCGGAGAATCTTACAGGCAATGTTGCGCCGGCGCGCCTGCTCGACATAATCCGGAAAACTTCGGCGGCCGAACCGGAATGTTATCGCGTCGGGAGGCGATGTGAGGATCGCGTTTGTGCCGTCGTCGCCGACTGCGGGTGAAAGAACCACAGAAGGCTTGGGCGCAGGTTCCGACAACAGCGTATCGATGTCCGCCGACGTAAGATTCGGCATGTCGGCCGGAATGACAAGCTGACGTTCGAACTCGTTCCGAATCGACCATCGCGTCGCCTCCTCGACCGCCTCCGTCTCGCCTCGCGCCCGCTCTTCCAGCAGGATGGACACGCCGCGGGGACGGACACGCGACTCGATCTCGGCCGAATCGGTGACAACGAGGATGTGGTGCGGCAACGCCGCGGCGGATGTCTGCTCGACGACGTGATCCAGCATCGCCAGGGCAAGTTCCCGGCGCTGGTCCGGCGTCAAAACGTCGCCGAGCCGCTGTTTAGCAGAGGACGGGTTTTTGACGGGAATGACGATGTTGGTCATGGAATGTATTCGCCCATTCGATCGTTTCTTTTGCCAGCGCCGTTTTTCGGTCCGCCGACGTCAAGAGGGTGTCGGTCACGAGCACGTCCAACCCGAGCGTGCGGATGGAAGGTTCGCGGGCTACGTCGAGTCGGTCGATCACAAGACCGTCGATCAGCCCCCGGTAATAATTTGCGACGCCGATCGCGTCCGGCGAGAATCCTTTCGCGCTCATCATCCGATCGCTCGGACCTTTGATCGACCGGCCGCCAACCAGCGGACTGACGGCGATCTTCGGCGCGCGCGCGGATTTCAATGCATGGCAAATGCCCGGCAGAGCGAGAATCGGCCCGATGCTGGCGATGGGATTGCTCGGCGCGATGACGATGACGTCGGCCGATTCGATTGCGCGCAAAACGTCCGGCGACGGGACAGAGGATTCGGCGCCTTCGAAACGAACATCGACCACATCCGGCAGGCAGGCGTGTTTCACAAAATATTCCTGAAACGGCAGATCCCCCTGAGTCGTGCGCACCATCGTTCGGACGGACCCATCGGTCATCGGCAAAACCGTCGCGCAGACGCCGAGCCGTTTCGCAATCCGCCGCGTGATGGCCGTTGCCATGCGTCCTTCGGCGCGAAGACGCGTCCGAAAGAGGTGCGTCGCCAGATCGCGATCGCCCAGCCAAAACCATGTCTCCTCGCCGAGTCGGCCCAGCGCGTCCAGGGTTTCAAACGTGTCGCCGCGGATTCCCCAGCCCTTGTCGGGATCTGCGATTCCGGCCAGCGTGTAGAGCATGGTATCGACGTCGGGACTGATCCAGAGGCCGTGCAGTTCGACGTCGTCGCCGGTGTTGCTGATAATTGTGAGCCGTGACGGGTCCGCCACCCGCGCCAGCCCCTCGACAAATTTTGCCGCGCCAACACCGCCCGCCAGAACCACACACCTGATCTGCATGGCTTTCATCCCGCTCCCGTCCATCCGTGGACTTCGCGGGATTCCCTTCATCCTGTCGGTCATGTCCGAATGTTATCTTTGCGGCCGACCGTCCACAACAGAAGAATCCGGTTCGCCAAACACTTCCGCGCCGAACGTCCGAAATTTCATGCCGGGCCGTTTCCAAGCGTCAGGCGGAAGGCCCGCCTTTTTGCACAGAGCCGTCAACGTTTGCTCGCGCGTCCAGCCCATTTCTTCGGCGACCTTCGGCAAAAACACGCCGCGTCCGCCTGCGGCGGAAATCAGAATGCCGTCCCGGCCCGCGACGAACTCTTCCCACGACGGTATTTCCCGCATCGGCGTCAGAACTGAAATTTCGATCTTGAGGGCCGCCGCCTCGTCGGGTCTGACCGGCGAAAACCGGGGATCGCCCGTTGCGGCGTCCCAAGCCGCGTCCCACACAGCGCGCCACAGAGGATCCTGGGCCTCGATGGTTCCAATACATCCGCGCAATCGTCCATTTTGGGTCAGTGTTACAAAGGTCGCGCCCTTTTCGTAAAGGATAGGCGGCGAATCCGGCAGAGGATCCACCGGCTCGCGTGATTTACCCGCGGCGGCGCGCCGAACTGCGGCGCGGGCCAGCGCAAGAAGCATCGCGCGGGACTCGGGCGGAATCCAGACGGGATCACTCACGGCGCGTAAAAGGCGAGCGCGGCGTAGCTCACCATGTGGCCGGTGTCGCCCGACACATCCGCGCTCTGGCTGTAATGGACATAGTCGACGCGCGTGGATTTGGGAAACGCCGCCATCGCGACGGCGATGGGCAGAATCCCGCAGATGGTCGCGCCTGTTTTCCGGCGAAACGCCAGAAGTTTTTCGACATCCATCGCCCGGATGTATTCGATCGCCTCTTCGTCCAATTTTCGGACGCCCGCGCGGACGTTGCGGCCGACGTCAGGCATGTAATCGAATTCGGCGCCGTAATGAATGAAATCGGAACTCGCAATGAGAATCGTGCGGTCGTCGAGAAGTTCACCAAGATGCCGGCCCAAAAATTCGCGATCGTCATCATCGATCAGCCCCGCGAGGATCGGAACGATCGAAAACGACTCCAACGCCGCTTGCAGAAACGGCAGAATGATCTCAAGGCTGTGTTCTTTGGCGTGAGGCGCGTCGGTTATCCCGACCCCGGCCGCATGCAATCGCCGAACCGCATCGGCGTCGACCGGAACCGCGCCAAGCGGAGTTTCGAAATGCGTCGCGCCCGACACCGCCGCGCCGCGGACCGCCATGCGGTGGGACGGACCGATGAGCACGACGCGCGAAACGCGATCACGAGCAATTCGGGCAACGCCGGCGGCCATCGTCAATCCGCTGTAGAGATGGCCGGCGTGCGGAAGAACCAGGCCGATCAGACGCCCGACCGGCGCCGGTGCGGACAGACCTTGTCGATGCCGGGCCATCCACGATTCGATCGAGAGACGAAGTTCGACTGGATCCTCCGGATACCATGTACCGGCCAAGACAGAAGGACGAACATTTATCATCGTCACGAAGTGATTGTATCGCACGCGCGGAAAAAGAGGCAAGTCACCCCACGTGCCAGTTCGATCACATTCCTTTTTTTGGTGGGAATCAAGCTCTGCGCTACAGATATATAAGAGTGCCGGTTTGATGATCGGATTGGTAACCGAGCTTTTCAAAAATCTTAACGACGTGGAGGCCGGAGACGACGGGCAGTTTGGGACTCAACCGGCAACCTCAATTACGTCCTCGTAAATCGGCGGGGGAATCGCATCGCCGTGTTTTTTGAGACTGGCCAGATAACCGGCAATCGCGTCCTCGATGCTTTTCATTGCCTCGTCTCTCATCCTGCCCTGTGACACGCACCCCGGCAAATTCGGACACTCGGCCACAAATATGCCGTCCTCATCCTGCTGAATGTAGACACGGTATTTCATGTCGTTACACCTCCAAGCCAAATCTTACCGTCAATGATGGACGCACGCAAGCAAGACAATTACCAAAAGGAACCGGAAATGAGCCATTTCAAAACGGTATCAAGCCGTCCGTGTGTTCACCCCGCTTCGCCCATCCCTGCACAACTCACTCCGACTCGTGTATGGGTTCCCACGGGATTCCTACATCCCTGTAGTCAAAAAAAGAGGTGCCCATCCGTGAAGAATGGGCACCTTCGAGAGGGGGAAATATGGGCGTATTAAACGCGACGCGATGAGCCGAACCGCTGGTTCAGCCGCGTCCCTCCCTCTATATTATATTAGCCTCACCTGTCTTGGGCCGGCGATTACCGCATTCAATCCTGCGGCATTGATATCAATGAATGGATAATGTCCTGCTTCGGCTGGAGTGCCCGCCCCTCAGTTGACTGGCTCTCTCCATTCACCGCTTCCCTACTCGGGGCATCCGCCCCCGAGGCTTGGATTCTACTCCGTCACCTCACCCGTCATCCTTGACCGCTCGGAAGCTTTCGCTTCCAAACTATAACGAATGGACCACCGGAGTATTACATCGGGTGTGGAAAAAATCAAGTTAATTTTTTCGAAGAATTATAATCTATATGAATTTCAACAGGTTATACTTTGATTTTTGGGAAAAAATTTTCCCGGAAATGGGATAAATTGTCAACACGATGTGAAAAAAATTGTTGACAAATTATGGACGAAAACCTCCCTGTCAGACAGATTTTCCACTAAAAATGTTGATAATTGTGTTGATAACTCGCTTCTCCTGGGATTTCGTCATGCCCGGATAGAGCGGAATGGAGAGGACCTCCTGCGCCGCCCGTTCGGATTCCGGAAAGTCTCCCCTCCTGTAACCGAGATACGCGAAACACGGCTGTAGGTGGAGCGGTATCGGATAATGAACGGCCGTCGATATCCCAGCCTCAGTCAGAGACTTTGAAATGCGTTCCCGGTCTTTGATCCGAAGTACGTACAGGTGGTAGGCGTGGGTCGTCTCTGGCCGAACCGGCGGAATCCGAATCCCTATTTTTTGGTCCGAGAGAGATTTCAAAGCGCGGTTATAATCTTTTGCGATCGCCTGGCGCTGTTTGATCCAGAGGTCGAGGTGGGGCAGTTTGGCGAGGAGGACAGCCGCCTGCATACCGTCGAGCCGTTCGTTGTAACCTTCGACATCGTGGATATATTTCTGGTGGTGGCCGTGGTTTCGAAGAATCCGCAGGCGCTCGGCAATGCCGGGATCGTCGGTCGCGACTCCGCCGGCATCCCCATAGGCGCCCAGATTTTTTCCGGGGTAAAAGCTGAACGCCGCCGCGTGGCCAAACACCCCGACTTTCCGGCCGCGCCACGTTGCGCCGTGGGCCTGGGCCACGTCTTCCAGAATTTTGACATTTGCCTCCCTGGAGATGGCCATGAACTCGTCCATGTCGCAGGGGTGGCCGTAGAGATGGACCGGAATGATCGCCCTTGTCCTGGAAGTGAGCGCTTTTCGGACGGCGACGGGCGAAAGGCAGAACGTGTCGGGGTCGATGTCGGCCATGACCGGTTTGGCGCCGGCGTAGATGATCGATTCGAGAGTCGCGATGAAGGTAAACGGCGTCGTGATGACCTCGTCGCCCGGCCCGATCCCCATGGCTTTGAGCGCCAGAAACAGCGCGGCCGTGCCGGAATTGACGCCGACAAACTCTTTTCGGCCAACCCATTTGGCGAACGCCTGCTCGAATTGTCCGAGGATGGGCGGATTGATGAACGCTTTTTGCTTGATCACCTGCTGAATCGCCTTGAGGATCGCCTTGCCGGCCGGCTGATCCTGGGCCGTCAGATCCATCACGGGAATCTTTGCCGCCGGTTTCATGGCCGACAGACATATCAGGGTAAGGAAAAACGCGCAAGATCCGAAAAATGGCATAAAATTTTCATGAAAGCGGGGTGAAGCGCTAAAGTTTTCCACAATCGTGACGATCAGTAGAGCATAGCGGTCAAAGGTTCCCTCCCTTTACCCTGTTTATCCGAACTTATGGAGCGGGCGGCTGCGGCAGCCGCTCGCTCCACCTTATTTCCGCCGCCTGCCTGCCGGCAGGCAGGCCTGCACCCGAAACAAAAATCAGATATACTTCGAATATGGCGTACCGATTCACGGACCATACGGCCGACTACGGCGTGGAGGTCAGCGCGTTCACGGCGGAGGAAGCGTTTTGTGACGCGGTGAGGGCGATGTATGAGATTTTGTTTGGGCAGGGCGCGGCGGATTTGTTTCGGACCGGCAATCGCGGAACCCCGGAGCCGATCCATCTGGCCGAACCATCGACCACGGATCTTCTGCACACATGGATTGCCACACACCTTGACGCGTATTACCAGCGGCAGCTTGTTGCGAGCGGCTGGCGGATCCGCGCGGACACACGCAAGGGGCGGATCGACGGCGAGATTTATTTTCAGAACGCCGACAATTTAAATCTGAAACTCGAAACCGAAATCAAAGGCGTCACCTACCACGATCTGCGGGCGATCTCGACACTGGAGCGGACCCAGCTCCATTACATCGTCGACGTGTAGGAGCCGGCTGTGAGTACGATGCCCGAACCGAATTTTGAATCTGTCGGAACCCATCACTATCTCATCCGAAAAAACGGCGTGCCGGGCATGCGAAGCGACGTGCACGTGTACGCCACGGGGGAAATTCTGGCCGCGATTCGCGCGGACAAAACATACACGCAGATCGTGAACGTGGCGTCGATGCCGGACGTGATCGATCCGGTCCACCTCATGCCGGACGCGCATTTCGGATATGGATTTCCGATCGGCGCGGTGGCGGCGTTTGACGCGCGGGATGGATGGGTCAGCCCGGGCGGGGTCGGCGCGGACATCAACTGCGGCGTGCGGCTCATGACGACGAATATTTCGGCGGCGGAATTGACGAGCGAGCGGAAAGTCGATCTCGTGGAGGAAATGTTTCGGAAAATTCCAAGCGGACTTGGCGTGGGCGGTCCGATCCGGCTGAAAGGCGCGGCGCTCGATCGTGTTCTTCGCGAGGGCGCGCCGGTGATCGTGGAGATGGGATATGGCGAGGCGGAAGACATCGAGCGGATCGAGGATCATGGATCGCTGGACGGCGCCGATCCGGACGTGGTGTCGGACGCGGCGAAAAAGCGCGGGGAAGATCAATGCGGGACGATGGGATCGGGCAATCATTTCATGGAAGTCCAGGCCGTCGAGAAAGTCTTTGATTCGGAGCGGGCGGCGGAATGGGGCGTGGCGGAGGGAACGCTGGCAGTGATGATCCATTCCGGATCGCGCGGGTTGGGATATCAGGTCTCGGACGAATTCTGGAAACGTTCGAAGAGAGCGCTGTCGACGTTCGGCATCCAGGTCACCGACGCCCAGCTTTCTCCCCTGCCGGTGAGTGACGATCTCGGCCGCGAATATCTCGGCGCCATGCGGGCGGCGGCGAATTACGCGTTCGCGAATCGGCAGGCGCTCATGCATCTCGTACGGAAAGTTTTCCAAAAAATATTTTCGGGAAGTTCGCAGTCACTCGGATTGAGGCTGGTCTACGACGTCGCGCACAACATCGCAAAAGAAGAGGATTACGCACGGGAAGGCCGGATGCGGAGGCTTCTCGTTCACCGCAAGGGAGCGACGCGCGCATTCCCCGGGCAGGCGGTCATCATTCCGGGCGACATGGGCACGGCGTCGTATCTGTTGGTCGGGACGCCAGCGGCGGAAAAAAGTTATTTCACGGTCTGTCACGGAGCGGGCCGGGTTCTCTCGCGAACGGCCGCCAAACAGCGCGTGAACGTCGGCAGACTCATTGAAGAACTGCGTCAAAAGGGGATCGAAGTCCGGGGCGGATCGAAAAAGGGACTCGCGGAAGAGGCGCCGGAAGCATACAAAGACATTGAACAGGTGGTCGACGCGGTCGTGGCCAACGGTCTGGCCAACCGCGTGGCGCGACTAAAACCTCTTTGCGTGATCAAGGGATGAGCGGCGCACCATCGGAGACGGCCGGGCGGACGGGTGGCTCATGCACGATCATTATTCCGGCGCACAACGAGTCGGCCGTCATCGCCGGGACGATCCGAACGATCCAGTCGGCGACGACCGGGTCAGCGAGGGAGTGGCGACTCATCGTCGTCGATGACGGATCGACGGACGGCACTGCTGAAACCGCGAAGGCCGCATTGAACGACGCCGGCTCTGTGATCCGAAAAGATCGGTGCGAAGGCAAAGCGATGGCAATTGTGACAGGCATCGAGGCGTGCCGGACGGAACGGCTGTTGTTCACAGACGCCGATCTGTCGGTCCCCGTGAGTTTTTTCAAGCCGTTCGCCGCGGCGCTGGACGACCGCGACGTTGTAATCGCGTCCCGACGACTGCCGGGATCGGTCATCGAGCGGCATCAGCCGTGGATCCGGGAAACCTGCGGGGAAATTTTCCGCCGCATGGTACGCATGGCGTTCATGCCCGACGTGTCGGATTTCACATGCGGCCTCAAGGCGTTTCGGACAGACGTTGCGCGGGAACTCTTCCGTGACCTTCTCTGCCGCGACTGGACATTCGACGTCGAGGTCATCCTTCGGGCGAAACGCGCGGGCCGGCACCTCCACGAAATTCCGGTTCGGTGGACAAACCGCGCCGACTCGCGCGTGCGTGTGGCCTCTGCGATTGTCCGGTCGATGGGGTCGTTGATCCGGCTTAAGTTGAAATACGCGTCGATTGCGGGACGGCGCGGGAGCGCATAAAATAGGATCGGCATGGACAATCATCCGATATCCGAGCTTCTTTCTGAAATCGGCGTGTTCCTCGAACTTCTGGGCGAGAATGTGTTCAAAATCCGCGCTTACGAAAACGCGGCTCGGGCGGTCGACACGTATCCGGGGCGGATCGCGGACCTGGACGAGAAACAACTTCAGGAAATTCCGGGGATCGGAAAGGCGATTTCGGAAAAAATACACACGTATTGCGCGACCGGGCGGCTGGCGTATTACGAGGAGATCAAGGCGCAAATTCCGCCGGGGCTGGTCGAGATGCTCCGGATTCCGTCTCTTGGACCCAAACGCACGCGGCTCCTGCACGACAAATTGAAAATCAGCACGGTAACGGAGCTGGAGGAAGCCTGCAAAGGAAACAGGCTGGCCGGGCTGGATGGATTCGGAGAAAAATCGCAGACAAAAATTTTGGACGGCATCCAGCTTCTGTCGACATTCAAAGACCAGCACCTTCTGGCCGACGTTCTGCCGCTGGCGGAATTGCTGGTCGCCCATCTTAAAAAATGCAAGGCGGCTCGGCGGATCGAGATCGCCGGATCGCTTCGGCGGCGGAAAAAAATCGTGAAGGACATGGACATCGTCGTCAGTTCCGACCGGCCGGACGATGTGTCGGCGTGGTTCGTGAAGGCCGATGGCGTGAGCGACGTCATCGGCAGCGGCGAGACCAAGACAAGCGTCAGGCTGGACGGAAAAATCCAGGCGGACTTGCGGATCGTCAAGGACGTTGAGTTCCCCTACGCGCTCCATCATTTCACCGGCTCGAAGGCGCACAATATCGCGATGCGAAGTCTGGCCAAGGACCGGGGGCTCAAGATCAGCGAGTACGGTGTATTCAAAGGAAATCGGAGGATCGCGGCGAAGGACGAGGAGGCATTTTTTAAAATTTTCAAACTCGACTTCATTCCGCCGGAACTTCGGGAAGACCGCGGCGAAATTGAGGCGGCGGCCGAAGGGCGACTGCCGGACCTGATTACGGAAAACGACGTCCGCGGCGTGTTTCACGTGCATACAACCTGGAGCGACGGCAAAGCAAGCATCGAGGCGATGGCGGACGCGGCGAAATCGCGCGGGTACAGCTATCTGGCGATCACCGACCACTCAAAGACGTCCTCCTACGCGAACGGTCTCTCGGAAGAGCGGTTGAACAAGCAGATATCGGAAATCGCAGCCTTGAACAAAAAAAATCCCGGCATACGGATTCTGACCGGGAGCGAAGTCGACATTTTGCCGGACGGAACGCTCGATTACGACGATGCGATGCTGGAAAAACTCGACGTCGTGATCGCGGCAATCCACAGCAATTTCGGCATGAAATCAGACGAGATGACCAAACGCATCTGCCGGGCGCTGGAGCATCCACGCGTGAACATTCTGGCCCATCCGACCGGCCGATTGCTTTTGAGCCGCCCGGGTTACGAATTCGACTGGGAAGCAGTGCTCCGATGCGCCGCAAAACACGGCAAGGCGATCGAACTCAACGCCAATCCACAGCGGCTTGACATCGATCCGGCGAACGCCAAACGAGCGGCGGAGCTGGGCGTGAAAATCAGCATCAATCCCGACGCGCACCGGGTCGAAGGCCTGGACGACATGCGGTTCGGGGTGTCGGCGGCCCGGCGGGGGTGGCTCACGAAGAAAGACGTGATCAACACCTTGCGGGTGGAAAAAGTCCTCGGAAAAACGTAAAAGACCATCATGGCACTCTGGCGCGCAATGCTGATCGATCCCGATCCCGAGTTAGGCGGCCTTTTGACCGAGCGGCTGAACGAGCACGACATCGACGTCATCACGACAGCCGATGGCATCGAGGGCTTCGCACTGGCCAAACGGATCAAACCGCACATCGTCATTCAGGAACTGGCCCTGCCCGACATCAGCGGATTTTTTCTGCTCGAAAAACTTCGGACGACGGAAAACACGTTCTCGGTCCCCGTGGTCGTGCTGACGCACCGGCGCGGCGCCGAAATCGAGCCGCGGGCGATGAACGGCGGCGCTACGGCGTTTCTCCAAAAACCGTACAACGTAAAAACATTCATACCGCTCGTGCGCAGTCTCATCTCAAAACCGATGGACAAGGAGAGCCTGGATCGGGCATGGAAGACAGTCAAGCCGACGGCATCCTACCGCCTGGTGACGGAACGGCTCGAAGTCGAAATCCGAACCGAACACCACCTCATGCGGGGCCTCACGAGCGGCATCAACGAAAACGGCGTCGGCGCACACATGAACGTCCTCGAAAAAATGACCGATGATCCGCCGCCGCTTTCGACGGGACAGCCCTGCACCATTTTTTTCCGGTCGATCAAATATCCGCTCATGCCCTGCAGCGGCGAAGTCCTGCGGATCGAAGAAAGCTGGGACCGGCGATACCGTCAGTTCATCGCGATCAAATTTTTGGACGAGGACGCGGGCGGGATGATGGACTCCGACCGCATGTCGCTTCGGGAGTGGATCAGGGATCAGATGTGATGTAACGCAAACCAAGCCACAGACCAGCACGGACAGACACACACACCTGCCTGCCGGCAGGGACACAGACAGATTTTAACATGAAAAGTGGGGATATGTGCGGGCTGGTGCGTGTCTGTGTGTGGCCAAGGGTTGTCCCATCACCGAGTGCCTACCGGATTTCATCCATCGGAACGAAGAGGGCAGGGACGTTGAGTTCGGAGGCAGTCAGCGATCCATGGTTGGCCGATGAAAAATGCAGAACTTTTTCCTCTTTCGGCGGCGTGAACTCGACGCGGAGGCGCACGCCGGGATGCAGGAGCAGCGTGTACTCGCCAAGGCGGCGGGCGTAGGGCGGAACCGGACCGGCGCCGCCGGCCAACTGCCAGGATGTGTGTCGCGGAACGACCGACGCCTTTCCTTTGCATTTTTTCTCAAGCCACAGTTGAAGCGCCGGGTTCGGATATCGCGCGCTGTAGACGTGAGCGAACCGGCCGGACGTTCCGACGGCGACGAGGCCGAGCGCCTGTTTCTGTCTTTGAATTTCGTCGTACGGAAAATGGAGGATCCGGCCGGGCTGGAACGTGTTCTGGCCGTGGTCAGACACCAGCACAAACAGCGTGGTGCGGAGGACGGCCGGCGGAAGATGGTCGGCAAGCCACTGCACGCCGCCCTCGATGTTTCGCAGGGAAAAGAAGACCTGCTCGGATCCGTCGCCGAACCGGTGGGTCGATTCGTCGATGCCGTGCTGATAAAAATTCACGATGTCGTATCCGTTTTTGAGAAAATATTCGGCCTTGTTGATTCCCTCGATGTATTCCTCGTATCCCTCGCGCCGGAGTTGTTCATAAATCATGTCGGAGATGCCCGAATGCAGGATCGGATGCGGCGAAATGTGCACGGCCTTGCGGCGCCGAAGGAACAGGGGGCCGAGCAGCGGCGGCACGCGCAGCCAGTGTTTGACCGACAGGCCGACGGATTTCAAAGGACGGTGAAACCCGGGAATTTCCATTTTGAGGACGTCGACGACGGACTGGATTTCGTCAAAAAATATTTTGTGGCCCATGACGCCGTGCCGGGCCGGTGGAAGACCCGTGTAAATGGAACAGAGGGCGGTGCTGGTGATGGACGGGAAAACCGATGTGAGCGGCAGGCCGTGTGTTTTGAGCAGGCGGCTGAACAACCCGCCGCTTTTTCTGCAGGCGTCCAACCCGAGCGAGTCGAGGAAATAAAAGAAAAGTCTTCGAAATTTCCGGCGGCGAAGATGAGGCAGGTCGAGAAGCGCGTAGCCACGCGGCAGAGGCACGCCGATGGCGTGAAGGGCCGTGGGCAGAACCGCGCAGATGCTCCGCGGATAATCCGGCGGAAACTGTCCGACACCGATGGATCGGGGAGACATGCGGGTCAGCGGCGGGGCGGCGCGGGATTGGATTTTTGGGACGAAGCGGCCGATGTATCCGGCGGGATCGGTTCTTCCCCGGGTTTGATCATGTTCAGCCGGTTGCGGGCTTCGCGTTCAATCGTCATCGGATCCGATTCGAGTTTATAGACTTTCTGGCGAAGCGCGTCCTCTTCCTGGCGAAGGGCCGCAATCTCATCTTTCAGTTCCTGAATCTGCTGCTGATAGGTCCGGGTTTTTTTCCGCAGGACCACAAAATCGCGGAAGGCGACCAGAAAGGCGAGGATGAGAACGGTGTTGAGGAGGAGGCGGATTTTTTTGGAGTCCATGGCCGAATCCTTCCTCGCGCCATCAGTCGGCGGAGGATCCCGGCCCGGCACGCCGGCGAGAGGCGATGAGACGGTTCAGCCACGTGTCGGGCGTGCACGCGATCGTCGTCAGATACGTCAGCGTACAGAGGATGGCCGCAATCCGGATGATCATGATCCAGGGCATCTCCGTGTTCATGACCATCGGTTTCAACTCAAGAAATTTCAGGACGTAGACCGCCGTGAGGCAGAAAAACGTTCCGGTCAGAAAAAAGTAATACGATTTTTTGCGGCGGACACCGAGAATAGTGAATGCCGCGCAGTGGGCGACGAACGTGAATGCGAGAAATCCAATGACCCAATGCGGCATGGTGAGGGGTTGCGCAGCTGTCCTCTTCAGGCCGACCGGCGGCCGCGGCGGCGAATGGCGCCGAGGACTTTTTCGGGCGTGAACGGAATGGCTTTGAGACGGACGCCACAGGCGTTTTTAATGGCGTTGCCGATGGCGGGAGCCGGGCCATTGATGTTGATTTCGGCGATGCTTTTGGCGCCGAACGGCCCTGACGGCTCGTAGGACGGGACGAGAAATGTTTTCATCTCGGGCAGATCACGCGTCGAAAAAAGTTTATAGTCAAGGAAACTGGCGTTGACCATCGCGCCGCGGGCGTTGAAGACGAATTCCTCCGTCAGCGCGTAGGAGATGCCGTTCATCGCGGCGCCTTCGGACTGGCCCTCGGCCAGTTTCGGGTGAATCGCGACGCCGCAGTCGACAGCCATGATGTATTTCAGAAGTTTGACATGACCGGTTTCGGTGTCGACGGCGATTTTGGCGAAATGCGCGGCGAAGGGCGGCGGCGAGACGTAGGACACATGCGATTCAGTCGCCTCGATCTGGATTTGATTTCGCGAATAGAGCGACCGCAGGGAAATCGTGCGATACGAAATTTTTTTCTTCGTCTTTTTCGACACGACATGGCCGTCTTCGCAGAACAGATGATCCGGTTTTTCCGACAGGATTTCAGCCGCGACGGCGATGATCTGCCGGCGGACGGTATCAGCCGCCTTTTTGACCGCGCCGCCCGAAATGTAGGTGGTCGATGACGCGTAGGCGCCGACGTCAAAGGGCGTAAAGTCGGTGTCGGACGAGTAGACGACGATCTTGTCAATCGACACGGCGAGGGCTTCGGCGGCGATCTGCGACAGGACCGTGTCACTGCCGGTGCCGAGATCGGTCGCGCCGACGAGAAGGTTGAATGCTCCGTCCTCGTTGAGTTTGATCGTGGCCGCGCCCATGTCGATGCCGGGAATGCCGGAACCCTGCATGAGGATCGCACAGCCGACGCCGGTTCTGACGGGACCCGATCCGTGATTCTTGCGCTCCTTGTCCCAGTCGATGGCGTTGGCGCCGATCTCGATGCATTCCCCCAATTTGCACGACTGCATGGACTGGTCATACCCTTCCTTGCCTTCGCCCAGCGCCGCGAACATCGGAGAACTTTCGCCTTTCCGAATGTGATTTTTCCGCCGGAGATCAAGCGGATCGACGCCCATGTGTTCGGCCATGTCATCCATGAGTGATTCCAGTGCAAAAAATCCCTGCGTGCCGCCGTATCCGCGGTAAGCCCCGCCGACCGGAAGATTGGTGTAAGCGGCCTCGCCGATGAATTTCATATTTTTCGCCTTGTTGTAGAGCGGAATCACTTTCGAGCCGCAGTTGCAGACGACGGTCAGCCCGTGGGTGCCGTACGCGCCGGTATTGGAAAGAGCATACATGTCGAGCGTATCGATGAGGCCGTTCTTTTTGACGCCGACCCGGAGTTTGACGATGTGCGGATGGCGCGTGCGGGAAGTGTAAAACTCCTCGGCGCGGGTCAGCTCGATCTTGGCCGGACGGCGCGTGCGAAGCGTGACCAATCCGGCGACGTACTCGAGAAAGACTTCCTGTTTGGCGCCGAATCCGCCGCCGACACGGGGTTTGACGACGCGGATGCGCGACTCGGGAATCTGCAACACCTGCGCGCAGATGCGGCGAGCGTGAAATGGCACCTGCGTGCTTGTGCGAATGACCAACCGGTCGCGGTCATCCAGATACGTGATGCACACGTGCGGCTCGATCGGGCAGTGCTGGGCATATCCGAGTTCATATCGGTCCTCAAATTTGTAGTCGGACTTCGCGATACCCTTGTCGACATCGCCGATTTCCACGTCGATGCGCGCGGCGAGATTGCGTTTGGCGTCGTGGGCGCCGCGGATATCGGACTCGTCGTGAATCATCGGCGCGCCGGCCTTGATCGCCGCCTCGGGATCAAACACCGGCGGCAATTCCTCGTAATCGACCCGAATCAACCGGCATGCCTCTTCGGCGATCTCGGCCGAGTCGGCCGCGACCGCCGCAACCCGGTCGCCCACGAACCGGACTTTGTTGTCGAACATCACAGCGTCGTATGGCGACGGCTCCGGATATCCCTGTCCGGCCGTCGTATGAAGAACTCGCGGGACGTTTCCGAAATGGAGCACGCATTTGACGCCTTTGAGCCGTTCGGCTTTGGAAACATCGATTTTGACGATGCGGGCGTGGGCATGCGGGCTGTAGAGCATTTTAATATGGAGGAGATTATGGAATTTGACGTCATCGACGAACTGCGCCGCGCCGGTGGCGAGGACCATGCCGTCGACTTTCTCGACGTTTTGATGAACGACTTTGAAATCAGCCGCCGGGCTTTTTTCGGGTCTGGGACGCAATTTCAGGCGGGACGGGGATTTGACCGGTGACATCGTCGTCAGGCCACCCCTGATTTCGATCCGCGCGATTTTCGGACGTCTCTCACGGCGCGGGAAATCGCCTCGATCTGTTTGACGTAGCCGGTACAGCGGCAGAGGTTGCCATCCAGCGCCTCGCAGATTTCGTCAACGGTCGGCTCCGGATTTTCTTTCAGGAGCGCGGTGGCGGAGACGACGATGCCCGGGACGCAGAAGCCGCACTGGATTCCGCCGGCGTCACACATTTCCTTCTGGACCGGGCTTGGCGCTTTTGGGTTGCCGATACCCTCGACGGTGGTGATGGCCGCGCCTTCGCACTGGGCGGCGAACAGGATGCATGTATTGACCGCCTTGCCGCCGACCATGCAGGCGCAGGCGCCGCAGTCTCCGGTCGAACAGCCGCGTTTGACGCCCGAATATCCCTCGTCGCGCAGGACATCGAGCAGCATGTCTTTCGGGTGAATGTCGAATTCCCTCGCTTCACCGTTGATCGTGACGTTTAATTTCATGGATCCTCCCGTTTGGAAATTTCAAGTCAGAGACTGCAAGAGCCGGCGGACGAGCACGGCGGCGACGGCGCGCCGATAATCGGCCGACGCGCGGATGTCGGACTCAGCCGGAATTTCCGAAGCGGCCTGCGCGGCGGCATCGCGGATCTGCTCGATCGATTTGCCGGCGGCACGGTCCTCGATGGAACGCAGTCGAACGGGCCGGGCGCCGGTTCCGACGACGACGCGGACGGCCTGGACGGATTTTCCGGAAAGCGTCACCATGACAGCCGCGGACAGAATCGAAATGTCCGTTTCGACTTTTGCGAGACGCGTGCAGGCGAATTTGGACCCGGACGCGGGAGTCGGAACCTGAATCTCCGCGAGAATTCCTCCCGCGAGACTCTTGCGCGGTCCTTTTTGAACGAATTCCTCCAGCGGCACGAGAACGTCCTGCGGTTTTCCGCCGCCGTTGCCCAGCCGCATGACGCGAAGCGACGCGTTGAGAGCGACCAGCGCGGTGGAGATATCCGCCCAGAAATTTCCGGCCGAAAGAACGCCTCCGATCGTCGCGCGGTTTCGAATGAGCGCGGTCAAATAATTTTTGGCCGATTCGGCGAGGATGCCGCCGGCGAATTGCCGGACCGGCTCGGATCGCTGGATTTCGCGGATCGGCGTGGTCGCGCCGATGCGAAGGCCAAGCGGCGGGCGCTGGATGCCGGAAAGTTTCAGGCCGGCCAGATCGACGAGACCGTCGATTCCGCGGGGATTAAGCGCGAGCGTCGTTCCTCCGGCCAGAGGCGCATTTTTTTCACTTTCGTTGGAAATCAATTTCAACGCCTCATCGAGGCTTTGGGGACGATAATAAGTTTTGATCACGACGATTCCGATACTAATCCTTGGCCTGCGGATTGTCAATCAAGGGCATTTGGCCCATTTGGCTCAAGAGCCGACCGGCGTCTTCAGCTGTCGGATGGTCCATGGATTTCAGCTGGAGGTAGATGCGGCCGGCCGGCTCGGACCGCAGAGGGAGGCGGCGGGCGACGAGGGCCGCAACGAGAGAGCGGGATGCGTCGTCATCCGGCCAGCCGGCCGATGTGGCCAGGCGCGACAGGTCGCGCGGACCCGGGGACTCGATATTCGGATAGTCAGGTTCGACAATTTCCAAATATGCCCGCGCGCCCGATTTGGACATGACGCGGACGTAGACCCGGTCGCCCGGCGAAAATGGAGCGCGGCCTTTCGCCGCAAGTTCAGCCGTGTAGAATTTTCCTGAAAGTTCGATCCGGTAAACGCGGTCGGACATACGCGCGATGATTTTACCCGCAGCCGTCGTGCCGATAGGATACGGAATGCCGACTTTTGGGACAAATGAAAAAGATTTCGGCGAATTAGCCGCTATTTGGCGCGGGTCTCCGGGGATGTTGGCGGAGCGGCTGGAGCGGAATCAGCCGGCGCTGGCGCGGACGGAGATTCCACCGCAGACTTTGATATCGCCTTGTCGGACGCAGTCGACGCCGCAGCCGCCGAATCCCCGCGCTGGACTTCCGCGAGCCGGGCGGCCTTGGCCGATCGGCCGCGCAGATAAAACAACTTGGCGCGCCGGACCCTGCCATGCCGTTCGACTTTCACGCGGTCGACTTTGGGCGAATGCAGAAGAAACACACGCTCGACGCCGACACCCCAGGACATTTTCCGGACGGTCATGGTTTTGCGTATCCCGGTGCCGTGGAGGGCGATGACGGTGCCTTCGAATTTCTGGATGCGTTCCTTGGCCTCCTTGCCGCCCTCTTTCTTGCCGCGTTTGCCTTTTTCCTGTTTGCCCTCCTCGCCGCCTTCGATGACTTTGACGTAGACCGAAACGGTATCTCCGGGCGAAATCTCCGGGACATTTTTCTTCAATTGCCGATGTTCAAAAACTTCGAGCCGATGGTCAATCATCACACCACACCTTCTTTCCTGAGTTGAACGTACACGTCAGCCAGTTCCGACTGCAATATTTTTTGTTCGTCCAGAATATCGGGCCGACGACGGGCCGTCCGAACGATCGCTTCGCGAAGACGCCACTGCCTCACCGCGCCGTGGTCTCCGCCCCGAAGAACCTCCGGAACGATCCGGCCTTCAAAATCGGCCGGACGCGTATAGTGCGGATACTCGAGCACGCCCGCCGGCAGGGTGAAGGACTCTTCCGAATGCGATTCCTCCTTGCCGATCACCCCGGGCACGTACCGCGACACCGCGTCGATGACGGCCAGAGCCGCGGTCTCGCCGCCCGACGTCAGAAAATTTCCGATCGACACTTCCTGCGCGCCGGCCGCCTCGATCGCGCGCTGGTCGATGCCCTCATAATGACCGCAGATGAGGCACACGTGCCCAAGTGCGCTCAAGTCCCGCGCCATCCGGTCGCTGAACGGAACGCCTGCCGCCGACAACGCGATCACGCGGTCGGCTTTGCCCTCGACCTCCGCGCGAAACGCCCGGACAATCGGTTCCGGTTTCATCACCATGCCGGGACCGCCGCCATAGGGCGCATCATCGCAGACACGGTGCGGCGGGTCGGCAAAATCACGGATGTTCACCGCAGTCACGGAAATCAATCCCGCTTCGACCGCACGGCCCAAAATGCTCTCGGCCAGCACGCCGCCGCGAAACGATCCCGGAAACAGCGTCAGGACCGTCCAGTTCAAACTTTTTTAAAGAACCCCTGGCGACGCAAAATGCTGCGGACGGTGTCCGACGGCGTCGCGCCCTTGTCAAGCCACACTTTCACGCGGTCGGCTTTCAGGTCGACCTTTGCGGGATGTTTCAGCGGATCGTACGTGCCGACATTTTCCAAAAACCGCCCGTCGGTCGGCATCTGGTGATCCGCCGCGACAATCCGATAAAACGGGTGTTTCTTCTTGCCCACCCGCCGAAGCCTCAATGTCACTGCCATGTCAAACCTCCTGTCAACTGATGGGAACCATCACCACGAACCATAGCCACACACAGACACAGACAGACACACACAGATATCACAGAAATAAGTGCAAGTCTGTGACTGCGGGTGCGTGTCTGTCAGTGGCCAAAGGTTATCCCATTTGAACCTAAGCCTTCAACGGCCCATCATACCCAATTTTACGGCTTTTTTCATCATTTTTTTCATATCTTCGAACCGCTTGACGAGGCGGTTGACCTCCTCGACGTGGACGCCGCTGCCTTTGGCGATGCGAATTCGTCGGGAGGGGATGAGCAGGTCGGGCCGGCGGCGCTCCTGCGGGGTCATCGAGAGAATGATCGCCTCTATTTTTTTCAATCCTTTTTCGCCTTCCTCTCCCACCGCCTCTATCTTGATTTTTCCGGTCATCCCGCCGGGCAGATGCTGAAGGAGTTCCCCGAGCGGGCCCATCTTGCGGACGGCGCGAAGCTGGTCGAGAAAATCCTCGAACGTCATTTCGCCTCTGGCCATCCGTTTGGCCGCCTTTTCCGCCTCCTCGACTTTCACAACCTGCTCGGCTTTTTCGACGAGCGTCACGATGTCGCCCATGCCGAGGATCCGGCCGGCGATACGGTCGGGATGAAACGGCGCAAGCCGGTCCAGCGTTTCGCCCTCGCCGACAAAGACGATCGGCGAGCGCAACAAATGATAGACCGACAGGGCCGCGCCGCCGCGGGTGTCGGAATCGAATTTGGTCAGGATCACGCCGTCGACTCCGACTTCGTCCGCGAATCCTTTGGCAATGTTGACCGCGGCCTGGCCCGTCATTGCGTCCAGCACGAGAATTTTTTTCTCGACGGGCACGGCGTCGCGGGCGGCGCGAAGTTCGGCGAAGACGGCCGGATCGACTTCCGTGCGGCCGGCCGTATCGAGGACGACGACGGCGATATTGCGCCGCTGGGCTTCCTCGTAGGCGGCGCGGGCGGACGATGCGGCGTCGCCGGCCGTCCGAAGATATGACACGCCGGCGGTTTTCGAGAGTTTTTCAAGCTGTTCGGCGGCGGCGGGACGGCTGCGGTCGAGCGTCGTGAGAAGAGACGATTTTTGTTGAGCTGAAAAATACGCGGCGAGTTTCCCGGCGGTCGTTGTTTTGCCGCTGCCCTGAAGGCCCATCATCAGGATGACGGACGGACGGCGGTCAAGCCGAAACGGGGCGACGGCGCCGCCCAAAAATTTCACAAGCGAGTCATGGACGATTTTGACGAACGCGTCGGCCGCCCGGATCGAATAGAGAACCTCCGACCCCATCGCCTTGACGCGAATTTCCTCCGTGAACGCCCGCGCGACGGCGAGACTGACGTCGGCTTCGAGAAGCGCCGTGCGGACTTCCTTCACGGCGTCCATGACGTTGGCTTCGGTCAGCCGGGCCTGTCCCCGGATTTTTTTAAACAGCGCGCCGAGGCGCCGGTTCAATGCATCAAACATGACATCTCCTCATTTTGGCGGCTCGTCGGCCGGACCGAAAAACTTGTTGCACGACTGGCAGAACATCGAATAATGAACCGGGCGCCTGTAAAAATTCAGACGGGCCAGGGCGCGTTCATGGGATTCGCCGATGGGCCGGCCCACGGCAGCCGGATAAAACGGCACGAACGCGGCGAAAGACACGCCCAAAGCCACGACCGCCAGAGCGCGGGAGATTTTTCCTTGTTCCCGGAGAGACATCAATAGCATCGCTTCAAGAACGGCGAGAATCGGAATGACGGTCAGCGCGTAGAACACATAGGTCGGACGCGCGACAAACAGCCACGGCGCGTACAGGCACAGCGCGGCTTCGGCAAGAAGCCGACGGGGGCGGGGCGCGCCCGGCCAAAACGCCGCGATCAGCGCGGGCAGAACGAGAACGAACACGACCGGATTGATCGCGCTCATCACGAGGGCCGCCGAGCCGGGGCTGGAGGGAAGACGGGCGTAATAGAGTTGCTGGGGGACGGTAAACCACGTCCATGCGGGCGATCCGTTTTCGGGCGAATTCGGCGCGTGAATTTCGTGATAGCTCAACATGGAGAGAGGCCAGCGGAAAAATTCCGAAAGGGTGTGATTTCGAAAATACGCGGCGTTGCCGAGGGTGTAAAGAAGAATGCAGCATCCGAGAAATTTCGCCGCCGGGTTTAAGCCGCGCGCGAGGACGATCCGAACGAGCGCCCAGGGCACAAGCCACACGCCGATCCATTTCGCCGCAAGCGACAGGCCGAGAAACGCGCCCGAGAGCGAGTCATCGGCGATGAGAAATAAATAGAGGCCGGCCATCAAAAATCCGATGGCGGTCATTTCAGGAGAGATCAGCCGCGCGTGGACAAAGAACATCGTGTTGCCGAGAAGCAGGACAGACGCCGCAAGACCGGCCGCGGGAGAGGCGAACTGCGCGCCGATCGCGTACGTTGCGGCCAGCGCAAGCGCGCCGGCGAGGACGGAAACGATCCGCATGCCGACAACCGGATCGGCGTGAAAAAAAACGGCAAAAATGGCGCCGAAGGCCTGAAGAGTTTTGGCCAGGAGCGGATGTTCGAGATTTGTCGCCGGGCCGGAGCCAAGTATTTCCCATGCGGCCGTCCGATACGCGGTTTCGTCGCCGGTGAATCCGGCCAGAAATCCGATGTTGTTCAGCGCGAGGACGGCATACACGCCAGGCAGAACGAAAAAGACGGCATGCGTTCGCAATCGGACAGCCCACGCGGCCACGACGGCCTCAATCCAACCCGTACTTTTTGAGTTTGTAACTGAACAGTTGTTTGGAAAGGCCGAGCGCGCGGGCGGCGGACGATTTGTTCCGGTCGTGATCCGCCATCGCTTTCCGCACCAATCGGCGCTCGACGTCGTCTAAAATTTCCGCAAGGGTCCGGCCGGAGCCTTCGGGCAGGTCGACGGGCGGGATGGATGCAGACAGAGGCGGCAAGTCGAGCCGGCCGGGCGGGGAGAGAAGAACCGCGCGTTCGAGGACGTTCTGCAATTCGCGGACATTACCGGGCCACGGATATTCAGTCAGCGCGCGCGACTGTTTGGAGCCGAGAGCCGGCACGGCGCGGCGATACGTTCGCGCAAGGCGAGCCAGACACTGTTTGGCCAGCGGCAAAATGTCAGCGCGGCGCTCGCGAAGCGGCGGGATGTCGAGCCGGGCGACATTCAGCCTGTAAAACAAATCCTCGCGAAACCGGCCCGCGGATACTTCCTGATCGATGTTGCGGTTGGTCGCGGCAATGATGCGCGCGGCCGATGTCACGGTCGCCTGACCGCCGAGCCGCAAAAATCCGTGGCCGTCGAGGACGCGGAGGAGTTTGGGCTGAAGCGCCAGCGGCAGTTCGCCGATCTCGTCCAGAAGAAGCGTGCCACCGTCGGCCAGCTCGAATTTGCCTTTCCGCGCCGACGATGCGCCCGTGAACGCGCCTTTTTCGTATCCGAACAGCTCGGCCTCGAGGAGCGTTTCGGGAATGGCGGCGCAGTTGATCGCCACAAACGCGCCGGCCGACGCGGGACTTTTCGAATGAATGAACCGGGCCACGACTTCCTTGCCCGTGCCGCTTTCGCCCGTGAGAAGCACGCAAGCTCCCCCCGCGGCCAGCCGGGCGGCGTCAGCGAATAATTTTTTTGTGAGCGCATCCTCCCGGACAGGATCGACGGCCGATCGGCCGGCCGGATCCTCCGATGTCAGGCCCGCCAGATCGCGGACGCGCTCGCTCAATCGGCGCGACTCCAGTGCGCGTCGGATCGCGTGGACGAGATGTTCTTCCTCGTAAGGTTTGAGGAGGTAATCAAACGCGCCAAGCCGAAGGGCTTCGATGGCGGTTTCGAGCGTGGCGTTGCCGGTCAGCAGAATCACTGCGGGTTTCGGCGAAAGGCCGGCGGACGATTTCAACACGTCGATGCCGGTCCCGTCGCCAAGCCGAAGATCGGTCAGGATGACCGCCGGCTCGTCCCGGGCAATCCGCTTGCGCGCGTCGGCGACGGACTCGACCCGCTGGACCGGCACGCCCGGAAGGCGCGAGGACAGCAGGCGCTCCAGCACCGCGCCTAAAGCGCGGTCATCTTCGATGATCAGCAGTCCGGACATGCCGCTGATTTATCGCGAGGATGTTGCATCTGAAGAATGCTCGGCGTTCCATTCGGCATCCCGTTCGGCTTCCATTTGATGCAACTGTGTTTCAAGTTCGGCCCGGCGGGGGTGACGGGGGTATGTGCTCATGAAGACGTTCGCTTCGTCGATCGCCTGTTGCAGTGAGGCTGATTTCCTGTACAACTGGATGAGGTCGATCCGGTAATTTCCCGCCAAGTCCTTGTTTTCCTGTCCGGCCATTTTTTCGGCGAGCAGAAGATACTTGGAGGCTTTGTCGATTTTTCCGTGGGCTTCGAAAATTTTCGCCGCCAGATCCTGGGGACGGCCATCAATCATTTTTCTTTCGTCCATGACGGTTTTCAGAATCTGAATCGCCTGGAGAGCGTATCCCTTCTTGCCGGTTTTCGCATCCAGGGCGAAAGCCGTCTCGGCGGCTTTCAGGAGAATTTCCGCGCGGTCTTTTCCGCGCGTGTGGTCCGCGCCCGCCAGCGCGGCGTCGAGGGCTTCCTTGTATTGCTCTTTGCCCTGGAGATATCTGACGCGGGTCAAAATCCGGTTGGGATCCTCCCCGCAAGCGAGGAGAATCAACAGGAACCCGAGCGCAGCGCCCCGCCGGATCACGAGGCTCCGCCAAAGCCGTTCAGGATACAGGAACTGTTTCACGCTGAAATGATATGCGCCGGATAAAAAATCTTCAAGGGGAATCGGACGACTCAGCATCCGGCGTCGCCCGGGCGTCCGGGGCGGGCGGGAACGGAAGGCCATCCGGAGCCGGGGGGAATCCCGCAACCTTGGGCTCATTCAGCACGCCCGTGTCAGACTTGGACAGCGTATGAATCTGTTGCCGCACGTCGCGAAGAATGTCGTAGATTAACTGCGAGGGCCAGCGCGATTTCGTCAAAGCCGCGTTGGACGCCCAAGCCTGCGCGGAAGGCGTGTCGCCGATTTTCATGTAGTAGCAGGCCACGTGAAGCGCCACATCCGCGTCGATCGGCTGGGTTTTCAAAACGTAATCGAGATGTTTCCGGGCGTCCGCCAGATGGTTCGCGGCCATGTCCGATCGGGCCAATTGGAGATGCGCAGGATAAAATTCGGGATCGATTTCCAGCGACCGTTCAGCCCAGTGACGAGCCGTCGGCATGTCATTCAAATTTTCGTATTCCAAAGACAGCATGTAGGCGCAGATGGCGCATTTCGGATTGATATTGATTTCTTTTTGAAGAATCGCCCTGTAATTTCGATAGTCGTAGCCTCGAACGTGTGTTCGTGCTCCCAAGGCCGCCAAGATCAGAATGATGACAACCCACAAACCCTTCCGGGCGACTGATCCGCCCCGCCAACCGCCTCCTTCAAGCAAATGGACGTTCGCCATGTGCGCCATCCCAAGGCTCGGGAAGATCATCGGTATATAAAGGTACCGTTCGGCGGAACCATTTGCGATTGAAATCAAATTCCAGACGGGGATGGACATGACCGGGCCCCATCCGAAAAAAAACGCGTGCAGACTCCGCCGACGCCACGCCAGAACCAATCCGTATGCCGAAAACAGAACGATCGCCGAAGCGAGGATCATCAGCGGGATCGACGCGGTCTTGAAGAGACTCGTGCGATGATCGATCGAAAGCGTATCCGGCCAGACGATGAGCCGCGCGTAGTTCAGGAGTATCCGCATCTCGGCCGGCGCCCAGTGGAGGAAAGTCGGATGCGCCAGAGCCATGTTGGGTGAGGGAAAAACAAAGAAGCGAATATAGATATAGAGGGATGCCATTGCGCAGGTCGTGGTCAGTTGCCGGGCGTTGAACGTTCCCGGCCTCATTCGATTGAGAACCCAGAGAGCGAGCGGCAACGGGACCGCTATTTCTTTTGAAAACAGCGCGATCAAATAAGGCGCCTGTGCCCACCATACCGATCCTCCGAGAAGCAGGCGAAAGGCGACAAGCAAGAAAAAGCCGCAAAGAAGATCCTCCCGATACGTGATCACATACACGGTTTCGCTGTACGCCGGATGAACGAGGAACAGCGCCGACCCGAGGAGGACTGAGGCGGCGGGAAGGCCCAACTCGAACCCGATGTCGGCAAGCATGAATCCGATCCCCGCATGAAGCGCCAAATTCAGGATGTGGCCACCTTGGGCGCGCCATACCCGGGCGTCGAGAATATGGGTCAACGTGACGATTGGCCTGTACGATTCCTCACGGGAGATTTCGAAATACCCCCGGGCGGAAAAAAACCAGGAATAATTCTGCACGTCCAGAAAATCCTGGTTTCCGCCGATGACGGATGTGTCGTCCATTACAAATTCGTTGTGGAGGGCCGGCCAGTACGCGGCGAGAGTCAGAAGACACACCATGACCGCCGTTAAAATTTTCATTCAGGCTTCTCCGTCAAAAAAGTAAAATTTCATTGACTTTGTAAAAAAAATTTGACATCTCCCGACGCATCCTCCCCAATGGACAATGGCTGTAACATCCACATTCACAGGTTATATAGCAAATTTCTTACCATAAGCGCGGCCGAAGAGCAGGATTTGCAGAAGAATCCGTCAAATGAACAAACGAAATGCCGGGTTTTCGCTTACGGAAATGTTGGTTGTCGTCGCGGTCATGGGGATCATCGTGGGCGGTGCGGCCACCAAATTACGGACCGGAGCGGACGATACAGCATATCAAAACGCTATGCACGCGGTTGTCGCGCTCGCACGGGCGACATCTCTGGCCGCATGGAGCAACACCACCCATAAATGCTATTTTCTGATTGATACAACCACCTCGACCAACCGGTACGTCCGCGGATGGGTCGATGTGAACGACAACGCTACTTACGACGACCCGGCGACGGACATCCTGGTCGGTGAATATCATTTGATCGACGGTTCATTCATGAATATCACCACGACCATTCCGGGACCGTCCACGGTGACTTGGACATTCCTTCCGACGGGAACGGCAACGACCACCGGCAGCGGCACGCTCATCCTGTGCGCGTCAGTATCTAAAACAAATCCGGCCAATGCATACACGTCCACCTCGCCGACAAAGTTCACAACAATCACGCTCACCACGAGCACCAACCGCACCCGGGAGTGTTACCAGGCCTTTGATTGCCCGTGAAAAGGGATTCGCCCTGATCGACGCGATGTTGGGGGTGTTTGTCCTGTCGATCGGAATGGTGGCGGTGATGGACGCCTTCTCGACCGCCTCCAAAAGTCTTGATAATGCGAGAAAAACCCTGATTGCCAACATCCTCGCGCAGTCCAAAATGGACGAGTACAACGCTGTTCCCTCGACCTACATCAGCACCGTTGCCTGTTGCAAGTCATTCAATGCAAGCGACGAATTTGCGACTACGGAGGGTGATTACAGCGGATACACCTACGAACTTGCCAAATCGTCGGAGGTGGCCGGATATGTCGATCGGTTGGTTCTGAAGGTCCATTACAAAGTTTACGGCAAAGACAAGACGCTGACCTACGAAATGTTGAAGGGTCTGCGATGAAGCGGAGTTCGCAATCTGGCGTGAGCATCGTCGAGTTGTTGGTCGCCGTGGCCATTACCATCACCGTTGCCGCGCCCGTTCTCGTGATGAGTTCGCAGATGGTCAAGATGTACAAGAGAACCACCGCCAC
>JAHFCY010000299.1 GCA_023249255.1 Candidatus Lindowiibacteriota bacterium | reverse complement strand
GTAGTCGAAGATTTACGGTCGATAATGGTCGCCTCACGTGTAGCCGATCGAAGGCGCGATGCCTCCATAAGATCGCGCGGAGTTTTTTGTCCCCACTCGTCCTGGAAACCGGATGTGCCGGAAATTTTTTCGACGTCGCTGCGGTCGCCCGACGCTCGCGTCGCGGCTCGCTCGACCGTCTGCTCTCCAACGGAGAACAACGGCTTTCGGCCGAGACCCATCGGGGCGGATGGATCTTCATAAAATTCGAAGACGGGTTTCTTGCCGACGGCATCTTCAGCTGGGGAGAAACGATCCGTCCGTCCCGGCGTTTTTTGCCGCACGAATTCTTTGAGTTCGTCAATACTGTTTCGGTCGTTCTGTGGAGGGTCCACCACTCGTCGACGTGCCTGGTCACGAAGACGGGACAACTCACCGGATTGAGAGGCGCGTTTAAGTTGTTCCCGATTCAACGGCTCCGGCAACCCGCGCGCAAATGGCTTGGCCGATGCAATTTCGGCCGAAATCTCAGCCTGCAACTCTTCGAACGACGGAAGGCGCGTTTCTTTCGACCCCTTAGCCTCCGGGTTGATGTTGGGATCCTTTTCGCCCGACCTTCTGACATTGAAAATGTCTTTGTAGCGCCTGTTGTATTCATCCCGCGTCATGAGGTCTTTTTTCTTATATTCCGGCTGGACATGTTCGGCTGCATTGTTGACGACGTCCACGTCGTTTACCGGATCATAATCGACCACCGCATCTTCAGGCATAGCCTCAGAAATTTTTGGTCGCCGATTGGGGCTAACATCGCGTCGCACCCGTCCCTCTGCGTCAGAAAGTGCGCTTTGAAATTTGGTTCGTTCCTTCGGCCCGAGGTTGCGCTCGGCGTCATAGAAGAGTTTGTCCATGTCGCCCAACGATCGTCTGACCTTATCCGCCTGTTCCTGCGATACAGATTGAACATCGCCGCGATCCAACGCCTCGGCCACATTTTTTGACGTGGGACGCGCAGACTTATAGACACGACCGAGTTCGTTTATTATGTCGCGATATTTGGAGCTGATTTCACCGGATGGGGGATCTTGTGGAGCTGGCGGAGATTCTTTTGCGCGCTCGACTTTTATTTTATTTCCGGTTCGGCTGACTGAAACAATTGGTCTTGGAAGTTTGGGAGCGGGGCGGTTGGCTATATCACCCGTGAAAGGATCGTAAACTTCGGAAGATGTCCGCCGCGGCGGTCCGCGGGTTCCCGGCATGTGGCGTTCGATCGCGTCCTGGGCTTCGCGCGCAAAATCGTAAACTCGCTCCGCTTCGCCGGTGGCCTCCCTACCCCGAACGACATCGAAAATGGATTTTTGCGCTTTTCGCGCTTCCTGTTCCCAGTGATCGGCCAGTTTTGTTCTGCCGGACGCCCGCGCTCCCTCAGCCCTCTTTGCGTGGGCGATGCCCTGTTCAACCGCATCGGAAATGCTGTTCTTTGCGTAGTCGGGCGTGAACGTTTTACTCCTACCCGTCAGAACCGACCCGAGAAGGCCGTTTTCTCCGACATTCCAATATTTTTGTTTACCCATCGGTGTCCCGCCGGATCCGGGCTCATGTAAATTCAGTTCTTCGGCGGCTATTCTCGCCAGACTTTCAACCGGTTTCTTTACTTTCGCCGCCACCATTCCGGCCGCCTCCGCCGGAGCGCTGAACAAATCGCCCTTGAACATCTGCGTTGCCGTCTTTCCAATTTCACCCCACGACGGATTCGGATTCGAGTAACCTTTTTTTGCTCCTTGAATCACACGAATCGGAGCAACCACGCCCATCGTCACATCGGAGAGACCTTCAAATCGCTCGTAAGGGGAACTGTTTTTATCGAACATTTTTTGGGCGCCGCTCTTGACCATGCGCGGGATACTCGTAACCAAATCCGCCGCGGTTTTTCCCGCCGCACCCACGATGTCTTTCGCCTCTCCGAGGTAGCCTTTATTCGGGATCCGGCCGGCCACCGCTTGTCCAACCGTATTGTTGAAGTCCACCGCCTCCGCGCCGTGGAGAGATAATGACAATCTTCCGTTCCCGTCCCGCCGCGCCTTTGAACCAACCAGTTGTCTGGGGGAGAATGTGACATCTTCAACCAAGTTGTGTGCAAACCCGTTGGCCAAACCGCCGATGCCCGCCACGGTCGCCACGCCACCCGCAACACCCGCGACCGTCAACCCTGCCGGCCCGGTTATTGCCGACGATTTAACTCCGACTGCCGCCACCTCGGAGGCCAGGAACGCCGACGACGTGGGATCGGCAATCATGTTTTTTAATGTATCCAACCCCACGTTTTTCCACTTTTCCAATCCGACCACTAAATCGTTTCGCGCCACGATCTTTTTTCTGCCCGTCGCCGGATCGACAACATCTTTGTAAGGGTTGACCTCGACCTCTCCATGCGTCCAATCTTCCATCTTGGCGGCATAATCAAAGGCCAGTTGTTTGTGTTTGGGAAGTTTGTCGTATATGTCTTTCGTCGTCGCCATGTATTCGTTGCCGACCAACTCTTTGGGCTTGATTGCATCCGGGCTTGCGGTGGCGATTTTATGGATCATGTCATCCCAACGGCCCTGCCTGCCCAAAGCGCCCGTCGCCTTGTCCCGCAAATTTTTTCTTTCGAACGTCGAAAGATTTTCCTCCGGGTCGTTCGCAGCGATCAGCATATCCATTCCGGATTCGTAGGCCCTGTTTTTGTTTCGTTCGGCCGTCGCCGCCAATCGTTCGACCAACTCCTTGCCGCTCGCCCCCGGATTCTTTGCACGCAGACCGTCGATCGCCTTTTTGTATTTCGGATCGGCCGCCAGACCTGCCAAGACTTCCGCTGAATTATCAATGCCGTCGACGGCCGTATTCTTCGCCCGGCCTAAAATAGATTCGCTTCGCATGGCGTCATACTTTGGCGTGTGTTCGGCGCGCAGATCGCCAAATCCTTTCGTGCCAAGTCCGGTTTTCCGGGCGCTTTCCTCGGCCTCCAATTTGATGTTGGCCAGAGTTCCGACGACGCCGTTTCTCTCCTTTGTGAGTCCGTCGATTCGGAGTTGATCGGCCCGCGCCGCCATGGGGTCCGCCAGCAGATCGTTCGGCTCTTTCCATTTGTCCTGGAGCGAGGAAATTTCCAAATCGATTTGATCGACACGGGAACGCTTTTCGTTTAAGGCGGCGCCCGTTCGTTTGGAATAGGCGTCCCATTCGCCGGCCGCGAATTCACGGGCGTAATGGCTCTCGTTCACCAACGAGCCGACCTGACTCTTGTTTTTACTGAAGACCCTATCGAGCGCGCGATTTTCTTTCTCAAGCGATTTCTTGTCGTCCGGATCGATGCTCGGATCGGCAAGCCGGGTCTTGATCTCTTTTTGCCTGGCCATGATGGCGTCTTGTTCCGAAGTTATTCTTTGGAGTTCGGTGTGGTTGTCGTCCACTTTTTTCATCGCTCGTTCGGAATTGGCCTTGGCCTCGTCGGCGCGCAGTCGGTCGTGGTTTTTTTGTTCGGATTCGATATTGCCTTCGGTTGTCTTTAATTCGCCCTCTTTGCCGGCGAGATCCCTTCGCAGTTGTTCACCTTCCGGCGTCCCCACAAGCTCCGGGTCTTCGAGTCTTCGTTTGAGATCCGCGATA
>JAHFCY010000298.1 GCA_023249255.1 Candidatus Lindowiibacteriota bacterium | reverse complement strand
CCGCGCTCAATCAGGCGACGTCGGAAGATCCGGTCGAAGAGGAAAGTTTCATCTATCCGGGGCCCAAACCCCAGTTCAAGGAGACCGCGATCGTGATGCTGGCCGACACCGTTGAGGCCGCCATCCGGTCCCTCCACAATCCCACGCCGCACCGGATCGAGGAGGAAGTTCGGAGGCTCATCCAGGCGAAAATAGAGGACGGACAGCTGGACGAATCTCCCCTCACGTTGAGAGACATCAGCAAAATCGAGGCGGCGTTCACGAACGTCCTGACCAGCATGTATCACACGCGCATCGCCTATCCGTCCGACGATGAGATCAAACGCCGGCAGAAAAATTCGGGAGGCGCGTGATTGTGCCGGCGGAGTTCCTGGGCGTCCCGCGTGGATTTTCCCGCGCGCGCCTGCGCCGGACGATCGACGCGGTCCTGCGGCATCTGGGACTGGCTGATGCCGAGCTTTCCATCCGGATCGTCCGCGAGAAAGATATCGTGGCCGCCAACCGAAAATTTTTCGGCCGGGCGGATCCGACCGACGTGATTTCGATTTCGCAGATTGAAGGAGAACCGGGTCCGTCGCCCGAAAAATGGGTCGGGGACATCCTCGTCTCCATCGACGCCGCCCGCGATCAGGCACGGCAATTGGGACACAGCCTGGAACGCGAGCTTGAGGTGCTTTGCGTCCACGGTCTTCTGCATAATCTCGGCATGGACGACCGCACGCCCCGCCAACGCCGCGCCATGATGTCCAAAACATACCGTCTTCTGCGCCGTGCCCGCGTTTAGAATCGAAGGCACCGTTCTCGCCAAACGGCCTTACGGCGAAAGCGACGCCGCCGTCGACGTGTTCACCGTGACGCGCGGGCTTGAAACGTTTGCGGCCAAGGGCGCGTTTCGAAGCCGCCGGCGGCTGGTCGGCGGACTTGAGCCGTTCACCCGCACGGAATTCGTCATCTATCAAAGCCGGCCTGGGAAATGGCCGGTGGTCCAGGACCTCAAAGTTCTCACGCCGCGGTTTGAATTGTACCGGGACCTTGAAACGTTCACGCGCCTTACCGACGTGTCGGTCTTTCTGATCCATCATCTGCCGCCGGGCGTCCCCGAATACGAAGTCCATGATTTGTTTGAGGACTTTCTCACGGCCGCGTTGTCAGCCGGCCGCGTCGAGAGTCTGGTGCTCTCCTTTTATCTGCGAGCGTTCTGCGCGCTTGGATGGAAACTCGACGTCGGCGCCTGTGCCGTATGCCGCCGCCTGCCGCAGGTTGACGGAGAATACAGACTCGATTTTTCCTCTGGTCGAATGGTCTGTCCGGTTTGCACCGATCCCGTGCGGACCGCTTCGCGCGTCGATCCCGATCGCGATCCGCCCGCCGTCCGGCTGACGCTTGACCAGGCCCGCGGCCTCTCGGCGCTGGTTATTCCGCTGCGGCTTAAAGCGGGCATTCAGATCGACGCGTCCGTCGAGCCCGTTCTTCGGCGCATCATCGACCGATATTTGTTGTGGCACACCGGTGTCGATTTATCGCGCGACGCTAGCGCTTCGCGGGCCGTTTGACCTTCGCGCGACGCTGATCAGCGGCGCCGCGTTCGGCTGGGGCCGATACAATCGCCGCGGGCGAATGCTTGCGTACGGCGAACCCGACCGCGACGGCTGGTTTTCGGCGCCAACGTACGGAACCGTCGTCCGGTTTCGGCAGATCCGGCCGGACAGGCTTGAAATTGAAAGTCTCATGGATGCCGTCGAGTCGCCGGGTCTGCCTCATCCGTTGCCTCTCAAGGAATTTGCTCGCTGGTATTTTCGGATGGATGAAAAATTGCCGGGAATCATTCGCCGAATCAGCCGCGACGCGCGCGTGGCGGAGGCGGCCGAATTGCTGCCGGGCCTTCGGCTCCTCCGGGTCGATCCGCCGGAATGCCTTCTGACATTTCTTTTTTCGCCCCAAAACCGGGTTCCGAACATCGCGCGTATTCTGAATCGAGTCTGCCGAACCTACGGGGAACGCGTCGTCACGCCGTGGGGAGCCTTTTACCTCGTGCCGGATCTATCGCGTCTTGCCGGCGCGCGCGCGTCAAAACTCGCGTCCTGCGGTCTTCGATATGGCGTGCCGCAGGCGAAGAATCTGATCCGAACGTGCCGCCGAATTGCGGACCAGCCCGATTTTTTCAGCGCCTGCACTGCGCCCGTGCCGTATCCCGCAAGCCACCGCCGCGTGCTCGACGTGTGCGTGGGCGCCGGCCCCAAAGTCGCCGACTGCGTCTGTCTTCTTGGGCTCGGCCATCTTGAGGCGGTGCCGGTCGACGTCCATGTGTTCAACACGACGATCCGCCTGTATCGCCGAGACCTTCGAGGAATCCGCGCGACCGACGCCGATCATCTGACCGCCCGGGACTACCGCCGCATCGGCGATTTTTACCGCGCGCGATTCGGCGGCCTGGCCGGGTACGCCCAGCAGTATCTCTTTACTGCCGAGCGGATCCGCCGCGGGTTTCTCAAACTCCCGAATACGTCGCCGAACTTGTCTCGGTCTCCCACACCGTAACGCGCGTCACCGGAAATCCGAACGACTTGGCTTTCTCGAAAAAAAGCCGGGCCATCGACTCCGCTGTCGGATTGTCGTCGAGCACGTAGACCGGCTCGCCCATCTTCCGAAACACCTCGACCGCCGGATCGTCCTTCCGAAGAAGCATCTTGTGGTCGATCTCGTGGTCGATCCAGTCTTTCATCGCGTTTTTGATGTCGGTGAAATCGGTGACCATCCCGCGCGCGTCGAGCGTCTCGGATGACAACTCAAACCGCGCCCGGCCGTTGTGCCCGTGCGGATGGCGGCAGAGTCCCTGGTAATTCATGAGCCGGTGCCCGTAGCAATAGTGGATTTCCTTCATGACCTTGAACATTGAATCGCCTCCCGTCCTGTATATCGATCAAGCGTGACATCCGCGCGAAATTCAACTATAGAAGGAGGACTCTGAACAGAACGCACGTCAAAACTTTCAGGAGGATCGATACGAATGTCCCTTTCCCAGCGGATGGATGACGAACTCAAGGCGGCGATGAAAGCGAGAGATCAAGTCCGGATGGACACCCTGCGGATGCTCAAGTCCGACGTCAAACGGGTGGAGATCGACAAGAAAGCGCCCCTGACCGACGAGGAAATTTTATCCATCGTCCAGAAATCGATCAAAAAGCGGCAGGACTCCATCGAGATGTTCAAAACCGGCGGCCGCCAGGACCTGGTCGACAAGGAATCCGGCGAGATCGAGATTCTGAAGGTTTACCTGCCGGAGCAGATGGATGAAGCGCAGATCACGGTGCTGGCCAAAGAGGCGATAGCCGCGACGGGCGCGGCGTCGAAAAAGGACACCGGCAAAGTCATGGGCGCGCTCATGCCGAAAGTCAAAGGCAAAGCCGACGGCCGGCTCGTCCAGCAGGTCGTGTCGGGGTTGTTGCCATGACGGGGGATCCCGTCCCGATCCGGATTTGACACGCACCCACAGTTGTCATAAGATTATCATATAAAATTCATATCGCTTGAGGAGGTGTAACATGGCGCAAACAGTGCCGGTGACGGTGTCCCTGCCGGCGGACTTGGTCAAAGATGTGGATCGCATCGCGAAGGAGCAGAAAAAGCC
>JAHFCY010000297.1 GCA_023249255.1 Candidatus Lindowiibacteriota bacterium | reverse complement strand
GAAAGTGACACGGAACACGCGCCCGGGTTCAAGGACAAATGGGCGGTTGCGCCCCGGCCGGGAAAGATAAACCGGAACAGTTTCATCGGCGGCTGCAATCTAGTCACGTTCCGGAAAAGCAAGCACAAGGATCTCGCAATGAAGTTTATCGCGTACATGAGCCAGCCCGAGGTTCAGGTCGAATGGTACAAACTCACGACCGACCTGCCCGCCGCCAAGGAAGCCTGGAACGACAGCCTTCTCAAAAAAAATACAAACCTCCGCGCGTTCGGCGAACAACTCGAATGGACGCAGGCGCCGCCCAATCATCCGCGCTGGGAACAGATCGCCTACAACGTCATCAACCGCGTGCAGGAACAGATTGTCCGCGGAAAATTATCGATCGAGGAAGGCCACGCCGAATTCGTCCGCAGCATCAATGAAGTGCTGCGGCCAAGCGAACACCATCAGAGCCCGTTCTACAGGCTCGCGGTCTGCGGCGGATTGATCCTCCTCATGTTGACCGGCCTCATCGCTTATTTTTTGCTCGGCAAATCTCCAGCCGGCGCGTGGAGTCCCACGCCGGCGAGCCACGCCGTCCCGTTTTTATTTCCCGCCCTGCTTCTTCTGTCCGTGTTTCTGCTCATCCCGATCATGGCGTCGCTGGTGATGAGCCTGACCAACTGGGACATCTACAGTCTCAACAAACCGGGCAATCTCATGCTCGTCGGATTCGACAATTACCGCCGGCTTCTGACCGAGGACACGGTCTTTCACCGGTCGGTCTTCAACACGTTCGTTTTCGTTCTCATCAGCGTTCCGCTCACCATCGGCGTCGCGCTCAGCATGGCGCTTGTGGTCAACTCGGCGCTCCTGAAAGGCAAGTCCTTCTTTCGGACCAGTTTTTTCATTCCCGTCATCACGACGATGGTGGCCGTCGCCGTCATCTGGCGATGGCTCTACAATCCCCAGTTCGGCATCATCAACCTCGCTCTCGAAAAATTAAATTTCAAACCTCAGAACTGGCTCGGAGACGAGCGGCTGGCCCTGCCGTCCCTCATTCTCATGTCGATCTGGAAAAATTTCGGCTACAACATGGTCATCTTCGTCGCCGGTCTTCAAGCGATCCCCCACGTCCTCTACGAGGCGGCCGACATCGACGGCGTCAATCCATGGCAGAGGTTCCGCCACATCACCCTGCCGATGCTGAAACCCTCCATGATATTTGTCTGTATCACGACCGTGATCGGGTATTTTCAGTTTTTTGCGGAGCCGTACGTCATGACCGAGGGCGGGCCCAACTACGCCACCATTTCGATCGTTTACCACACGTTCAACCACGCCTTTAAATTCTACAACATGGGCTACGCGTCGGCGATTTCGTATATTTTGTTCATGATGACCCTCGGATTCAGTCTGGGACAAATCTGGTACGCCAAGAAAGCGGAGGCCTGACGTGGAGATCACCGACGAATCCCGCGAACGCGTCGAACGGCGGTTTCGGATCGTGTCCCTGTATCTGTTCGTAACCTTCTGCACGATCGTGACGCTCATGCCGTTCGCCTGGATGATCTCTACGTCGTTCAAACCGGAGTACATGATTTTGACGAAACATCCGCAATTGATTTCAAGCGGGATGAACACCGATAACTACATGGATCTTTTCAAGAAGGTGAACTTCTTGAAACATTTCATCAACAGCTTGATGGTCACGTTCGGTGTGACCATTTTCAGCCTTGCCGTGAACGCCACGGCGGCCTACGCGTTCGCCAAACTTCATTTTCCCAAAAAAGAACGCCTCTTCACGCTTCTTCTCGTGACGATGATGATCCCCACGCAGGTCACGATGATCCCGAGCTTTCTCATCCTCAAATATCTCGGATTTCTGAACAGTTACGCCGGCCTCATCATTCCCGGCGGCGCGAGCGTCTACGGCATTTTTCTGCTCCGGCAATTCATGATGACGATTCCGAACTCTCTGTTGGAGGCCGCGCGAATCGACGGATGCGGCGAGTGGACGATCTTCTGGCGTATCGTCCTGCCCCTCTGCCGGCCCGTGCTCGCGACGCTCACGATTTTTACGTTCATCGGCGCCTGGAACGATTTCTTCGGACCTCTCATCATTCTTCTCGATGAATCCAAGTATACTCTGCCCGTCGCGCTGGCAACCTTGAACGGTCAGCACGGCACCGAGTGGGGCCTGCTCATGGCCGGAAGTGTCATCGTCGTCGTGCCGGTGGTTCTCGTCTTCCTGCTCGTCCAGCGGCATTACATCAAAGGCCTCATGGTCGGGGGCGTGAAAGGCTGATGAGCCGCTCGGTCGTGCGCGAAGGCCGGTTGGAAGTGTTCGGCCGGCCGCTCTATATCTATTCGGGCGAGATTCATTATTTCCGCGTCGATCCAAAGGATTGGCCTCATCGGCTTCGGATGGCCAAGGCCGCCGGCTTGAACACCGTAAGCAGTTATATTCCGTGGCGATGGCACGAGATGCGCGAAGGGCGATTCGATTTCACCGGTAAAACTCATCCCGCCCGGAATCTCATCCGGTGGATGAACGCCGTCCGGGACAGCGGCCTCTATTTCCTCGCCCGCGTCGGGCCGGTCAGCAACGCCGAACTGATCCGCGAGGGTCTTCCCGACTGGCTTCTCGATAATTATCCCGATGTCCATCTTGCGGGCAAACCTCTGCCCGGTCTTCCGCACGTCACGATCATCGCGTACCGCAGTCCCGTCTTTCTTGAAAAAGTCGCGCGCTGGTACGATTCGCTCATCCCGCTTCTTCGGCCCTACCATCACGCGCACGGCGGGCCGATCATCCTCACCCAGCTTTGCAACGAAATCGGCATGGTCCACTGGCTGAACCGCGCCGCCGATTACTCGCCCCGGGCCGAATCCGTGTATCGAGAATTTTTGAAGAATCGATATGGCGACGTCGCCGCGTTGAACCGCGCCTGGGGATCCAATCATGCGGCGTGGTCCGCCGTCGGCCAGCCGCGCGGGCCAGCCGATCAATCCCGGTGGCCCGAATATGTCGACTGGGCCTTGTTTTACCGCGATTATTACGCCGGCTACTACGCGAAGTTGGCCGAGTCCGTGATGAAACACGAATACGGCGGGCCGTTCATCGCGAACATTCCGCAGTTCTGGGACTACGACGTGCGCGGCCGCGGGACGCCCGCGGTCATGACCTCCACGCTGTTCAGGGATTTTCAGAAAAAAGTCGACGCGCCGGTTTTTTTCGGCGGCGCATATCAGATGCGGCGGCTCGACATTGACAATTTCCACGACATCGCCATGGCGACCGAAAGCGTCAATCTCCTCCATCCCGACGGCGACGTTCCCTCCATCTGCGCGGAACTTCAGACCGGCATCATGCGAGACCGGCCTCGCCTCTACGGCACTGATGTTGAACTCAATCTCAAAACTTCCACCGCAAACGGATTGGGCGGCGTGAATGGATACATGTTCTGCGCCGGCGAATCGCCCGACGGCATGGGCGCGTTCGGCAGATATCACGAGTGGCAGGCGGCGGTCGATTCGCACGGAAAGCCGCGGCCGCACTTCGAAGACATGAAACGGTTTGGCCGCTGGGTCGGAGTCTTTGCAGAAAAATTGCCGGTGTGGCCCAAAGCCTCCGACGTCGCCCTCGGCGT
>JAHFCY010000113.1:1156-10184 GCA_023249255.1 Candidatus Lindowiibacteriota bacterium | reverse complement strand
AAATCCCAAGCCTTTGCGGCCGGCGACGAACAGCGCGGTTGACAGCGCGTCCGCCCGGGCGTTCGCGTCAGGCTCAATCGGACCCACAATAACGGCCTGCAAACTAACAGCCGCCGGTTTGCCTGTAAATGGATCGATGATGTGCGGCCCGCGCTCGTATGTTCCGGAAACCGACACGACGGCGTTGCAGAGCGTGAGAGTGACAAGAGGTGTATTGCCGTGCGGCGCGCGCGCGTCGCGAATGTCGACCTTCCACGCCCGCGAATCTCCTCCGCAGATCGCCGCGATACTGCTCTCGCCGAAATTGATCAGCGCGCGGCCAGGCCGGCGGCGTTTCAGGATACCGGTCATCCGGTCGACGGCGTACCCTTTGGCGATGCCGTCAAAATCCAGCGTCACGCCATTCGAAACCCGGATCAACACGCTGTCGCCCGGGACCGGCTTCGTCACCTCGACGAATTTCATTCCGTCTGACCGTTTGGTCGGGTTGAACGTTCCAGCGCTCACGCGGGTCATCTCCATCGCGAGGAAGTGCAAATCCCGGAATGGCTTCGAAGGATTGACCCATCCGGCGCCTGTATTGATCCGTGAAATTTCGCTTGTCGTGTCGTACCGGCTGAATACGCCCGTGAGCGACTCGACATCCAGAAAACACGCATCGATTGCATCCTCGGCATCGCCGCCGCCGTCAATCTCGATCGTCAACGTCGTCCCCCATATCGCCCTCATCCGCCGTACGCCCTTGGCCGCATCTTCGCCCACCCCCCTCCCACCCCTGTCTGTGTCTGTGTTTGTCTGTGTATGTCTGTCTGTGGCTAAAGGTTTTCTCCTTCCTCTCTTTATTTCGACATCATATACCGCCAGAATTTTTCGCACGCCGGAGGCGACAGCATTCGTCGAAATCGTCGCGCCCGCGATGTTCCGGATGTCAGTCCCGACGCGCAGCGGATCTCGAATCGTCTTTCCGACGAATTGCCGGCGGAACCGTTCGTTTCGAATCTCGCCGCCGTATGACTCGCGGTACGCAAGAACCTCCACCGCCCGGACGCTCCCGTCGGCGTTCAGGGCCGTCAGATAGGTGATCATCTCGTGCAATCCCTTCACGTCGTCGAGAAATGCGTATCCGATGATTGAGATCGTGTCCTGAGCGCGGCTGTAACGCACGTATGGCGCATCGAAAGGAAGACGGCATGCCGCCCTGATCGCGGCCCGGTCGCTGTCGGTTGGCCACATCGTGGCGTCTTCAATCGAAAGCGCCTCCGGAAAAATTCTCCGGATCAGCGAGTATTCTTCGTCGGCAGCCGCGGCCGTCACCGGATGGAGAAAGAGGGAGAGGATGGCGATACAAAAGACGGCTCCGACATGAAGCGGCGCCGGAGCCGTTGGTAAGGCTTTCGACCTTACCGGCAAAGAGGGGCGTATGTCCACCCCCATTTTACCGCATCGCCGGCCGGAAATCCAAATTAGAACTGCCACCCGATCCCGCCGTTAATCTTGTCATTGTCGATGGTTGTGCCGTCCGCATCCTTGAATTTCGTGTAATCGACCTTGACCGCCAGATTCTGCGTCGGCTTGAACGTGAATCCGCAGACCCACTGCCGGCGGTCCCGGCTGTTTTGCGCCGGATCGGTCGCGTTGGACGGCATTTTTTTCGCCGTGTCGTATTTTTCGAATCGGACAAAGCCGGCAATCCCGGCGTCCGCCAGAATTCCGGCGCGGTCTCCCGGCTGAATCAGCCAGTAGGCGCCCTGCGTGTACCATCCTTCAAGCTGTTTGGCCTGATCTGTTCCGTAGGCGGTTTTGATTTTCTCTGTCGCGCTAACGTTGAACTGCGCCCACTCGCCAACAAAATCGATCCGGTCCTGCTTGTATCGCGCGTCAAATGCATATCCCTTGATGTCCGGCCTGCCGGCCGTGTCCAGAACTTTGTCGCCCGCGCTCCCCCCATAATAGGAGAATCCGACGTTGAGCGGAAAGCGATCGACCGCGTAGTCGAGTCTTCCGGCGACGGCAAAGTCGAGCACGCCGTTGTCTTTTTCAGACCCGAATTGATTCTGTCGAAAATCCCGGATTCCGTCTGTTCCGAGCTGGGGCGCGAAATCGGCGTCGTCATTCGCCGTCAAAATCTGCAGTGCGTTGATCCCGTAAATCTGGTACTTGAGATTCTCCGTCAAACTCCCGTAAAACCCCGCGCCCGCGGCGCGCCACGTGGAGGGAATGATCCGGACATCCACGTCCGGCCGTTCGACCCCGTGAAACGCCGGCGGTTCGTGAAACTGGTTGACAACCCCCATGGGCACGAGAACAATCCCTGCCCGAATGCCGAGAGCCTCCCGGGGCCTGGCGTCGATGTAGGCCTGTTCCAGATTGACCTCGCCCTGGCCGTTGAGAGCAAACGAATGTTCGACTTCCAGTTCCGAGTGAAACTGGATCCAGTCATTGAACTCGTGCCCGAAATAGAGAACGTACCGGTGGAAATCGAAATTCTCGCCGTCGCCTTTCAGCGTTGAAAGATAATGGAGTTCCGCGTATCCGCCGACGTGCGTCCTTTGGATTTCGCCGGCCGTCGATCCCCGCGAAGTTTTTGCGTCCTGCTTGAGCGTTTCAACTTCCCGGCTCAATACGTCGATTCGGCGTTCGAGTTCCTCGTTTGTGGCGGCCCGGGCCGCCGTGCCTCCCATCGCCCAGAGCACCGCGGCGCCTGCCAGAGCGGTCAAACAGATCGGTTTCATGTCGGTCTTCCCCCTCTTTGTCGTGCATCATGCACTTGATTTGAACTACTTGTAGAAAGTTTAGTCTATTTAACTTTGAGCAACCAGCTTGTCAAGCGCCGGTTGTAAATTTTTCGGGGGCCGGCTCAACCCGGTTGCGCCGCCGTCGTTGGCCGGTTCGTCGCGGGTAAGATATAAGTTGAAGGATCATGAACGACCGTTTCAAATCCATCGTCCGCCGCCGGCCGTTTCTATCCGTCGCGGTTGCGATCGCCATTGCCGCCTGCTCCTTCGCGGGATTTTGGTATGCCGCGGCCGTGATGACGCGCGACCCGTTGGCGCGTCGTCTGTTCGTCGAAATTTCCTGGAACGCGCCTGCCTTCCGGATCGATCGGGACATCGCCTCGCCTCTTTCGCGGGAAATGCTGGCCGTGCCGGGCGTCCGATCCGTTCGAACGGATTGCCGCTCCTCGTTTGGCCTTGCGGTCATGACGATCGAGCCGTCGGCTGACGTTCCGGAGGTCTTTCGACTCGTTGAATTCAAACTCGCACGCCTTGCGCCGCTTTTGCCAGCTCCTGTGCTCCTGCGCCTGTCGTCCATCGCCGGTCGGACGCATCAGGGAGACTTCCACAAACACATCGAAGTGCGCCTTCACCCGTGCATTCTGGCCCGCGACACGATTCCGCTGGCCGATGTCCTCGCCGCCATCGACGTGGGAGTTGGGGAATCACCACAGGCGCCTGCCGTCGATGATTTTCAAAACATCCGCGTGGGGGCGGACGCTCAGGGCCTGCCGATTCGATTGAAAGACATTGCTTCCGTCGGTCCTGGTCCGGCGTTTTCTCCTGTCGCTCCCGTTGCTTTGGATCCCAGATCGGCATTTCTCCTGGACGACGGCTCCGCCTTCGCAGCGCTGATATTTGCTGATGATCTTGCTGGAATTGAAAAAATTTCGGAGGAGGTCCGGCAGAAATTAGCCGGCATGGCCGGCGTCCGAAGCGCGTCAATCGATTCATCGCCCGCCGCAACCCGCATCGACGTTCGATTTGACCGCGCGGCGCTGGCTTCGGCTGGACTGACTTGGCGCGAAGCGGACGCGTATGTGCGTGCGGCTGTATCCGGCGTGATCGCCTCGGGTCACAGCGGCGCGACGTTCGATACGGGAATCTCTCTGCCGGACTTCGACCCTGTGATTGTCCGGTTTGTTCCGGAGGATGTTGACGCCGTGGCCGAAATGGAAACACTGCCGGTGGTCTTGCCCGGCGGGCTCGTCACACCGCTGTCATCTCTGGGTCAGGTCTTCCTCAATTCGTCGCCGTCGATCATTCGCCGAATCGACGGGCGGTGGGTGAGCCGCATCCGAATCGACGCCGATCCCTCCCGCCGATCTGAAATCGTCGACCGGGTTTGTCTGCGCCTCGCGCCTTATTTGCCTCCATCCGCCAGAATCGAATTTGCCGGCATCGCCGCGTCTTCATCTTTTTTGTGGCCTGTGTCGCTCGCCGCCGCCGTCCTGCTCATTCTCCTCTTCTGGCTGATTCGCCCGCGTCCGGCTGAATGATTTCCCATCCGGAATTTTGCCGAAGATGGGATTTGCCAAGCGGGGGAAAAATATATAGTATCGGTCAGTCTGTGGACATCGCCGGTGTGGCGGAACGGCAGACGCGATGGACTCAAAATCCATTGAGGGCAACCTCATGGGGGTTCAAGTCCCTCCACCGGCATATTTTGCTATTCTGGGCGATCATCTCTCTGGCAAAGGTATTGACAGGATTGACCTGGATCAAGGAGAAGGCGTGTTGATTGAACACGACATGACAAACGCCACCGATATCTCTACACCGCTTGCTCTTGTCCGCGGCCGCATCGAATCCGCGGCGGCTCGTGCCGGCCGCCCTTCTCGCGGGGTCGATGTCATCGCGGTGACCAAAGGTCATCCTGCGCCGTTCGTGCGTGTGGCGGCCGCGTCTGGTATCCTCGACATCGGAGAAAATCGCGTGCAGGAAGCGCTTGAAAAAGTGGAAGAGCTTCAGGACATCGCCGTCCGATGGCATCTGATCGGCACGCTCCAGACCAACAAGGCCCGTCCCGCCGTCCGGCAATTTCAGATGGTCCAGAGTGTCGACCGCGCCGAGATCGCGTCCGCGCTTAAAAAAGAATGCGACAGGCAGAATAAATCCCTCGACGTCCTCGTTCAGGTCGAGGCGAGCGGCGAGCCGACCAAACATGGCGCCCGGCCGGATCAAGTTCCCGCGCTGATTGACGCCGTTCTCGCCTGCCCCCGCCTCCATCTTCGCGGTCTCATGACGATCGGTCCGCTCACGCCCGAGTCGGACAAGATCCGCGCGTGTTTTCGGACTGTCGCGGAATTGTTTCGGATCATCCGATCCGGCGGCAAGGCCGGCCCGTCATTCGACACGCTCTCAATGGGCATGAGCGGCGATTTTGAGATCGCCGTCGAGGAAGGCGCGACGATGCTCCGGCTCGGTACCGCCCTTTTCGGCGCGCGGTCCGCGCCATGAAGGCATACAAACTCGGACTTATCGGCGCCGGCCGGATGGGCCATGCGATCGTCGCAAGTCTCGTCGCGCAAAAAAAGTTTTTGGCCCGGGAAGTATTTGTTGCGGAACCGGATGGCAAAGCCCGCCGCCGGGCTGCCCGCCTTGGATGCCGCGTGTCGGACTGCGCGTGCGAAGTTTCGGAAAAATCCCGGACGATTCTTCTCGCAGTCAAACCCCAAAAAATCGCGGAAGTCGCGGAACGAATCCGCCCGTCCGTCCGGAACAAACGTGTCATTTCCATTCTCGCAGGCGCAACCCGCGCGCGGCTTCTCGCGCTGTTGCCCGGCGCGCGGATCGTCCGCGTGATGCCCAACACGCCGCTGCTTGCAGGCTGCGGGGCTGTCGTTATCGCGCGCGATCGCGTGTCCCGCGCGGATTTGCAGTTCACGATCCGGCTTTTTTCGCCGCTCGGCCGCGTCTGGACTGCGCCTGAAATCTGGATGAACGCGGTCACGGCTCTCTCGGGAAGCGGTCCCGCGCTGGTCGCGGCCTTTCTTGAGGCGTACATCTCCGCCGGCCGCGCAAACGGCCTGCCGGCCGCCGAATCCGAGGCTCTGGCGATTCAGACGCTCGCCGGAACGTCGGCCCTCCTTCGGGGGGGCTTCGGCTTGACTCCGAAAACGCTTCGGGAGATGGTAACGTCGCCCGGCGGCACAACGGAGGCGGCTCTGGCGATTTTCGAACGCCGGAAACTCGGCCGGATTGTTCGCGAGGCCTTTGACGCCGCCGTCCGCCGAGGCCGGACACTTTCCCGCTGACGCCAGCGGGTTCACAGGGAGGTAACGGATGCTCACCATTCTTTCCGCCATCATTACCGCCGCGGCGAATTGTCTCGCGGCCGCGTTCATCGTGTTGTGTCTCCTGCTCATCATCCGGTTTCTTCTCAATTTCTATGCCGAAGGAACGGACAACCCGGGCGTTGTTTTTGTATTCCGCGTGACCGAAACAGTCCTCGATCCCATCCGGCGCAAATTGGGGGTTGAAGCCCGGACGGTCGATCTCTCCCTGATCGTCGTTTTTTTCGGCGTCATCTTTTTTGGAACCTTCATCGACAAGATCCTCCGTAAAGTCGCCGAATTTCTTGGCGGCTGACGTGTCCGGCCTGACCCTTCCGCCTGAATTTACCGTTCGCCTCACCCCGCGCGCGTCCCGCGATGAGGTGTCGGGCTGGGAAAACGGCGTCCTGCGCGTACGCGTCCAGTCGCCGCCGGTCGACGGCCGCGCCAACGAGTCGCTCATCGAACTTCTCGCCGACCGGTCCGGCAAACCCAAATCGGCGTTTCGGATCGTCCGCGGCGCGCGGTCCCGGTTGAAACACGTCCGGCTCGAGGGCTGATCCATGTTTCGAAAATACCGGCTCGGCGACGTCCTCAAAAAGGCGGGACTGATCGACGAGCAAACGCTTGCCGACATTCTGGAACAGCAGAAACAAAAAGGCGGAAAACTCGGCGAGATTCTCATTGAGAAGGGAATTCTTCAGGAAGTCGACATCCTCAAAGCCATTGCCGAACTCGTCGGCGTCCCTTTTGTCCGGCTCGGCCATTTCGTGATTGAACCTTCGGCGGCCGGAGTTCTGTCGGAGGACATCTGCCGCAAGCAGTGCGTGGTTCCGCTGTCGGCCACCGGCCAGTCGCTGACCGTCGCCATGGACGATCCGTTCGATCTTGAACTCATCGACAATCTCTCCAAGGCCACGGGTCTCAACGTGACGCCGGTCGTCAGCACCCGCGGAGATATTCAAAAGGCAATCGACCAGCTCTTTCAAAAAACGCCTCCGCCTCCGCCCGATCCGGAGCTGTATCTCGTGTCCCGGGAGGGTGACGAGTTTCCGCTTTCCGGCGAAGGCGCCGAAAGCAAAGTCGACCTGCTCCTGGAAAAATTGATCATGTACGCCCTCAAGGAAAATGCGCAGGCGCTCATCATGGAGCCGCGCCGGTCGTTCCTTCAGATCAAATTCCGGATCGACGGATTTCTCTACGACCGCACCCACATCCCGATCCAGCAATACCTCGCGCTTCTGGCGAAACTTCGCGAATTGTCCACCCGCGAACAGCTTGTCCTCGAAACGGCCGTCGACGAAAATTTTGTCGTGCGGATGGCGTTCGGCGAGGAGCGGCTCGAGATTCGCGTCGGGTTGCTTGAAACAGTGCTCGGCACCAAGGCCGTCCTGCACATTCTTCGCCGCGATATGTACCTGCGCGATCTGTCCGACCTCGGATTTGAGCTGGACGTCTTCGAGGTTTTTGAAAAACTCGTCACGGCTCCGCAGGGGCTTTTGCTGGTCTGCGGATCGTCTCACAGCGGAAAAACCTGTACGACCTACAGCATCGCCAATTATCTCTATCGCGCCCAGAACCGGTTTGTTCTCAGCGTCGAAGCGCCCATGGGCCCGCTCGTTGAACACTTCAACCAGCTTCATCCGACCAAAAATCCGGATTTTGAAAACGCCGACTCGATCGTCCTGCGGGCGCTCAGGCAGGATCCGGATGTTCTCTTGATCGACCGCCTCGGAACCGAGGACAGCGTGCCCCAGTCTCTTTTCGCCGCGGCCGTGGGCAAATTCGTTCTCTGCACCTATTTTGCCGAGACGGCAATCGACGCGCTGTTGCATCTTCTGGAAAATCCAAAACTCGACCGCTATATTTTCGCCACACAGACGCTCGGTATTATCGCCCAGCGTCTGGTGCGCCGCATCTGTTCCCGGTGCGCGACGATGTACCATCCCACCCTGGAGGAACTTCAGTCGGTCGATATGCTCGAATACAAGGATTACGATTTTTACCGCGGCGCGGGCTGTGATGAATGTCTGGGCACGGGATTCAGGGGTCAGACCGGAATCTTTCAGGTCCTGCGGTTCAACCGAGAACTCACCGAACTCATCGAAAAAAAGGCCGGCGTGAAGGAACTGCTTGACGCGGTCGCCCAGACCGGAACGAAGACGCTCCGCAGCCGGGGCCGGAAAAAAATTCTGGCCGGCGTCACGACGATCGACGAGGTGCTCCGGGAAACCTACGGCGAGGAACGATTGTACGGGGGTCCCCAAACATCCGCATGATCCGATCATTTTTCGCCCATGTTTTGCGCGTTTCTTGTTGCCTGTTGCCTGTTGCCTGCCTGCCGGCAGGCATGGCCCGTTCCCTCGCGCTTGTCCCCCCCGCGTCCGCCGGCGCTCTTGAGGAATATGAAAACGCCGTCGGAAACGAAGAGCGCGGCGAATACTACACCGCCATTCTGAATCTTCGCCGGTGTCTCGCCGAAAATCCCAATCACGTCCCGGCGTATCTGCATCTGGGCGACGTCTACGTCAAACTCGGAAAATTGGATGATGCCGACTCGGCTTATCTCACCGCCGAGATGAGCGATCCACAGAGCGTCGATGCCGCCACCCGCCGCCTGCAGCTTTACGCGCTCCACCTGAAGGATTACGACAAGGCCGAGGAGATGCTGAAAACGGTCACGAGCCGGTTTTCGCAAAATCCCGATATCCACTATTACCGCGCGGTCGTCCTGATCGGCCGCCACAAGTATATAGAGTCCCGCGCAGCCCTCCAGCTTGCTGTCGCGCTCCGGGAGAAGTTTTTCGACGCCCGCAAGCTTCAGCTCGAAGTCGAATCGATCATCGGCGACTCCGACCGCATCATGGAAGCCACCGACAAACTTCTCGATGAATTTCCGGATGTCATCGAAAGCTACGACCTCACGATCGGGCACCTGCTCAAAGCCAAATACCCGGTCGAAAAAATTCTTGAAAAATT
>JAHFCY010000113.1:0-1146 GCA_023249255.1 Candidatus Lindowiibacteriota bacterium | reverse complement strand
CCATGTCTCTCCGGACGAATCCCTCCTTTGGCCGGCTCCTCGCCCGGCTCGATCTCATGGCGGAACGCTACGACGATGCGGCGGAGATACTCAAGGGATTCACCACGAATAATCTGCCGGCCGACGATGTCGAGGACCTGGTCTATTTGAAAAGTCTGGCTGAAGTCGCCTGCGGCCGCCACATGGCGGGCATTCAAATGCTGTCCGACTTTCTGCGTGAAACGCCGGACCGGCCGTATCTGTTCATGCAGCTCGACCTGTGGCTTCTCCGGTATGTGCCGGTCTCCGACCCGAGCCGGATTCAGAGAGCGGTGGAACGGTTGAAGGTCGGCTCGCAGTTGATGTCCGAAGCCCGCTACGAGGCCGCGTTCATGCCGCTCTTGTTGGCGCGCAAACTCAATCCTCGCGACAAAGATATCCGCCGGCAGTTTGCCCAGGCCGCATGGCAGATGGGGCTGGCCGAAACGGCCCGGTCCGAGATGGAGATCGCCAAGGACCTCGATCCGTACGACGACGCGATTCAGAAACGGGCGCAGGGACTCAGTTCGGACAATACCGATCTGCCCCTCGCGCGCCGCCGGACATACAATCTTTATGTCTTTCGTCTGGCCGATGATCCGTCCTCGATCCGCCCGAGCTTCGGCCGCCTGTTCACGGACGCCATCGCCCTCTTCGCCGAGTCCCTCTCGGCCTTCAATGTCGAGGCTCTCGAACCGGCGGTGCCGTTCGAAAAGGCGGAAGAAGTCGCGCATCAGAAAGGCGCCGATTTCTTTTTTCATGGCCAGATCGGTTTCGACCAGCATCACATTTTTGACGCCGCCCTTGGCATCTTCCCGGTCGGCGGCCGCACCGGCTCGTCTTCGCTCGAATTCAAGGAACAGCACGTCGCGCTCCGGAGCGGCACCGATTTCACGGATGATCTCATCGTCGACACGATCAAATCGCTCCACTCGGCCTCCTCCCAGTACGCCATGGTCGTCCGGAAAGAGCGTGAAGGGCTCATGATCGTGGACTTGGGCCGGCGGCACGGCCTCAACAGCAGTGGCCAGTTTTCGATCAACGTTCAAGGCCGTCCGCTTCTGGCGGATGTCCTCCAGATTTATGAATGGTTCACGCGCGTGCGCGTTCAGGAAATCGAAGGAGTTC
>JAHFCY010000112.1 GCA_023249255.1 Candidatus Lindowiibacteriota bacterium | reverse complement strand
ATCCTGCCACCCTCACCCAGACCCTCTCCCGCCAGAGGCGGGAGAGGGGGCATACGTGAACAGCTACCGAGATTCCTCGTCCTGCTGTGCTCGGCGGTCATTCTGCTGTCCGTCGACGTCGGAGTCAGCAACTGCGCGGGAGGCCCGACGAGGCCGCGGCGCAAGCCTTTAAGCATGAGCGTCGGGTTTTTTCGGAATAAGATCGATCTCGACACGGCCCAGACGGAAAAAATGCAGCATCTGCTGTTCGAGTATGACAAGGAGACCACAACCCGGGGCACGGAGGTTGAACTGCGCGAAATGGAATTTACGGAACAGCTCAATCGGAATGACCTGGACTACGCCGAGCTGGAGGCCAGGCTCAAAGAGATCACCACGCTTCAGGCCGGACTCGGCTCTTTCAAAATCAGAAAATTGATCGAAGCCCGGCAGTTTTTGAATGACGACCAGTACAAAAAATATAAAAAACAGCTTCTGAAAATATTCTTCCAATGAAACGATGGATCGGATGGACAATCGGCTTGATTGTCCTATGGGCGGTTCCGGCCGCGCCGTCCGCTGCGGCAGGTCTCGGAAAAATCGAGGATATCAAAGTTCCTCCCGGCGCGGCGGGATTTCGCGGGACCCTTCAGGGGAAAATCGTGTCCGTGGACGACACGGAAGGGACATTCGTGGTCGAGGTGGAAAAAGTCGGCCGGACTCTGAACGGCAACACCGCAAAGAAGCCCAAGGCGATGCTTGCCCACCCCGTCCGGATTTATCCCTCCGTTGTGCGGGCGAAAGACGGCGGTCTGCAGCCGGATCCCGACCAGACCCGATTCATCCGGCAACTGCATCCCGGCATGAAATTGCTGATCACCGTCAAAAGCGACGGCTTGTTCCGGTTCCGGATGGTCGGAATCCCCGTCAAACCGAGAATGGGGACGTAGAATGGATAAACCCAGGCCACTCACATGGCGGAAATGGGGACGGGAAATGGGGACGTAGATTGACTTATTGACTTATTGGATTACGCGACGGCGTCGTGGACAGTTCCGGACGGAGGGGCGCCGGAATCTGAAAAGACATTAAAGAATCGGGCCGCCTCGAAAATGCTATGGGCTGTAAATCCATTTGAAATCGCAATCATATTTTCGCGGGCGAGACGGACGGCTTGAGGTTCGTCTCCTGAAGAGCCGGCATCCGGCGCGGACGGATGGTCCGTGGCGCTGGTCGGAGCGTTCGCAGTTTCTTTCTTTTGCGCCTCCGGCCTGTCCTTCTTCAATTTTTCCAGCAGGATATCAAGATCGGACGGCTGGCCGGCCACCACGCGTTTGGCAATATCCATGCCGCCGGCGGCGCGGAAAATATCCGCCACGCTTTTTCGGAAAAATTCAGACTCGGGCGGCAGATCGAGGACATCCCGGCGGGAAGCGTCATCGAGAACAGATGGGGCGTTGACGATTTCCTGAACCGAGTCAAAAAATCGTTTCGCTGTTTTTTTGAAAAGATCCTCGTTCGCCTGCAGTGTCCCGTCCTGCAATCCCAGCTTGTTCTCCAACCCATTGAACATATTTTCCACGGACGTCATAAATTTTTGGAGGCTGTTGTCGTCAAAATTTGACAATCCAGCCGCGGCATCCATGAACGGCTGGACCAGACTCTGGTCGATTTCCGCAAGGTTGATACCCCTGTCCAGAAGCTGGGTCGTGAAAGAGAAATCGAGGTGGAGGCCGGCCGACTGGCGGCGGAGCACGGACGAGGCGGATTTGAAAATTTTCCGGCCTTGCTGTTCACTGACCCGTTGTACCAGCTTTTCCATGCGCTCAAACACCGAATCGACGGATAAATCGATGGAGAACGAATCGTGAACGGGCGGCGGGGCGGCAGGAGGAGGCGAATCCACGGATTCGGCGGAGGCCGGCTGCCCGATATCCCTGCCGGACAGGGAATCCTTTTCAATTCGATGTTTGTTTTTTTCCTTCCGCGTCTCGATCTTATCCGGAGGGTTTGCGAACGCGGCCATCGTCTCATTTCTCATCTGGCGCATTCGATGGAATATGTCGTCGGTTGTCCCGCCGGCCTGCTCGAAGAGTTCGGCCATCACGCGCGCGATGCGCTGTTTGATCGTTTCCGGCAATCCTTCGACCGGCTTTTCGGTCTCGGCTGATTTGTCGTCGGGAGCGGAGGACGGATCGGCGGCGGATGAATCGGGGTCAGGCGTTTTGTCGGTCGCATCTGTTGGGGGCGATTTCAGTTCCTGAATGGGTCCAAAATGAAAGGATGAAATAAGTGGCGATTTATCCAACCCGAAAATTTCCATGTTTCACACCCTCCATGGCCAACACACAGACACAAGGATTCCTTTCCTTAGTCTATCCTGTCGGCGTATCGGGCGGAAAACTTTAACGGCGGGGCTGGGCGTTCGGATAAACCAGAGCCACACACAGACATCCACCCCCATTCACAGACTCCCACCATCACAAATCAAATCCGTCTGTGTCTGTGACTGTCTGTGACTGTCTGTGTGTGGTAAAAGGGGTTATCCCATTCGGAGAGCATTCCATGCGCGGTCCTGAAGGGCCGGCTCCTTGCACACCAACAGCATCGTGCAGCCGGCGGCATGGGCGCGGCTGACCGCCTCCTCGATTCCATACGCTTCCTGAATCGCTCCCATCTCAAGATCGTCAGACAAAATTTCGCGGCGAAATCCAAGTTCTCCCCGGAGCAGACCGGTGATGATTTTTTGGGAGAGCGTGGCCGGACCGGAAGGATCCAGATGCGGATAGAGGATATGATTGATCATGACGGTGTCGACGCCGGTGGCGACAGCCCGGCGAAATGGGAGAAGAAATCGTTCCATCTGATCGCGCGTCAACGCAACCTTGGGACCGGTTTCGTGAGGATCGAGTTCGGCCGGGCCGGTTCCGGGAAAATGTTTGGCGCAGGTGAGAATCCCGCCTTCGTGCATGCCCCGGATAAACGCTTCGGCCATTTCCGCCACCCGTTCCGGATCGGAACCGAAACACCGGTCGATCATTCGTGGATGGCTTGTCGGCGTCAGCACATCGACCACCGGCGCCAGATCTAGATCAAACCCCCATTCTTTGAGCGCTTCCGCCGCCGTCCGAGCCGCCAGCCGCATCTTGTCCGGATCCCCCTGCTCGCCGAACGTCCGAGGCGCTGGGAACGGTGGCAGGGCGTCGGGGAATCGCACCACGCGACCGCCTTCATGATCGACAGCGAGGCGGCACTGCGCGCCGGCGATTTCTTTTGTCCGCCGGATGAGCGTTTTGATCTGCGGCACGGACTGGAAATTCCGGGTGAAAAGAATGACCGAGGCGGGGCGAATCCGATCCAGGCGTAATTCGTCGTCCGCCGAAAGTTCCGTTCCCGGAAGGCCGATCATGAGGGGCGACCCATTCATGGATTGCAATGGCATCACAGCGTCATGGGGGCGTCAAGGAAGGATTGCAAGGTCGTACTACGCGACAGAACGTTCTTCTCCGCAAAATCGATCCAGCAACATTCTGGCGCGCGCGGTCCACGTGTGATTCCGCTCGAACGCCGACTGCGCGGCCGCAAGCCGGCTTGGATAATCATGATCGTCAGCGAGATTGGCTTCGACACCGTCGTCCAGAAGACGAAGGTGAACGATATCGTTGCTGAACGATTCGCGATAAAACTCGTTGGTCAGCGTCATCGGAAGCGTGCCCGCGGAGAGGGCGTCCATCACGCGTTCATGGCTGCCGTTGCGCGTCTGCGGCGGCTGGGGATTGAGGACGTATTGATATCGCGCAAACACCGGACGGACGGACGGGTAATCCAATTCACCCAGGTATCGAACGGAGCCGTCAGGCCGGGCAAAATCTTTCCAGCTTGCGTCGCCATACACATCCAAACGGCAAATTTCGGCGTCCGCAACCCGCGCGAGAAGCGTTCGACGAATTTCCTGCCTGAGGCGGCTTTCGATTTCCTGGAATGCCGCGATCGAATAGGCCAGAACATCCAGCCGGTCGGACGCGGGCAGGCGCATCTGTCCTTCAATCTGATGGAGCACGTCCAGTCCCACGTCCATGAGCGTGGAATCATGAACGATCCGATAGGCGCGGCGAAACCACGATCCGGATTCATCGGCCGATTCCATGTCCCGGCTCACCGCCGATTTCGGAATGGCCCGGCCGAGTCCTGCCGTGAGGACCGCCGCCGGTTCGCGATCCCCGAACCGGATTGGATTTTGTTGCGCCGGCTCGCCGGCATGCGGCAAAAACAGGAGCCGGTCGGATGGATAGAACCGTTCGAGAAAATTCAGATGAAGCGGATCGACACAGCCGATGTAATATTCCGGAGAAGCGCGCAAGCGGTACAAGGGGCTTTGGGCGGACATGAAATACGCCGGATGATCCACCAGCCAGGAAAGAAACGGCGCATCGAAATGTTCCGGAAACCATCGGCCGGACACCGGCGCGACACCGCCAAGATTCATTCCGACAATGAGGCCCGGAGAAAACATCCGGATGTCCCGCACCACGTCCTCGTCGGTTCGCCGCTCATGAACAAACTCCGCGTCGATCGCCATCACACGCGCCCCCAGGCGCTCGAAAGCGGCCGCCAGCCGTTCCGCCATCGTGTCCAGCACGCGATACGCTCCTCTGTTGACCAACACGACGACGGCCGGACGACGGGAAGAATTTACCGTCATCGCAGGCCAAGCTTCTCCGCCACGCGCAAAACGGTCTCGACGTAAAGCGGGCTTTGATTGTACCGCCAGATGATCTTCCGCTGATGCGCGGCGGGTAGTTCCGCCCGCCAGCCGTTTCCCCGGAGATATCGGCAAATGCTGGCAACCGCATCGGTGTCGTTATCCAGATCAATGCGACCGTCCGCGTCTCCATCCGCCGCGTACGCGGCCATCGCCGTCGGCATGAATTGCGGCAATCCCATTGCGCCCGCCCATGAACCTCCCGCGGCCAGCGCGTCCATGCCCGGATGGCGGCGGATCCAGTTGAGATACGTCCGAAGTTCCCTGTATGCCCATCGGCTCCGGCTCTGCGCACGGCGGCTTATCTGCCCGATCGTGAGATCCGGATACTGGGGCTTAAGCGCCGCGTAGCTTGCTTCGATGTGCCGGGGATGGTCTGAAACAGAGAGCGTCGACAGAACATTAAAAACCGGCGCTTTACTGCGGTCATTGCCGCATTTGCTCTCGATCAGCAGGATGGCCACCACAATCTCGGGCGGAACACCCGTGCGTTTGCCGCATTGGCCGATCATCATGCGGTGTTTCTCGAAATACTCGCGGGCGATGATCATATTTTTTTCATCCAGAAATGACGCGTAGGCCGCGGTATCTTCGACATGTTTCATGTTAATTTGCTCAATCGTCGACAGGAATTCACAGCGCGTGTCCGCGTAGAGAGAAGCTATCCAGCGCGTATCGCAACCGTCGCGGATAAGCCGCTCTTTGAGCTGTGCAAATGTTGATTCAGCCGATGCCCCGGTCGCCCCCGCCGTCAGGCAGAAAGCGCCGGCGGCCGATACAAGCCATGTCCATCTCCCCATCTCACAGATACCGTATCTTGTGCGGCGATACCCTTGCAAGAAACAACGGAAAGAGTGATAGGATGGAGCCCTCAAGGTCATTCGCCCGCAGGGCGCCCAAATCGTCACGGAGGTGCAGGAGCATGAGCAAGGGATGGATTGCCGCAATCGTTCTGATCGCGCTGATTGTCATAACCGCATTGTGGGGGACGTCCACGTACAATGATCTCGTCAGGACGGACGAACAGGTCAATCAGACGTGGGCCCAGGTTGAAAACGTCTACCAGCGGCGGATGGATTTGATTCCAAATCTGGTTGAAACCGTCAAAGGCTATGCGAAACACGAAAGTCAGACACTCATCGAGGTGACGGAAGCCCGCAATCAGGCGACGAAGGTCACGCTGTCGAAGGAGATGCTGGGGTCCGGCGCCGACTTCGCAAAATTTCAGGCGGCTCAAGACGGCCTCTCGCAGGCGCTCGGGCGGCTACTTGTCGTTGTCGAGAAATATCCGGACTTGAAAGCCAACGAAAATTTTTTGAATCTTCAAGCGCAGCTTGAGGGCACTGAAAATCGAATCAGCGTCGAGCGCGGGCGCTTCAACGAGGCGAGTCAGACCTACAACGTCCGGATCCGGCAATTTCCGGCCCGCCTGATCGCGGCGTTTGCCGGGTTCGCCCCCAAGGCGTACTTCAAGGCCGCCGAAGGCGCGGCGCAGGCGCCAAAGGTCCAATTCTGAATCGTCCGGCGCTTCTTTTTTCCATCGCGCTTCTTCTCCTTCTGCCGGCCTGCAGTCTTGCGCTCGACATTCCGCCCGCGCCGCATGATCACGTCAACGATTACGCCGGGATTCTATCCTCAACGGACCGCGAATCGATCGAGTCGGCACTCCGCACTTTTGAAACGCAAACGTCCAATCAGATTGTCGTGGCTGTTTTCAATTCTCTTGAAGACGAATCTCTTGAAGACTTCACGGTCAAACTGGCGCAGAGCTGGGGAATCGGACAAAAAAGCAAAAACAACGGCGTCACGATGGCGCTGTTCATGAAAGAGCATCGAAGCCGCATCGAGGTTGGTTACGGACTCGAAGGCGCTCTGCCGGACGCTCTCTGCGCCACCATCCTGCGTCGGGAACTTGTGCCGCGGTTCAAACAGGGCGATTTCGCCGGCGGGATTCGCGCGGCGCTCGATGCGATTCAGCAGGCAACGCGCGGCGAATATCGCGGGGATGATTCCGACGCCGACGGACAGACGATGGGGAAAGGCGCGTTGATTCTATTATGGGTGATAGCCCTGGCTCTCTACGCAGTCTTTCCCGCCATCGTCTATCTCTTGACGACTGCGGGATGGGCGGCGCTCGTCGCCATCAACAGCTGGTCGCCGGCACTCTGGGTTTTGGTTCTTCCTTTCATAGCGCTCATGGAATGGTTCCGTCAGCGCTGGATCGTCCCAAGGCTCGGCCTGACCATCCACTCACGCCGGTGCCGGGGCAGTTCGGGATATTTCTGGCGGGATTTCGGCGGTTCCGGCGGCAGCGGCGGGAGCCTGGGAGGATTTGGGGGCGGCGGAGGATTTTCGAGCGGCGGCGGAAGTTTTGGCGGCGGGGGCGCAAGTGGGAGCTGGTGAGATGCTGACGCAGACGGATATTCGGCGCGTGTCGGCGGCCATCGCCGAAGCCGAACTGCAGACATCCGGCGAAATTCGCGTTCACGTCGAGCCGGGAATGAAAGGCGACGTCATGGACTGCGCCGTCCGCGTGTTTCAGCGGCTCAAGATGCACCGGACGAAAGAGCGCAACGGCGTTCTGATACTCGTGGCGCCGCGCCGGAGGGCTTTTGTGATTCTCGGCGACACCGGCATCCACGATAAGGTTCCGCCGGGATTCTGGGAATCCGTCCGGGACGTGATGCAATCGCATTTCAGGGAAGGCCGGACCGTCGAGGGAATTCTGGCCGGAGTTCAAAGGGCGGGCGAAGAACTGCGTGCGTATTTTCCGAGCAAGCCCGACGACCGGAACGAACTGCCGAATGTCGTGACGCAAGGCTGACCCGCAGTCCGACCGACTCTTTTCTTGTTTTGAGTACACCCGATTGATATAATTCGGACAATCTGTCGACAAGACAACGAGACACTGTTACAGACCCAAAGGACGGGACATGCTGAGCACGATCAAGAACATCAACCGGGCATGGCATTACACCAGATGCCTCTTCAATCGCACGCCCCATTACATGATCCTCTACGTGACGGCGAGGTGTAATCTGCGCTGTCCGCACTGCTTCTACCTCGAGGAAATCGAAAGCGCGGCGAAGGACAGGGAGCTCAAGCTCGAAGAGTACGAAAAGATTGCGCGCAGTCTCCCCCATCTTCTTCAGCTCACCTGCACGGGCGGCGAGACGTTCGTCCGTCAGGACATCGACGAGATCGCCATCCGATTCTATCGGCATTCGAAGACCCGTTTTTTCACGTTCACCACCAATGGGACGTTTCCGGAGCGGATTGCGGAGAAAGTCGAGCGGATTTGTCGGGAATGCCCGATGGCGGTCATCCGTGTTCCGATTTCGATCGACGGCATCGGCGAAATTCACGACAAAGTCCGCGGCAAGGAAGGCACGTTCGACAAGGTGATGGAGACCTATCGCCTGCTGGACGCGCTGTCCCGCCGGCTGGACAATCTTCGGATCGACGTGACGTCGGTCCTCTCAAAGCTCAACGAAGATCACGTGCCCGAGTTGGTCGATTTCATCAAAAACCGGATGGAAATCGAAAACCACACGATCCTCTACGCGCGGGGCGCGATCCGGGAGCCGGAAAAAATCGTCCCGAAGAAACAAAAATACAAGGATCTCGTCCGAAACCTTTTCTCGCGGGCCGACAAAACGTACCGTTTTCCCCTGATCTCCCGCGTCTTCGTGCGCCTGCGGGAGGCGGTGGAGGCGACGATCATCGAGATTCAGAAAAAAGACGTCATGCCGTTTCCATGCCAGGCCGGCGAAAGTTTCATCGAACTCAACGAGTACGGCAACCTTTTTCCCTGCGAAATTCTCCAGACGCTGATCAATGACGGCAAGGCCCGGCCGAAGGAATTTAAAGACACGTGGATGGGGGATCTCCACGAATTCGACTACGATGTTCCGAGGGCGCTGAACAGCCCCAAGGCGCGGGCGATCCGGAATTTCATTCAGAACAAGGGCTGTGCCTGCACATTCGAGTGCGCGATCGGTTCAAGCCTCGCCTTTCATCCTGAAAACTGGAATCGTCTGCTTACGCGAAAGGCCACGTCCGAAGAACCTTCTGTGCCCGCGCCCGTTCCGGCCTGATTTTGAGTCAAGCACGAACTGTTTCCATCGGAGTTCTTGATGCGTCCATTCTGATCGCCTATGTGGCGATTCTCGCTTCCATCGGATGGTGGGCGGCGAGGCAATCCAAACAAAACACCAGTGATTATTTTCTGGCAAACCGCTCGATCCCGTGGCTGGTGACCACAGCCAGCTTTCTGGCCACCATCATCAGCGCCCTGACGTTTGTCGGAAGCCCAGCGGAGGGCTACAAGGCGGATTACCGCTATCTCTTCAGCAACGTAGGCGACATCCTGGCCACCATCTTCGTCGCGTCATGCATTTTGCCCGTCTATCAGCGGGAAGGCGTCACGTCGATTTATGAGTATCTGGAACGGCGATTCGATACGACGATCAGGCTGACGGGTTCGGCCTATTTTCTGCTCTCGCGGACACTCGCATCGACCGTCCGGATCGTGGCGATCGCGAAAGTGCTGGAAGTCGTTTCCGGCGGCGCCATCGCGTACAACCACTGTGTATTCATCGTTGTCGGAATCATTCTGGCCTACACAACCGCCGGCGGCGGCCGCGCCATCGCCTGGACCGATCTCTTTCAATTCTGTCTCTTTCTCACCGGAGCCGCTATCACGATCGCCTATCTTCTGACTCACGTTCCCGGCGGTCTGGCGGCAATCTTAGACGCCGGCCGGCATGCGGTAAAACCTGACGGTACGGTCTACAACAAATTCAATTTTCTAGAACTCTTGAAACCGGACAATCTCAGTCTCTTTTTTCTTCTGGCCGTCTGGGGCTTTTTCCAGTCAAGTTCCGCCTATGGCACGGATCAGGACATGGTCCAGCGGTTGTTGGCCTGCAATGACCCGAAGAAGGCGCGCTGGAGTCTCATGCTGTCCGGATTGATTTCGATTCCGATCACGTTCACGTTCCTCTCGATCGGCGTCGGGCTCTACGCATACTCAATTCATCATCCGGAACTCATCTCGGGCATGGCCGACAGCGATCACATCTTCCCAAGGTTTATTCTGATGGAATTGCCCGCAGGATTGCGTGGACTGCTTCTTGCGGCTGTCGCGGCGGCGGCCATGGGCAGTTCCGATTCCGCGCTCGCCTCGCTTGCCACGGCTTTTACGATGGATTTTTATAAACGATTCTGGGGCAAAACCGCAGATGAACGCCGGTGCGTGATCGCCTCAAAACTTTCTTTCCTCGCGTTCGGCGCGCTTTTCATCGTCGCCGCGCTGACTTTCAAAAATCTCGACAATATTCTCTGGCTCGGTTTCCGGATCGTGGCATTCACCTACGGGCCGCTTCTCGGCCTGTTTCTGCTGGCAATTTTTACCACGTGGTCTGTTCCAAGCCGAAAACTCCTCGGAATCA
>JAHFCY010000013.1 GCA_023249255.1 Candidatus Lindowiibacteriota bacterium | reverse complement strand
GGTCCGGACTGTGCGGATTGTGGCAGTCCGTGCAGGACTTTCCCGGGTAGTGGACGTCCAGATGCACCTGCGGCATGAACTTGGGCTTCGACACGTTTTCCTTGTGGCACCTGCCGCAGAAGACCCGGCGATCTTCCGGCGCGGGTTTGTACGGCCGCGCAAACTCGCTGTCCGGATCTTCCGTGTGCAAAAGCGCCGGACCGTGACAGCTTTCGCAGTGGACGCCCGCATGCTTCGACTTCGATTTCATTTCGAGCACATCCGAATGACAGTCGGCGCAGGCCTCCTGGCCGGCGTGTCTCATCGGTTTGGATTTGATCGCGTCCAGCGCCGCCGCCCGGTAATGCCCGATTTCCCCGAACGTGGCCGGCAAAAGAAGCCGGCGGCCGACCATAAAGACTGTGAAGGCGACGGCGATGATAATGCCGAGCCGGATGACGTGCTGATAGTCCTTCAAGGGGCGCTCCCCGTACGATTCTCCGCGCGGGAGACGGTTGTGTCCGCCGCCGGCGCGCTACCCTCCTCCGGAGTCCATCGTCCGTAGAGATCGACTTCATATGGTTTGCCGAAAAAACGGATATGTGTTTCCGATATTTTGCCGACAATTCCGAGCGCCAGCGCACCCACCAGGGCCAGAGCGCCCAGCGTCATCGCCAGGGGGCGGCGTTTCGGATGGCGTTCGAGACTGCGATCGATAAAGGGCAGAAGCACGAGGATGAGCGGAGGGATCATGGACGTGAAAATCCCGATCGTCTTCGGAAAATATTTGAGCATCTGATACGTCGAAAGAAAATACCATTCCGGTTTGATGCCGACCGGCGTGTTGAACGGATCGGCCGGCTCACCCAGTTCGGGAGGGGAGAAGATCACGAGGGCCAGGAGGAACCCGAGAAAGACGGTAAACACGCTCAACTCCTTCAGCACATGCTCCGGAAAAAACGGCACCGCGTGATGGGGAGGAATGTCCTGTTCTTCTCCGACGCGTTCCAGCGTCGCGAGATTCTGAAGCCGCATGAGAAACAGATGAATGGATACCAATCCGACGATGGCCCACGGGAGAACCGCGACGTGAAGAACATAAAAACGTCCGAGCGTCTCGCCGCTCACGCCTTCTCCGCCCCGCAACATCAGGGCGATGTCGTTGCCGACAAACGGCACAGCCCGCGCGACCTCCGTTCCCACCGTCGTCGCCCAGTAGGAGAGCTGGTTCCACGGAAGAAGATACCCGGTGAACCCGAACGTGACCGTCACGCCCAAAAGCAGGACGCCCGTCACCCAGGTCAACTCGCGCGGCTTTTTGTACCCGCCCATGACGAAGACGCGGATCATGTGAAGAATCAGCATGCAGATCATCAGAGCCGCGCCCCACGCATGAAGACCCCGGATGAGCCAGCCGGCCGGAACCTCGGTTTGAATGAACCGGATGGATTCGAACGCATGATCGGAGGTCGGCCGGTAATAGGCCATGAGCAGCAGGCCGGTGACAATCTGGTTCGCCAGCAAAAACAGGGCGAGACTTCCGAACGTGTGCCACCACGACACATGCGGCGGCAACGGTTTTTGGGCCTGATGCGCCGCGAAATCCTTGAATGAATCCCACGGGTATCGCGCGCGCAAAAACTTTTCAATCGAATTTCGCATGGATGTCAATTTTTCGTTCATCGCGTCACGCCGGCGGGACTTTTACGTTGACTTTGCCGCCCGCCACGAACGTCTCGTAGGCGATCAGCGCGGATGGCGGAGGACCGGAGAGGACCTTGCCTTCGCCGGAAAATGTTCCGGCGTGGCACGGACATTTGAACGTGCGGCTGGAGACTTCCCACTGGACGATACAGCCCAGATGGGAGCAGACCGAGCTGAACGCCCGGAATTCCGATTCGGTCGACCGGACCACGAGAATGGGATGGCCGCCGATCTGAATGGGTCTGGCCAATCCCACCTGCCATCCTTCGACCTGGCCGGCCTCCACCACGTCCTGCGTGCCGCCCCTTTTGCGGGCTGGCCACAGGTACGCGCCGATCGGAGCAACCATGCCGGCCAGAAGGGCCGCCAGACCGCCGCCGATGAAGTAGTCCAGAAATCCCCGGCGAGACACGCCGCCATTTTTCGCAGCGCCGTTGGGCTTATCCACCGTTGCCGTTCCCCCTTCGAGAATGTTCGATTTCCGCCCGTTTGGCCGCGAATGCGATCGAGAGCAGTACGAGGATGATGACGGCCGGCAGAAAGATCATCCGCCGGACGGTTTCGCCCAGAATCTTTTCCTTGATCGAACGCTGAATATCATCCTGCCGGGTTTCTGTTTCGCGAAGCGCTTTCGAAAGATCGGCGAGGTTGAGCGCATGCTGGGCCGGCGTCAGCGCGATGAACGCGGTCTTGGCTTCTTCCACGCGGACTTGCTCTTCGCCGACCTCGAATCCCCGCTCGGCCGCCGACTGCACGAGGTCTCGTGTTGAATCAATATCCCGCCGGATCTGGCCGATCCCGGCAAGAAATTCGTCGCGGACCTGAAGCGCAGGGTCGTCGGCTTTTTTGTGACAGTCGGCGCAGGCCGTCCGCAGGAGTTCATCCGTCGGATGGTGGATTGCGTGATTCGAATGGCACGAGATGCACGCTTTCATTTTCCCGCCGGCCGTCGCCGACGCGTGGGGACTTTTCGAGAAGGCTTCGGCCTCCCTCACGTGGCATCTCCCGCAAATTTCGCTGACATCCCGTACGCCCGGCGGCGTCGCGCCGTGATTGCCGTGACACGTGACGCAGGTCGGCGCCGACAGATCTTTGCGCACCCGCAGGGCCGCCGCATGAACGCTTTTTTCGTAATCGCCCGGGATGGTCGCCGGCACGTGGTATTTCGGCATCTTTTTTTCATCGCTGTGACAGCGCCCGCACGTGGCCGGCACGTTCGTCGGATGGACGGGCGACGCCGGGTCCTTCGGGCGCAGTATCTGGTGTGCGCCGCCGTGGCAGTCGATGCAGACCGCGACGTTCTCGTCGCCCTTGCCGAAAAGCATTTCGCCGTGTTTGGACGTCTTGTACTGCGCCAATTGGTCGGTCCGAAGGCCGAATGGATTCATCTTCCGAACGTCCGAATGACAACCGCCGCAAAATTCCGGCACGTTTTTTCTGTCCGGCTTGCCTTTGAAATCCTCGGCGGCGAACATCGCGTCTTCGGTCGGTTCGTTCGGGTTGCCGCCGTGACAACCGTGACAGCCGATCGTCGCGTGGACGCTCGATCTGAAACTTTCGACCAGCGCCGAGTCCGACTCCATGTGGCACGTCTCGCAACTGCTTGGACCCCGCCCCGGCGCGGCAGACACGGCAAATGATCCGAGGGGGGAAAGAAAAATGAATGCGAGCGGGGAAACGGAAACCACCCACCGCAGTTTTGCCAGCCCAGAAACCCAGCTCACGGAACCCGCCTTCCTGCTACTTGGCGGGCGCTTCTTTTTTTGCGGGACGTTTGTGGACGATCTTGCTCAACCGTTCCTTGAAATCGAATCCCTTGAAGGTCGGCGCCTGCTCATTGTGGCAAGTGCGGCACGTCTTTTCGTCCGGAATGACAAGACCTGCATCGATCGCCGCTTTCTTGTCCTTCATGGTCTTGATCGCCTTGTAGTCGGCGCCCGGGCCGTGACAGGCCTCGCACTGGACGCCGTCCTCCATCTTGAATTTCTCGCCCAACATCGACGCATCAACGCCAAAAGCCGTGACGTGACACTTCACGCACTGCGGCTCCTTCTGCGGATCGCCCTTCACGCCGGCTTTTTCCGCGATCGCCTTCGCCTCTTTCGTGCCAAGCGTCGCGAACGCCTTCGCGTGTTTGCTCTCCTGCCAGACCTTGAGCTGATTGCCGGTCGCCTCGCTCTTGTGACACATTCCGCAGGTGGCCACGCCGACGAATTTATGTCCGGCCGGACCGCCTTTGGCCGCCGGGTCCGCAGCGGACGCCGGGACGGCAAAAGCCTGCGCGATAAAGAAGACAGCCAGCGCAACCGCGGCGACGACCACGCCCCACATAAATGTTCGTTTGACCAACGTCAACTCTTCCTCATTCATGTCAGACTCCCTTGTTCCCGACCCGATGTTGTGGCCGCGTACGGCCACCGTCTTTCCGTGACTACCTGAACGCCGCCATATTGACTCTGCCCCACGACGTACGTCATGCAATTTTTCTGCCACCGCTGCCACTGCGGGCGAAGATATTCTCAACATTTTGGAAATCTGTCAATTAGTATGGTCCCGTTGATTTATCGGACGAGGACGCGCCTGTCTTTATTCAAAACAGCTTGTCCTGATTCATAACACTCGCCGTTTACCCCGACCGATACATTGCCGCGCGTGCACGGGTTTATTTCCCTACTGCGGAATTGATTAACGAACTCTTTACGGCCGCTCCATCACACCGGAATTGGAATTGCAGATCAGTTCGACGGGGTGAGAGAAAGGAGAGATGCGATGAATTTTACACCTGACGAACTGACGAATTATCGGGAGGCGTTGCGAGACCGGGTCTGTTCGCTGTGCCGCAAGTTCGGCTACGAGGAGGTATGCGGGGTCGGTGTGGATGGAGCATGTCCCTTTGACATGCACCTGGAGCACATATTGGAGGCGGTTTTGACGACGCCTCGCAGCGCAGACATCGGGGCGTACATACCGAAAATCCGGGAAAAGGTATGCTCCGAGTGCGCGAACCAGAGCGACAGCGGCACATGCAAATCCCGGGACCACGCCTACTGCGGACTTGACAGCTTCCTCATCCTCGCCGTGCAGGCCGTCGAGGATGCGTTCGATAGGATGCACCCGGCGAAAGCGAACACGCCCTAACCTTTTTTGTGTGACCGGACGTCCCGGGTGAGGATCGAGTAGTGCCGGAATTTGGTTGAGAGGTGGGAACCGACCGATCCGATCGCAACGACCACAAGCAATATCCAGATTCGGTAATCCCAAAATAGCGGAACGGACAGCACGAGCATGATTTTCGTCAGCGTCAGAATTCCGCGGACTTGAAACAGCCAGTGAAAATTGCAAAATAGTTCAAGCGCGACAAAGGCCGAGCCGGACCCGACCGTCCACATGAGCGCAGTCCTGAGCCGATCCGGCGCAACACCGTAAACATGCCCGCCCAGCAAAATTCCCATGGCCGCCAGATGAACGGTCCGGATCGAGGTGCGAAGACCGCGTTCACCGCGAAAGGAGCGGTCAGGGTCGGGGAAGAAAATCGTGCGGATGCTCATCGCATGACTTAAAACATGGGCCACACACAGACGAGCACCGGCACACACAGACCCACACGTTTTCTTTGAGGAACTGTCTGTCTGTGTCCCTGCCTGCCGGCAGGCAGGTGTGAACGTCTGTGGATGTCTGTCTGTGGCTTGGTTTTTCTCATTATTTCAAACCCACGGCGCGGCAGGACACGCCGGTTTGCCGATACGCCGCGCGGTCGTTCACGTTCCGGAACGTGCGAAGGCCGGGATCGATTTCGCGGACGCGGCGCTCGTCGAGAATGGTCGGAAATCCGCCCACGAACAGATTCTCCTGCACGGACAGGATGCCGTACTCGAAGGACCCGGCGACGGCATCCGCCAGGTCGGCGGAAAAAATAACGGGAAAGGGCTGAAGTTTTCGATCGACTTCGCAGGCCACGACGTCGCCGCTCAGCCGGATCATCTCCCGAAGCAGGGGTTCGGACAAAAATGGCTGGTCGCAGGTCACGATCAGCACGCGGCCGGACGAGACGTGATTGATCGCGGCGTGAACGCCCGCGAGGGCACAGCGACGGGACATGCGATCTTTGACCAGAGGCAGGCCAAGCGTTGCATATTTATCCGGCGATTTGGCGACCAGAAACGGTTCGGAGCCCGTGACACGCCTCAAAATTTTGGCGATCACCCGCGCCATGGGATTGGCGCGAAACGGCAGCAATGCCTTGTCGGATCCCATCCGGCGGGATAATCCGCCCGCCAGGATGGCTGCAGAGATATTCAATCAGGTCACGCTCCTTTCAACGGTTTGAATAATTGGGTGATGCACAAATCAGTCCGGCATCGATGGTCGAGCCAAAGTCTGCGCTATTCTTTTGGAATCAAGGGGGATGGAATTTATCGCGGGCGGACGAAACCCCCGAACAGTGAAACAAAAATTGTATTGAAATAGGTCAACTGTGTTTGCGGCCTGATTTGTGCGAAATCGAAATCGCGCGCGTCCTACACTTAATCAGTCAACCGGATATCTTTGTCTTCCCCCGCCCGGACCGCCTTCGGAATGGATTTTGCCGAAGCAGGATGGATATGCCTGAAAGTTCGGTGGGCGGGGATGCTTAAAAATCTACCCCAGAGTGTTTCGACGTTCAGCGGGGACATCGACGGGATTCTGTATTTCATCTACGCCATCGTCGGATTTTTTTTCGTCGCGACGGAAGGGTACATCGTCTATTCGCTCGTGCGGTATCGGCGAAAAGACGGGGTGAAAGCCCGCTACGAAACGGGCGAGACGTGGCGCGAGATGCGCTGGATCATCGGCATCGTGATCGTGGTGACGGTTCTCGATTTTGTCATCGACTCCAAAGGCGCCGGCGTGTGGGCGAAGGTGAAGGAGAATTTTCCGGAAGGGGACGTCCGCATCAAAGTCGTGGCTCAGCAGTTCTCCTGGACGTTCGTCTATCCCGGCGCGGACGGCCAGTTCGACACGCGCGACGATCTGACGGTCCCGCGGGTTTTACACGTTCCGATTCACAGCAAAATCCGCCTGATCCTCACATCGAAAGACGTCATCCACAGTTTCTTTCTGCCGGAGGTCCGGCTCAAGCAGGACATCCTGCCGGGCCGGCAGATCAACGCCTGGTTTGAGGCGACGCGAACCGGCACGTTCAACCTGTTCTGCTCGGAACTGTGCGGGTTGGGTCACACCAAAATGCTGGGCTCTCTCGAAGTGCAAGAACCGGCCGACTACGAGCGGTGGCTCGCGGAAACAACAAAGGAGCAGTTGGAATAAATACAATGGAAGGCAACAGGCATCAGGCAAGAGGCAACAGCGCACACCATTCTCACGGGGATGAAAAATTCATCTGGAAATACGTTTTTTCGACCGATCACAAGATGATTGCGAAGCAATACCTCTTTACGGGACTGTTCATGGCGCTGGTGGGCGCGTTCACGGCATATCTCATGCGCTGGCAGTTGGCGTATCCGAACACGGCGGCGCCGGGTTGGGGCGTCGTGACGGCGGACAAATTCAACATGTTGGTGACGATGCACGGCACGATCATGGTGTTTTTCGTCGGGATGCCGGTTCTGGTCGCGGCGCTGTCGAATTTCGTGATCCCGCTTCAGATCGGCGCGCGGGATATGGTGTTCCCGCGTCTGAACATGCTGTCCTACTGGGTTTTTGTCGCTTCTGTCGTCTGTCTGTTAGCGTCATTTTTCGTTCCCGCCGGCGCGTCTGCCTGCGGATGGACGGGATATCCGCCGCTGTCGGCCAGCCAGGAGTATACCGGAATTTTCTGGGGCGTCGTTTTGTGGATTTTGGCGCTGGCACTTGAGTTTGCGTCGTTCACGATGGGCGGGATCAATTATCTGGCGACGTTCATGTGCGCCCGCGCGAAAGGCTTGACGTATTCCCGGGTGCCGCTGGCGACGTGGTTTCTCGTCGGGGCATCGCTGGCGTTCTTTTTCTCGGTCGGTCCCCTCATCGCCGGAGCGATCATGCTGCTTTTGGACAACGTGGCGGGAACGGGATTTTATCTGCCTCAAAAAGGCGGCGAGCCTCTTCTGTGGCAGCACCTGTTCTGGTTTTTCGGCCATCCGGAGGTCTACGTCGTATTTCTGCCGGGCCTGGCTGCGGTGCTCGAGATCATTCCTGTCTTTTCGCGAAAACCGATCTTCGGATACCGGACGATGGTCTGGAGCATGGCGGTCGCCCTCGCGTTAAGCTACGTCGTCTGGGCCCACCACATGTTCATCAGCGGGATGGATCCGAGGCTGGCCATGCCGTTTTCGATCACAACCATTTTGATTTCGGTTCCGTTTGCCATCATCATCTTCTGCATGCTGGCAAGCCTTCGGGGCGGATCGATCCGGCTTGCGACGCCGATGCTCTGGGCGGTCGGGTTTCTGGTGACGTTTCTGATCGGCGGCCTCACGGGGATATTCCTCGGGTCCGCCGCGTCAAACATTTATTTTCACGGCACATACTTTGTCGTCGCGCATTTTCACTACACATTTTTTCCGGCCGTATTTTTCGGGGGTTTTGCGGCCATCCATTTCTGGTTTCCGAAAATGTTCGGGCGGATGTATAGCGAACGGCTGGGCAAAATCCATTTCTGGCTGACGTTTGTTTTTTTTAATTGCACCTTCTGGCCGATTTTCCAGATCGGCAGCGGCGGTATGATCCGGCGGATCGCCGATCCGTCGCAGTATCGAATCCTCGATCAATTCAAAACGCTCAACGTGTTTGTGACCATCTCCGCCTTCATTCTCATCGCCGGCCAGATCGTCTTCGTGATCAACTTCTTCTGGAGCATCTTCCGGGGTCCGGCGGCCGAGGCCAATCCCTTCCGGGCCAATACGCTTGAATGGTCCGCAGCCTCGCCGCCGCCGCACGGAAACTTCACGGCCGCGCCCGTCGTCTATCGCGGACCGTACGAATACAGTCTGCCGGATCGAGCCGAGGATTTCGTTCCGCAGAATGAGCCGCCCCTCGCGCAGGCGGAAGGCACGGCGTGATCGTGCAAACGGCAGCCGTGGAGAATTCCGGAGAAATTTCCACGGGAAAATTGGGCATCTGGTGGCTGATCGGCTCAGAGATCATGATTTTCGGCGGGGCGATCGGTTCGTTCATTCTACTTCGCCTGGCTCATCCCGACTGGGCCGATAACGCCGGGCACTTGAGCGTCCCCATCGGATCGCTCAACACGCTGGTGCTTCTGACAAGCAGTTACACGATGGTCAAGGCGTTCGAGAACGTGAAAAAGCGGGACCGCAAAAAAATCTGCCGGTTTCTTCTGGCCACGGCGCTGATGGGCTTGGTGTTTTTAGGAATCAAATCGTTCGAATATCACGGTAAATTTTCGCACGGTATTTATCCGAACACGAACCTCTTCTGGGCGTTTTATTTCACGCTGACAGGCCTGCATGCCCTCCACGTCATCGCCGGCATCACAGCCATTTTAATCCTGTGGACGTTTGGCCTCCGGGACCGGCTGTGGCCACCGGCTCCAGGCACAGGCACGGCCAGCCCGGGGAGCCCGGGGCCGGGTATTGACATTATTGACATTTCAAATTTCTCCGATCCCAGTATCCGGGGCGGGATCATTCGGCCAAATGTCAATATGTCAATACCCGGCCCCCGTTGGTCCGGCGGCGGGCGGCCGATCGCGGACCGGATCGAACTGGTCGGCCTTTACTGGCATTTCGTCGACGTCGTCTGGATATTTTTATTTCCGCTGTTGTATCTGACCGCCTGATGGAACCGGAAAAAAAGGGGCTCGGATATTTTGCCATCTGGGTGTGGCTCGTCGCCCTGACCGTCGGCTACCTCGTCGAACGGTTTATCGGTGTTCCGCGCCACGTCGCGCTGGCAGTCATCTTCGGGATCGCGCTGGTCAAGGCGCTTCTGGTCGCCTGGAATTACATGCATCTCAAACACGAAAGCCGGATTATTTTTGTGATCTTGCTTATTCCCATTCTTCTGTTTGCCATCCTCGTCCTTCTTCTTCTGCCGGACATCACGCTGGTTCACAGGGGAAACTGACCGTGGGAAACGAAACGGCGGCGACCGCCACGACAGGCCGGCCGGCGGCGGTGATCTCGCCGCAATTCACGCGCGGGATCGAGAAACTCGGCATGGCGCTGTTTATCGCGGCCGAGACGATGTTTTTTGCGGGACTCATCAGCGCCTATCTTGTCTTCCGCGCGGGAAATCCCGACTGGCCCCCTGCGGGCCAGCCGCGCCTGCCGGTTGCGTCGACCGCATTCAATACGCTGATTCTTCTGCTCAGCGCATTTTTTTGTCACCGGGCGGTCGGGACGCGGCGCAACGGACATCCGAAATCGTCAGCTTACTGGCTCGGCCTGACCGGCGTCTTCGGACTGTTTTTCCTCGTTCTGCAGGGACGCGAGTGGATCCGGCTGGTTCAATTCGGCCTCACGCTGACCTCCAGCGTCTATGGCGCCCTGTTTTATCTCATCGTCGGCATTCACGGCCTGCACGTTCTGGCTGGCGTCGCCGTTCTGTTCTTCGTCCTGAAACGGTCCGCCAACGGCCGGTATCCCGCGGATTCTCACCTCGCGGTGGAACTGGCCCGCACGTACTGGACGTTCGTCGTCGGCCTGTGGCCGGTTCTGTATGTGTTGGTGTATCTCCTGTGAGCGCGGAGAAACGAGTAACGAGCAACGGGAATATTTCATCACCCGTTACCCCTGCCTGCCGGCAGGCACGGCGTTACGCGGTTCTCGTTACCTGTTTTCTCGGTTTCCTGCTGCCTGTTGCCCATCCCGCATTTGCCTGTCCCCTCTGTTTCGGGGCGAGCCCACATCTCCACGGATTTTACTGGGCTGTCGCATTTTTGCTGCCCGTTCCATTCGTCCTCGTCAGCGCGCTGGCCGTGTGGTTCCATCGCCGGTTTTCCGGCAGAAACGGGTCTGGACCGGATTCCCAAAATTTATAAGGAGATTTTCCATGCCCATCTGCGGTTACGTCGTATATCCGGTCGCCGGAAAATCCGGTGAACTCAAACAAACGCTCGAAAACTTGAGCGGGTGTGAGGTGCGAAAGGCCGACAATTGTAATCGATCCCCGAAGTAGAGTGTCTGGCGATGACATTCGCGCACCTCGAAGAGGGAATGGCGCCGGGGGGATTGGCATGATGCTGAACCGGCGGGAATTCATCAAGAAACTGGCCTGGTATTCGTCCGTCACCACCGCCTCCGGGGCAACAACATGGCCGAGATGCATCCGGTTTTGTTTTCCCGCGTGCTGGAGGTTCGCAAGCAGAAAAAAAACGCGCAGATTGTGGACCTGGCCACCCGCACGACGCGCACAAGCTACGGGGCAGACCGGTCGATCCTGTTCAAACCGCAGACGGACCTCGCGATTGCCAATGCGATTTGTTCCGAACTTTTCCGGACGAACCGGGTCAATCTCGATTTCATGCAAAAGCACGTCTCGTTCAAAAAAGGCAAACCCGGCATCGGATACGGCCTTGAGGACGAGTTCAAATTCGAAGACAAGGCTGAGCTGATCGCGATTACCGGAAATTCCCGGACGACTATTCGCCGGCGGCCGTCTCCAAATTTTCCAGCGTGCCGGTGGAGGACATCCGGTATCTGGCGGACCTGTTTGGCGACCCGAACCGGAACGTCATTTCGTTCTGGTGCATGGGATTCAACCAGCACACGCGAGGCACGTGGATCAACAACCTCGTCTACAACATTCACCTCCTGACCGGAAAAATTTCCAAACCCGGCAACAGCCCGTTCTCGCTGACCGGCCAGCCCAGCGCCTGCGGAACCACCCGCGAGGTCGGCACGTTCAGCAACCGCCTGCCCCACGGATTCGTGACGAATGAGGGGGACCGCGCCCTCGCCACCAAAATCTGGAACGTGCCGGTCGAGAAAATTCCCGCAACCCCCGTGTTCCACACGGTGGAAATGTTTCGGGCCCTTGACCGCGCCGAAATCAAATTCATCTGGATCCAGACGACCAACCCGATGCTGACGATGCCGAACCTCAAACGTTACCGGGACGGCGCCAACAAGGAAGGGCGGTTTGTCGTGGTCTCGGACAATGCGTATGCGCCGGTCACGCCACATCCCCAATTCACCAACTGCGTTCAATGCCACGTTCCGCAGCGCTCGGATACGCTCTTTCGGGAGACAGACTGGGCCAGCGTCAAGCAACCAACGCCTCTGCCGGCCGCAATGAAGGGCGGGCCGCCGCCGATTCCTCATTCTCTCCAGACGCGGGAAAATTGTCTCGCCTGCCACTCCGGTCCGTCATCGAGAGCTGACATCCGATCACCTCATCCTGCCAGGGCAATTGCCGTCAGTGTCATGTCCCCCGGCGTACCGGGGAAATCTGGGAGCGGCCAGTCAAGTAAACAAGCGGTCAGCACCTGTACTGAAACAGATCAATTGTCATTCACCGCAGCAAATGGGGTTTCCAAGCCGTTTTTCACAACTCTCTTCATTTCAATCAAATGAAATTCCGTTCGATGGAGCGACTTCTTCGGAATAGTCTTTGCATAACTGTCTGCCGTGGGAGACTGGACGGGGATTACGCCGGAGACAACGGTTCGGGACGTGTTGCGAACCCATCCGGAAACGCGGGTCATCTTTGACAAATACGGGATGATGGGATGCGGCGGAGCGATCGGTCCGCCGGAATCCGTTTCTTTTTTCGCTGAAATGCACGGCTTGACGCCGGATGATCTCGTGGCGGAGCTGACCGGGATGATCGATGCGCGACGGATTGAACTGAAGCCGAAAGAGGCACGAGGACGATCCGTGGACGTATCCGATCCCTGCCCATGCGGCCCGGAGCATGACGAACCGGAGCGGCACGCGAAATCAGGCGGGTGCGGACTGCACGACAGCACGGTCTCTGAAAACGGAATATCGACGCGGGCAGCGAAACTTCTTGCCGCGCCAGTCCCGCGCGCGGAAGGATCGAAATGCGCGCACGGCCGGGCATCGCGGGATCTGGCGAAAATTTTCGTTCGAACCGGTCTTCTGATTTTTCTTGTGTACGGCGGGACGGCCGGATTAATCGCCTTTCTTTCCATCACTTCTCGCGGCGTCTCCCTCCCGCCGCTTTTGACCTGGCCGGCGCTGGTCCAATCCCACGCGCACGCGCAAATTTTCGGCTTTGCGGCGATGTTTGTTCTCGGCGTGTCGTATCACGTCATGCCGAGATTCATGGGCGTGCCGCTTCAGAATGTTTCCGCCGCCTACGCGTCGTTCTATCTGTTGCTGGCCGGAGTGATCGTGCGGACGTTGTATCAGCCGCTGGCGGAAAATCCCGCGGCCGCCATGACGGCCGTGATCGGTTCGGGAATGGAAATCGCGGGCGTGATTGCGTATCTCAGCGTCGTTCTGGCGACCCTGCGGGAATTCAAACGGCGTTTGCCGGAGGGCCGCGAGGGCCAGCCGTTCGCGCACATGACGTATCTCGGGGCGGGCGGCGTTGCGTTTTTCATCTCGGCGGTCCTGTCATTTTGGGGTGCGGCGCACATGCTTGTGACGCAGACAAACATTCAGCCGCCGGCCCTGAACGACGTCTGGATCAACGTATCGATCGTCGGATTCATCGGGATGTTCATTTTAGGGGTCGGATGGCGCACGATCCCGCATTTTCTGGGGCTTGAACACACGCGTCCCTCCGCGGCCAAATGGGCCTTGGCGTTTCTGGCCGCCGGAGTTCTCGAGCAAATCATTTCGCTTGGCTGGCCCGAAGAAAAAATGCTGACGGCAGGCTCTGCCCTGCTTGAATGTTTTGGATTCGTGATTTTTTTGCTGGCGGCGCCGCTCCTCGGTCGATACCCCGTCCATCGACCGGCGGCGCCGCCGCTTTTTTCCGCATTCATCCGGACCGCTTTCTTTTTCGGCCTTGCCGGGTTCGCCGGCTACGCCGCCGTATCCGTCGCGGCCGCCTCGGGCGCGTCCGTGCCGCGGCCGTTCGCAGACGCCTATCGGCACGCCTGGACGCTCGGCTGGATCACAATGCTGATCGTCGGCGTCGGCTATCGGGTGTTGCCAATTTTTTTCGGAAAAGAAATCGCGCGGCCGGGACTGATCCCGGTCATTTACGCGAGCCTGACCGCGGCCGTCTCGATTCGAATCATCGCGGATGTCGGATCGGCGCGGTGGCCCGATCTTTATGCGTGGTCGCCTCTTTCCGGCGCGCTGGCGCTCCTCGCCGTGTTTCTGTTCGCGATCGAGGTCTGGCGTATCACGGGCGGGGCCGACGCGGAGCCGGAGCCGGATCGGGCGCGCGAAGAAATCACGGAAAACTCAAACGTCGCGGCTGTGCTCGAATCCCATCCGGATCTTCTGCCCGTCTTCGTCCGGCACGGATTCGGCGGCCTGCAGAATCCCGTGGCGCGCAAGACCGTCGCGCGGTTCATCACGGTCGGGCAGGCCGCGAAGAAACACGGTCTCGACGCCCGCCAGTTTGTTGCCGACCTCAACCGATCCCTGACGGCATAACTTTTCGATCAGGCCGGGCCGGATTTTGGAAGAATCATCCCCATGATCCATCCGCCGACGACGCTCTCGACGAGGGTGCCGAGAAACCAGACGAGGGCGATGTGGTACGGCATCGGCAAAACCGCGTACGTTCCGTAGCCCATCGATATTCCGGCGCCGATGCCGAACAGAAATCCGAATCCGACGGCCGTCTTCACGGATTTGTCCGAAACGAATCTGGCGTAGAGTCCGACGAAGACCGCGGCCGAGATCAGCGTCACGACGTGGATCAGTCCCATTTTCATCTCGGCCATGGGCCGCCAGATCGCGGCGGTTTCCTGATAGGTTTTGCCTAAAATCAATCCGTGAATCACAAAATCCAGCGCGCTCCACGCCACAAACACGGCGAGAACCGCCAGAACCGTTTTTTTCATTTTTCCGTCTCCCCCAACCCTTTTTTGCCGCCGGATGACTCGTGCGGCTCAACGTGAATGAACACGGCCGCAATCCGCGGAATGCGCCCGATTTTTTCCTTCAAATCCTCCTCGGCGGAATGGACCGCCTCCAGCGTCAGAGATTTCCAGGCAAACACGTTTAACGACACCTCAAATTCCGGGCCGACGTGGTGGGTCCGAAGATCGTTCATGCCGAAAAGCACGGGACTTTCGTCCACGGCGCGGGTGATCGCGTGCAGAATTTCCGGCGGCGCCGATCTGCCCGTCAGCTGATGGACGTGTTCCCATGCCGTGTCGACGCCGACTTTGAAGACCCAGATCGAAATGACTCCGGCGAACATGGCGTCCAGTTTCGGTGACCACCAGACCCCGCTTCCATATCCGGCCATCGCCGAAAACGTGGCCATCACGTCCATCCGCTGATCATTGCCGATGGCCGTCAGCACGGGCCGTCGGCCCGACTCACCCGCCCGACGGCACAATCCCGCCATCCAGAACTTTGAGAGCATCAACGCGCCGATGCCGGCGATCACCCAGCCATTCAGTACGAGCGACGTCGGCGCGAGGTATCGTTTGCGGCACTCAACAAGAATGTACACGCCCGTGCCGATGATGATGAACCCGACACCAAGCCCGATCATGGATTCGAATCTGCGGTGGCCGTGGGGATGGGATGCGTCGGCCGGACGGGAGGCTATGTAGAGGCCGAACGCGAGAAGAATCGCGTAGACGCTGTCGGCGAAATTGTTCCATCCGTCCGACTCGATCGCCTCGGACGCCGTCAGCGACGACATCCAGAATTTCAATCCGGCCAGCGTCAGGCTGTAGGCGATCAAGAGCCAGACGACCGACGGGACAGGCCGAATTTTCTCCAAGTCCGCTCTGTTCATCCCAAGACCGCATGGTGCGTCATTCGGCACACCAAATCAAGCGCAGGTTTCTTCCTTCAACAGATTCTCGGCAACGGGTCGCCGTCTAACATGAGCAGGCGGCGTGCGCCGCCGATGGGCGTTTTCAGGATCACACCCGGCTCGCCTGAAACGACTGATCCAATCCGTATCGCGTCACGGCCGTACGGATGGTCCCGCATCGCGCTCAAGACCGCTTCGGCACGACCAGCCTCCACGAACGCAACGATTTTTCCCTCGTTGGCAACGTAGAGCGGATCGAGACCGAGCATCTGGCATCCGGCCAGAACGCTGTTGCGCACGGGAACAACTTCTTCCTCTATTTCAACGCGGACGCCCGAGGACGCCGCGATTTCGTTCAGCGCCGTCGCCAACCCGCCGCGGGTCAGATCGCGGATGACGTGGACGGACGATGCGGCGCTCAACATGTGATCGACAAGCCCGTTGAGCGGCGCGGCGTCGGACCGAATATCGCCTTCAAATCCGAGGTTCTGCCGGGCGTTCATGACCGTGATGCCGTGATCGCCGAGTGTGCCGCTCACGATCACGGCGTCGCCGGCCCGCGCGTTTCGGCCGGACAGGTTGATCCCGGGCGCGATCACGCCGATCCCGGCGGTGGCGATGTAGAGCGACGTTGCCGCGCCCCGCTCGACAACTTTGGTGTCTCCCGTCACGAGTTCCACGCCGGCTTCCTTCGCCGCCGCCGACATCGACCGGACGATGCGTTCGAGTGTCGCGCGATCAAGACCTTCCTCGAGAATCATCGCCGCGGAAATGCCGATCGGCCGCGCGCCTTTTGTTGCGAGGTCGTTGACCGTCCCGCAGACGGCCAGCCGGCCGATATCGCCGCCCGGAAACTCGATCGGCTGGACGACGTAGGCGTCGGTCGTGAACGCCAGCCGGTCGCCGCACGGCAAGGTCAGTTCGGCCGAGTCATCCAGCGCCGCAAGCGGGGCATTGTCAAAACATCGGACAAACAAAGACGTGATCAGTTCGTGCGTCAGCCGGCCGCCCGCGCCGTGCGCGAGAAGGATCCGGCTGTTGGCGTTCATGACGGGCCGCTCTTTCGGCTGTGTTCCAATATCCGGTCCAGCCTGTCCACGATCTCCGCAAGCCGTTTTTCCAGAATGTGGTTGTGCCGGTGGTCGTGCCACCAGTGCCAGACGTAGAGTACGAGAAACGGCGCCATCCAGATCAAAAACATTGCGACCCGGTTTGAATCGCCGTGCGCGTCCGAAATCGGGGGAATGATCATCAGGTGAAGGATCGTCATGGTGCGGTTGCCTCCTTCCGGGGCCGGCCGAATTTTTTCCAGCGGGACGTTTCCGTGAACCCGTATTTGTAAGCGGCGGCGCAGGCGCCTTCGGAGGAGACCATGCAGGGGCCGACGGCGGTCTCGGGCGTGCAGGTCGTTCCGAAGTGACGGCAGTCGGCCGGAAGCGCGCGGCCCATGAGAATCGCGCCGCAGAGACAGCCTTTCGGTTCCGGAGCGTCGCAGGCCGGCATGCCGGGAAATTTTCGGGCGGCGTCGAATTCAGCCAGATGTTTTTTGAACGCAAGCCCCGATTCGGCAATCGCACCGACGGCGCGCCAGACTGCTTCACAGGGATCGAACGATTCCGCCAGCATCCGCAGGGCGGCCGGATTTCCGCCGGACGGAACTCCCCGCGTGTACTGAATGGCGATCCTCGCGGGTTCTTCCGTGACAAGGTTCAGAAGCAGGCGAACGGCCTCGAGCAGATCGAACGGTTCAAATCCCGCGATGACGCCCGGCACGCCGAACTCGTCGGCGACAAAACTGTATGGCGCAAGTCCGATGATGGCGCTGACATGGCCGGGCAGGACGAATCCGTCGTTCTGGTGCGACCGCCCGGCAAGAATCGCGCGCAGGGCCGGCGGGACGAGTTTAAATAGCGGAAAGACGGAAAAATTCCGGACGCCGGTTTCGCATGCGCGGAGAAGCGTCGCCGCGACGAGCGGCGCGGTGGTTTCGAATCCGACTCCGAGAAAGACGACTTCGCGATCCGGCAGTGCGGCGGCCAGATCAAGGGCGTCGGCCGGAGAATAGACCACGCGAACGTCCGCGCCGGACGCGGACGCATCGGCCAGACTTCCGGTACTGCCCGGGACTTTCAACATGTCTCCGAATGTCGTCAACGTGACGCCGGGCTGATGCGCCAGCCAAACCGTGCGGTCAACATCGGCGGCTGTTGTCACGCAGACCGGACATCCCGGCCCCGACAAAAGCCGCACGGTGTCGGGCAGAAGACCTCGAAGACCCGACTGCGCGAAAGACATCGTGTGCGTGCCGCACACCTCCATGATCTGGACCGTGTCCCGGCCCGTGCGCCGGCAGGCGCGTTCGGACAGTTGCCGGATGTCTCCCAATACTTCCCGCGCGAATTCGGGCGCGCGGCGGAGCGCGGCGACTGCCCCGGCGGAATTCTTCATCAACATGACACGCCCAGCCTTTCCGCGATCTCCGGTTCCATCGACAGATCGACTTTCTGAATCGCAAATCCGGCGTGGACCAGCACGACGTCGCCGATCGCGGCGTCCGGCACGAGATCCAGCGCGGCCTGCCGGATCAGCCCGCCGAAATCGACGCGGCCGGTTTGTCCCTCGCGCGTGAGAATTTTCCCCGGAATCGCCAGGCACATGTCAGCGATCTCCCGCAAAATCCGGGTCCATCCGATGCGCGCAGACCCAGGCCTGGCCGACGGCGATCCCCGCGTCGCTCACGGGCACGGTCTCGCCGCTGATCACGTCAAAGCCGGCATCCCGCAACATCCGTTTCGCAATGCCGGTGAGGCGGCGGTTCTGGAAGACGCCGCCGCCCAGGGCGATTCGGCGAATCCCAAAACGATGCGCGATCCGATACGATACCCGGACGATCGCGCCGGCGACGGCGCGGTGGAACCGCGCGGAGATCGTGCCGGGCGCTACGCCGCGGCGGCGGTCATTGAGAACGGCGAGGATCACCGGCGACGCGTCGGCAACGATGCAGTCCCCGCCGTCAGCGATTTCGAATGAATAGAATCCGTCGGCCGACGGGTCAAACGCCGCCTCAAATTCGATGGCCGCCTGCGCTTCCCGTTCCGCCACGCTTCGAACGCCCGCGACGGCGGCCGCAGCGTCGAACAGCCGGCCCATGCTCGACGTTCGCGGCGCGAGATTGTGGCGGCGGCAGATAGCCGAGACGGTTTCGATCGCGGATTGCGGAACGTCCGGCCACAATCCGTCAGCCATCCGGCGGCCTTCGTCTTCCCCGGACGCCGTCGTCAGCCACGATACCGCCATTCGCCAGACCTCGCTTGCCGCGCGGTCACCCCCCGGCAGGGGCACGGCGCGAAGATGCGCCGCGCGGCGGAATGCGCCGTCAGCCACGATCAGCCATTCGCCGCCCCATGCGGTCCCGTCCGCGCCGTATCCCGTGCCGTCAAAAGCCACGCCGATGACGGGGCCGACAGATCCGTGTTCCGCAAGGACCGCCGCGATGTGGGCATGGTGGTGCTGGACGGCATGCACGCCGGCCGGAGAAATGCCCCATTTTTCGGCCAGGCGCTCCGCAAGGCGCGTCGACATGTAATCGGGGTGCATGTCATGGGCGACGGCGGACGGACAGACATCGAGCGTCCGGCACAACTCGAGCGCGGCGGTTTCATACGCGGAGGCGTTGTCGTCCCGGGCAAGATCGCCGAACGTGCGCGTCGAAAACACTTCGCCGGCCCGCGTCACGCAGGCGACCGCCTTCAGATCGGCCCCCGCCGCGAAGACGGGACGGGAAACGCGCGCCAGGCGGACCATCACACAGCCTGCGCCTGTTCCGCCGTTTGCCAGTCGTGAATGTTGAGCAGTTGAAGTCGGGTATGGCGGAGACGTTTGGAGACAAGTTGGGAGACGCGGCACATGATCTTGTATCCAAGCGCGGGCTCGCGTTTGAACAGCCGGCTCAATTTTCGGCCGTCGATTTCATACACGTCGGACGATTCGATGGCGAGTGCGGACGCGGTATACCGGCGGGGCGGAACCAGCGCCGACCATGAAAAGGATTCGCCGGGCTGAACGGTGTAGACCATGGCGCGCTGGCCATGGGCGCCGTTCATCAGGATCACGATCCGGCCTGCATCCAGAACGTACAGCCGGGTCGCCTGACGGTCTTCCTGAAACAGCGTCACGCCCTTGGCGATCCTCCTCTTCTCACAAAGCGGAGCGACCGCCTCAAGCTCCTTCCTTGACAAATCTTCAAATGTCGGCAAACGGTGAAGATCTTGAAATTCAACCATGGCTCATGGCTCCTTTTTCTTCCCAGACGGCCATGGCTTCATGCCGCACCGCCGCCAGGATCGTGGAAAACGCGGCCCGAAGTTCGGGACCCAACGTTGTGCCGGATTCCATCTGCGCCGGCTGGACGCCGAGAATTCGAATTGTTTTTTTCGCGGGGAGAACTTCGAGAAGCCGGATGGCGTCGACCAGTCCATGATCGTGTCCGGACCACGCGCGCCGGGCGCAGAGCATGTCCGGAGCAATCCAGCGAAATTCCCCGGGCGGCAACCCGAGTCCCGCGGCGTCGACCACCAGAATTTCCTCGTATGAATCGAAAAAATCGATCAGGGACAGCCCGCCCGTTCCGCCATCTTCGATGTCGACACCGAGGTATTCCTCCTCCATCTTGAGCGCCCGCGCGACATGGACGCCGACGCCGTCGTCGCCCTTGAGAAGATTGCCGATGCCGAGAATCAGGCGTTTCATGTCATTCACTTCCGAAACTTCACGTCGAGCATGTGTGTCGAACAGGAGATGCAGGGATCGTAGGCGCGGACGAGCATTTCGCACCGAAGGCGGATTTCGTCCTCGGGCAAATCGAGGATGCCGGGGACCATCTCGCGAAGATCCTGTTCCATCCGTGCCAGATTCTGTCCGGTCGGGATGATGCAGTTGGCCCGGACGATGTGGCCGTGGCCGTCAATTTCATATTCGTGATAGAGCGTCCCCCGGGGAACTTCAACCGCGCCGACGCCGGACCGGGTCGGGCCGTGGGATCGGGTCCGCCCGTGGGCGTGGCCGGATCCGACCGCAGGCGGCCGCTCATCCTTGAGCCCCCGGGCCAAAAGTTCCGATACCAAGTCCTGGATGTCTTCGACGAGATGGACGCACTCCACGACCTGGGCGAAGTTGTTGGCGAATGGGTTGTCCTTCATCTGTTCCAGATTCAACGCGTCCGCCGCGCGGGCGGCCCGGGGCCGGAGCGTCTCGCGGCCGTTGATGTTGTACCGGGCCAGAGCGCCGACCGAAAACGCGCAATCCCGGCCGGCCTGCAGATGAACGTGTTTGGCGGTGGAGTGCTGTTTCACGCTTTCCCGGATCACATCCAGATACCGAACCGGATCGACGTCCTGATTCGCGGTCGAGGAGATATTTCCCTCGTAGAAGGAGTAAGAACCGTTTTTTCGAAGCGCGATATATTCACTCGGCCGGCGAAAATCGGGGAAATGAATTTCGCCGAAAAGGTTGACCGTCTCGTCGACGTCCACGGTTGCCGTTTCGATGAGGTCGAGAATTTCCAGGACCTCGCTCTCCTCCGGAATCTTCGAAAATCCGCCGACCTTCATGGCCACCGGATGAATATGGCGGCCGCCGATGATCGTCATGATCCGGTTCGCGAATTTTTTGAGCCGGAGCGCACGTTTCACGATCTCCGGATATTTTTCCGCGAGAGGAATGACGCTGGGCGCGGCGAACACGTCCGGCGCGACAAGGAAATAGACGTGGAGAACGTGGCTCTGAAGAATTTCCGCCGCAAGGATGATCCGCCGAAGAAGCAGCGTCTGCTCGGACGGCTCAATTTTCAACGCGGCCTCGACCGCCTTGATCGACGCCGTCGTGTGGCCGACCGAACAGATTCCGCAGATCCGGGCGGTCAATTCCGGCGCGGCGTCGGCGTCCTGCCCCACCAGCATCGACTCGAAAAACCGGGGAGACTCGACGATCTCCAGCCTCACCTCCTCGACTTTGCCGGATCGGACGTTCACAACGATATTGCCGTGGCCTTCGACCCGCGCCACGTGCTCGACCGTGATGTTCGTGTGATCATGCACGGCCCGTCAACTCCCGTCTCATCGCGTCCGGCACGGCGGAGGCGTTGAAGAGATCGAGACGCCGGCCGATTTCGTCCGGACCCAATCCGTGGTCCCGTAGAATCCGCCGCATGAGCGGAAGATTCGGATCGGGCGCCAGACCCCGGCATCCGTCGCATCCCGAACCGTACGCCGGACAAATCGCACGACAGCCGCCGCGGACGATCGGACCCAGACACGTGCCGCCTTTGTGGAAGATGCAGACGTTCTGCCGGAGTTTGCATTCAAAACAGACCGGGGCCACCGGCTCGGCCCATCTGCGGCCGGCAACCAACCCGAACAAAAATCGGGCCAGTTCGTCCTTGTCGACCGGACAGCCGTGAAGCGCGTAATCGACGTGGACGACAGCCGAAACCGGGCGGACAGCGGACGTGTGAATCCATTTCACGTATTTCCCGTAGACGCGCTCCTTGACGACCTCCGCGTCCTGACGGTTCCGGATCGCGTTGACGCCGCCAAGGTCCGCGCAGGCGCCGAACGCCACGATTTTTTTGCTTCGCATCCGGACCGTCTGCAGGGCCGCCTCGTCATGGGCGGTCGAGATGGATCCCTCGATGAACGAAACGTCGGCATCGGCATCGAACTCGCCGCCCTTGAAGGAACTCGCCTCGCGGAACCGCACGATTTCGACCGCCCCGACGATATCGAGGATCTGGTCTTCGCATTCAAGCAGGCTCAACTGACAGCCTTCACAACTCGTGAAACTGTAAAACGCGATGCGCAACTTTTTCATCAGAGCGCCTCCGGCAGATGGGCGATCCGGTCGTATCGAAACACCGGGCCCTCGAGGCAGACGTAGAGGCCGTTGATCTGGCAATGGCCGCATTTGCCCATCCCGCACTTCATCCGGCGCTCAAGCGACAGGTAGATGTGATCATTTTGCAGGTTGCGCCGGGCGAGTTTCCGGAGGACGAACCGGTACATGATCGGCGGGCCGCAGACGATGGAGACCGTCGTATCCGGATCGACGTCGATCCGGGAAATCAGATTCGTAATCACGCCGACGTGCCCCAGCCAGGTTTCCTTCGAGACATCAACCGTGACCTCGACCTTGATGTCGCGGCTCCGCCAGGCGCCGTATTCATCCGGGAAGAGAAGCGTCTCCGGCGTTCTTGCGCCGATCAGGATCGTGACGGCTTTGAATCGGCTCCGGTGGTCCGTGATGTACTGAATGAGCGATCGAAGCGGCGCGAGGCCGAGGCCGCCGGCGATGATGACGACGTTGCGTCCCATGCAATCATCGATCGGCACGCCTCGGCCGAACGGCCCGCGGATTCCGATTTTCGCGCCCGGCTTCAGCCTGTGAATCGCCTCGGTCACGTTCCCGGCCCGCCGAATGCAGAGATCAAATCCGGCCGGACGCGTCGGAGAGGAGGCAATCGAGATCGGCGCTTCGCCGATGCCCGGCAGGGAAACCTGAACGAACTGCCCCGGATGATGGCCCAGCGCTCTGTGCGGCATATCCAGATGGAACAGACTTTCGGCCGCCGTCAGGGGCCGCACGGCGGCGAGGGTCGACAGTTCCGGCAGATAATCAACGGCGGATCCGGCCGCATCACTCATGACGGGTCACTCCATTTTTGATGTGTTCAACGAGGCGTTGCGCGTACCGGCGGATCGGAAATTTCCGGCTGTGTTCAAACGCCTCAAGCGGGCTGATCTTGCCGAGACACGCATGCGGACATCGGCCGCATCCCACGCAAAAAACCGGCAGGCCGAATCGGCCGGCCAGATACGCGCCCTGCCGCATCATCCGGTGCCGCAGACGCTCCGACCGGAGTTTCCGGAAATTCTCGCCGCCGGCGACTTCGGCGAAATTCCTGATCAGGCAGCTGTCCCAGCTCCGGCACCGCTCCGCCATCCGGCATCCTTCGGCGATCTCATCCTGCACGTCGAAACAGACGCAGGTCGGGCAGACCGCCGTGCAGGCGCCGCAGGAAAAACATCGGTCGGCCAGTTTTTCCCACCAGCCGTCCTGAAAACTTCGTTCAAGATCGGACGACAGCGAGGCGAGATTCAGCCGCCGGCCGGAAAACGTTTTTTCGATGCGATCCCGCGTTTCGTCGTAATTTTTTTTCCAGGATTCGCCCGCCACTTCAAACAGCCCGCTCTCCGACGCCTCCCGCTCGCCCGCCTCACCCCTCAACTCGACGACATATCCGCCGGCGACCGGCGTGAACATCCAGTCGAACGGCCCGCCGGCCCGATGCGACTCCACGCTGTCGCAGAACGATTCCGGCATGCACCGCTGGACGCAGGCGAGGCCGACGATGAACGCGTCTTTTCGCGCGCGCCAATACGGCGCGTCGGCCGGCGGTTCGCCCATCGCCAGGTCCAGATGAGCAAGCCCGTGGAGATCGCAGGGATGCACGCCAAAGAGCGCAATCGGTTTCCCGGGCCGGGCCGGCGAACGGCATTCGTGCGTCTCGATATCAATCCGCGCCAGAATTTCCCGGGGCGGAAGGAACGCCTGTTTGGGCGGAAGAAGCGTCGTGGAATAGTCGAGTCTCAATCGGGAAACGTCGGCAATCTCCTCAAATACAAACGCGCCTCCTTTGGCCGCCGGCCCCCAAAACCGATATCGGGCGGCCAGAAGCCTTGCCAGAGGCAGAACATGATTTTCCGGAAGAAAAAGTAGTCTCATGGCTCACAGCCTCCACGCCGATGTCCGTCTACGCCGAAGCTTGAATGCCGGATAGAAGCACAATGATGTCACCGGGATTGGGAGCGGCATCCATCAGTTCAACCCGGCCGTCCACCACAAGCGCGGGCGTTTTCCACACGCCGCGTTCGACAATTTCGGTTGGATCGTTGATGCGGATGACTTCTTCCGGACGACCCATCATCCGGAGTGCATGGGAAACATTGTGGGTCAGTTTGTCACACCGTGCACATCCATCACCCAACACTTCCACTTTCATGGCGCGCCCTCATTTCTCCCCGCCGCGCTTCTACAATGGGATCGGGCAAAACTCATTCCGGGATCCGGACGGGGCGGATTTATTGATTGATTCGATTGAATGCCTTGAGATTGGCAACCCCGGTGCAAAACCGCCCGCAACAGGCGTCTGTTCCAAACGCTGACAGCCGCCTGTCTCAATTCAGGACACAATCGCGGCCGCCACTCCCCCGCAAGATGATTCCGACAACATCTCCTAATTTCCTCATTTTCTTTGGTCTGCATCCGATTTTGGGCGCACTGCGTGGTTCGGTTCATTTTTCGCAGAAAAGTCGACATGCGTGTTCTGGTCGTCAATTTCGGAAGTTCGACGCTCAAGTACAAGTGTTTCGAGATGACGACGGAGAAGGTCCTGCTGGACGGCCACGTCGAATTCGGCCGGGGCGGGGCCGCGGCCGCGGCTAAACGCATGCTCGCCGCCATTCGCCGAATCCACGCCGTCGACTCCATCTCGGCGGTCGGTCATCGCGTCGTCCACGGCGGCCCGAAATACGACACGAGCGCGATCATCACGGACGACGTCATCGACGACATCGATCGCTATGCTCTCTTTGCGCCTCTCCACAATCCGCCGGCCGCTTCCGGCATCCGACTCATGAAAAAGCTTCTGCCCCAAGCGGATCACGTCGCCGTGTTCGACACCGGATTTCACCGCCACATGCCGCCCGAAGCGTACCTGTACGGAATTTCCTATGAGTTGGCCGGAAAATACGACATTCGGCGCTACGGATTTCACGGCACGTCGCACCAGTACGTGGCCCAGCGTTGCGCCGTTCTCATGGGCAGGCCGCTTCGAAAACTCAAACTCATCACGTGCCACGTCGGCTCGGGCACGTCGATCGCGGCCATCCGCAACGGCAAGTCCATCGACACGTCGATGGGCATGAGCCCCCTTCAGGGCGTGATCATGGGCACGCGATCCGGCACGCTCGATCCAGCCATCGTGGAACTTTTGATGGAGCGGGAGAAACTCGGATACAAGGCCATCATCAATTTATTGAACAAAAAAAGCGGCCTCTACGGACTCTCGGGCCTTTCGGGCGACTTGCGCGTGCTTGAAGCCGCAGCCCGGAGCGGCCACCAGCGCGCGCAGTTGGCGCTGGACGTCCACGTCTACCAGATCAAAAAATTCGTCGGGTCATATCTTCTGGCCCTGAACGGCGCCGACGCGATCGTCTTCACGGCGGGCGTCGGGGAAAACAGCCCCCGCGTCCGCGCGGCCGTATCCGCCGGTCTCACTTTTGCCGGGGCGAAACTCGATCCGAAGATCAACGAATCCGGGGCGGCGGAACGCCGCATCTCGGCCGACCGTTCAAAAATCGCGCTGTGGGTCATTCCGACCAACGAGGAACTCATGATCGCGAGAGAAACGGTCCGGTAAAATGAGAGGAGAAAAGAAATGAACGCAGGCAAAACGACGCAGGCCAAACCCAGTGTCGGCTGGCAGACTTGCCCCTTCACGGGCCTGCCGGTCGAAATCGCGGAAATTCGCGCGGGCGGACCGAAAGGCATCACGATCCGGTATCAATGTCTGACCCGGGTATCCGCATGCAGGCCCGGCGCGTGTCCCCTTTTTCCGGAGGAAGGCGAGACGGTGGCGGTGAGCGGGCCGTACTCCCTGCCCTATCGAAGCGAGCGCGGATTTTGCAACATTCTCATGTCCGCTCTCGGCGGGGACGGCGCCAACACCGCGGCCAAACTTCTCTTTGAGGTCGCCGTCAACCGGATGGGACTGACCGGGGGGCTGGACGCCAAATACGGATCCGAAAAAACAGGCACTCCGACGGACGTCTCGATCCGGTTGACCGACTTGGACCGTCCCATTCGAGCCAGCGGTCCGACCCGCCGGCCGCAGATTCTCGTGGTGTTCCATCCCGAACTCATCCGGCCCCTGCAAATCACGGCGGGCCTGCAGGAGGACGCGACGGTCATCGTCAACACGACGCGCACGCCGGAGGAAACGCGCGAGATGCTGGAACTGCACAGCGGCTCCGTCCGCGTCCTTGACGCCACCGCCATCGCCCGGCAGGCGCGGTCGCGCCTCAACATGCCGCTTCTGGCCGACCTCTGCCGCGTGCTCGGATTTCCCGACGCGGCTCTCGAAGAACCCATCGTCAAAAAATGGGCGCGGCAGGCCGACGCGAATCTGGCGGCATTTCGAAACGCGCGGGAACAGGTGCGAAGCGCCTATTTTTCGGCGGACGGACGGTATCCGCTCAAACCCGCGCGAGAGATCGCGACTGCGATCGGGTTCGAAACCATGCTGAACGGCAGCGCCATCGCCGCCACCCGATTTTTGTCCGTGCCGGCGCCCGGGTCCCACCGATCGATCGAATCCCCGCCGGTGTTCCGCCGCGAGGCCTGCATCGACTGCGTGCTGTGCCTGACGGTCTGTCCCGATCCCGGCTCGCTGATCTGGAAAGACCGGAAAATGTTAGGCGTCGATGCGGCGTACTGCAAAGCCTGCATGCGGTGTGTGGCGGTATGCCCGACGACCAAAAATGGAAAGGCGTTGACAACACCATGATTCGACGGGAATCGACAATCGACAATCCATCCTTGCCGACCGGCACGGGGCAATCGGCATCACAATCCTCGAACCTTGAGCCCGCAACCCCGAACCCCCAGGTGACGTGCGTCTGCGACGGAAATCACGCGGCGGCGCGCGCGATCCTGCAGGCGGGATACGACGGGGAAGGCTATTATCCGATCACGCCGTCAAGCGACGTGGGCGAAGCCGTGAGCGAAGCGGTGGCGGCCGGCGAAACAGACATGGAGTTTGTCATCGGCACGAGCGAACTTGCGGTGGCGGGCATCGTCACCGGCATGAGTATCGCGGGCGGCCGAGCGGTCGACGTGACCAGCGCCAACGGCCTCATGCTGAAAGCCGAAGAGATGCCGGTCATCAGCGGACTCGGTCTTCCCATCGTCCTCAACCTATCGACCCGCGCCGTGTCCGGGCCACTCAATATCAAAAACAGCCACGACGATCTCGCGCAGGCGCTTGGCTGGGGCTGGATCATCCTCTGCGCGCCAACCGTTCAGGCCATTTACGATTTGAATTTCATCGCGCTCAAAATCGCCGAACGAGTCGGCCTGCCGGCGATCGTGGCCTACGACGGATTCCACACGTCCCACGCGGTCCGCAAAATCAG
>JAHFCY010000296.1 GCA_023249255.1 Candidatus Lindowiibacteriota bacterium | reverse complement strand
AGCTCCGCGACCGGAACGGGATCCATGAGTTGCGGGATTCCGCAGGCGGAGCAAAAGCCGAGTCTCATCGGATGCTTGAATTCCTCCTCGTCCGGCCGGGACAAGAACCGGTTGCAGACCGGCTGGAGTCCCAGATCGAGAAGTTCCTCCACGCGGGATGACTTACAGAGATGACAGGAGCGATGCGTAGCGATCATTCAAAAAAAATACACCCATAGTCGCCGGTATAGCCGGCTTTTTCGAAGAACCATTCCCACTCTTTTGGGCTGTAGAAGGAGCCGCAGGTGAGTTGCCAATAGAGGAGGTTCGCCTTTTCGTTTTCGTTCCGGTAGGATTCCACCATCACGTATTTCTTTTTTTTACCGACGCGTTCGATTTCCTTCAGCGCGGCCCAGAGTTCATAGTTTGCGAGATTGTGCAGACAGCCGAGAGACACGACAAAATCAAAGGATTGATCCGGCCAGGGAAGCTTGATGCAACTGCCGATTTTCAAAAAAGGTTTGACCTCCTCCTTGGCGTTCTCGACGCCGTAGCGGGAGATGTCGATGCCGGCAATCTGAATCCCCGGGACAATCCGCGTGAATTCATGGAGCAGAAATCCCTTCCCGCATCCGACATCGAGAATTCTGTCTCCGGCGGCGAGACCATAGTGTTTGATGATATCCCCGGCGACGACGCTCCACCGGCCGTCATAGGTGTATCCGCCGTACCCGTATTTTCGGTCGCCGTCCCAGTAGTCCTTCCCCCACTGTTTGGCGATCGTGGCGCATTCCGCCTTGTCGTTCTCGACGACACGCTGAACGTAGTTTCGCCTGGTCCGAGTGTGGAGTTTCATCACAAAATCGATATAGGCCATTTGGGAAAATTTATCAGAAAGCCGACGCCATCACAAGTTGGCCCGGCCCTTGACGGCTCACCGGGCGCTCTGGATAAGTGTGGGGACATGGGCATCCTCGGAAAACTTCTGGACGCCTGCCGGACGGGACTTTTGAATCTGGCGGGATGGGAAGTCGAAATCATGCTCCGGCTCCTCGAACGGCTGTGCCGCATCCGCATCGGATTGATTGAAGTCCACCGGATCGGCACGCTGGCCCAAATCCCCGAGGTTTTTCTTCGGAAGCGGGCGATCGGCGTCGAAACTGCGGACACCGTCGATCTGTTCTTCTGTACGCACGCCGAAATCTGCAATCGTCCGCTGATGGCGATGATCCGCCGGCGCCTGCGCGTTTTTGAAGGACGGCAGGCGACTGATTTTTATCTCCGCGCCCTCCGGCGGCGCATTGCGGGAAGCCGGTTTGAAGCGCAGATGACATGCCGGCCCCGCGTGCGGCTCGGGCGCGTCCCGCCGCAATTGGCCTTTACGCCGGAGGAAAAGCGCCGCGGCGAAAATCTTTTGCGGGAGATGGGAATTCCGGAAGGGAAGCCGTTTGTCTGTTTTCACGCCCGGGATCATTTGTATCTGGACAGGATGTTTCCCCATCAGACGCGGGAGCAGTGGGCGTATCACGACTACCGGGACAGCGACATCCGGAATTACGTTCCGGCCATGGACTATCTGGCGGGCCGGGGCATCCGGGGGATTCGCATGGGGTCTGTCGTCAAAGACCGGCTCGAGACCGCCCATCCCCTGATCGTCGATTACGCGACAACGCGCCGGTCGGAATTCGGAGACGTGTATTTGAGCGGGCACTGCAAGTTTTTCATATCGGGCGGTTCGGGGCTTGCGCACATCGCCGCGATTTTCAACCGGCCCGTGGCGATTGTGAATGCGATGCCCGTGTCCGATTACGCGGAATGGTGGAAAGAGGACGATGTGTACATTCCGAAGAAGCTCCGGCATGTGGAAAAAAACCGGTTTCTGACCTTGAAGGAAACGATCGAACTGGGCGCTGATCTCTGGAACAAGTCATCGATGTTCGCCGATGCCGGCCTGGAGGTCGTCGAAAACACGCCGGAGGAAATTCTGGGGATCGCGCGGGAAATGAACGACCGCATCGACGGCGTCCGGGTTGAAACCGACGAAGACCGACGGCGGCAGGACCACTTTCAATCCCTGATATCCCGCCGCTTGTCTCCGGAAATTTCGAATCCGCTTCGCATCGGCGCTGATTTTCTGCGCCGCAATCCCGACTTCCTCGCGTGAGGCCCGCGGTCAGGAGTAGAGACGGCGAACGGCCTTGCAATACTCCTCGGCGATGATCCGCTCGCCGATTTCATTCGTGTGAATGTTGTCGCCGAAATGCGTGACCGATCCGTCCAATTCCTTGAAGCGGCGGTGCAGGTTGACGACGTACGCCAGGCCCTCCCGATCGATGATGTCCTCATACATCCCGCAGAGGATCGGCATGTTTTCGTATTCGAACTGGTAATAGCGATAGTAGGTCCGGATTTTCTCCTGCTCGAAGGCCGACTGGACGCGCTTGCTCATCACCCAGGGCTGGAATCCGCTGATGAAACGGGCGCCGCCGGCCTCCGCCATGTTCCGGAATTGCTCCGTCCGGACGTGGTAGGACCGGATCACATCCTCCGGCTTGTTCACCGGCCGCACCGGCCGGAAGTCGGGACTGTCCGGATCGCTGTGATCGAAATCGATCTCCACGTCCGCCGTGTCGTGTATCTTCCGGCCCCAGGCTTCCATGACGCCTTCATAGGCGATGCAGTACTTGCTGATCAGGCGCCGGTCGTTGATCTGGCCGAGGATCAGGTCGTTCCATCCGCCGTGGGAAATCACGACCTGCGGTTTGATGTCCCAGCAAAATAACAGGTGAGCCAAGGCGTGTTGCAGGACGACAAATCCGGGCAGGGACAGGTTCACGACCTTGAATGGCTTTCCGATCTTCTGCGCGAGCGCCCGGTCCTCATTGAGCATCCGTTCCAACTGGCTCGAAAACGTCTGCTCGTCGGGCACGAGCGTGCTGAATCCCGTCGAGCCGCCGAAAACCGCCACGATCTCGTGGTTCGGATATCGTTCCCGGATCTCGCACGTGTTTTCCCTGCAGCGAAACCCCATTTCGTTGATCGTGCCCCATTTGGGATACCGAAAGAGATAGCCGTAGGGAAAAAAATAAAATCCGTACTCGGAAGAATGGCTCAGTTTGTTGAAGATGTGGCGGGCCGCGTAGGCCTTGAAATCGAAGTCGACCTTCAGCGTCGCCTTCGTCAGGCCGGCCGCGGGCCCCAGCAAATCCTTCCGCTTGCGCCGGAACAACCATCTGAACATGAATCAGCTCCCCCTCGTCGTCGGTCTGCGCATTCTACTTTGATCGAAAAGGCGGTCAAGTTATACTGCGGAGCATGATCGGCCGTTTCGCCTACTACATTTTCTTTCTCATCTGGAAACTGGCCCGGGCGCTCGGGCTGGTGGCGATTCCGCGGAGCGTGAACCTGTCGGAGATGCAAAGCCTGACGGGGTTTCAGAAGGAATCCTGACCGCATGCATATCCTCGGACTTTCATTCTACTACCACGACGCCGCGGCCTGTCTGATCCGGGACGGCGCCATTGTCGCCGCCGCGGAGGAGTAACGATTTTCGCGGATCAAGCACGACTGCCGGTTCCCCGCGCTGGCGGCGAAATTCTGCCTGGCCCGGGGCGGCATCACGGCGGGCGATGTCGATTACGTGGTGTTTTACGAGAAGCCCGGCCTGAAACTCAACCGCGTCCTGGCCACGC
>JAHFCY010000012.1 GCA_023249255.1 Candidatus Lindowiibacteriota bacterium | reverse complement strand
CGAAATTATTCTGGTGTCAAACCGGAAGTTCATCGATCAATTTCAGGACTGGTCAAAATCAGCCGGCCGGCCGGTGACGATTTTGGATGACGGCTCGATGAGCGAAGACGACCGCCTGGGCGCGGTCGGCGACATGTCCTTCAGCGTGCGGGCCCGGGCCATTCAGGAACCACTCCTTGTCATCGCCGGGGACAACCTCTTCGATTTTTCGCTGGTTCCTTTCGTCGAGGAATTCAACCGTCAGGTGGACACGCCTGTCGTGGGACTCTACGAATATCCCCGGTGGAATCATCTTTCCAAATATGGCATTGTCACGCTCGACGCGGACAATCGATTTCAGGAATTTGTGGAGAAGCCCAAAGAACCGAAATCGAATCTGGTGTCGATGTGCCTGTACTGTTTTCCGGCCCGGACCCTGCCGTGGCTGGACGAATATCTGTCCGGCCCGGACCCGAAAGACGCGCCCGGGCATTACATCCGCTGGACGATGTCGAACAGCGCCGTGCGAGGGCACCGGTTTCGCGGCGTGTGGCTGGACATTGGAGATATGGAATCGCTCGAAGAAGCGAGGAAAATTTTTTCGAACAAGAGGTGACACATGGCAATTCCACATGATGTGAAAAATCTATCGCTGGCCAAAACCGGCGTGAAGCGGATTGAATGGGCCCGGCGGTTCATGCCGGTCGTCCGGAGCATTGAGGATCGGTTCGCGCGGGAAAAACCGCTGAAGGGCGTCCGGATCGGCGCGTGTCTTCACGTCACGACCGAAACGGCCAACCTGATGCTTGCGCTCAAGGCCGGCGGGGCCGATGTCCGGCTCTGCGCGTCGAATCCCCTGTCGACGCAGGATGACGTCGCGGCCGCGCTCGTCAAAGAATACGGCATCCCGACGTTTTCCGTGCGCGGCGAGGACCGCAAACGATATTATTCGCACATCCGAGCGGCGCTGGCTCATCTGCCTCACATCACGATGGATGACGGCGCCGATCTCGTGTCGGAGCTTCACAAGGAAAAAGACAGCCGGCCCGTGCTGGGCGGGACTGAGGAGACAACCACGGGCGTGATCCGATTGAGGAGCATGGCGGAGAAGGGCATTCTGAAATTTCCCGTGATTTCTGTGAACGACGCCGACACGAAACATCTATTCGATAACCGATACGGCACCGGCCAGTCGACTCTGGACGGCGTCATCCGGGCGACGAATACGCTGATCGCCGGCCAGGTACTCGTGGTCTGCGGCTACGGCTGGTGCGGCCGGGGTCTGGCCGAGCGCGGCCGGGGGCTTGGCGCGAACGTGATGGTCGTCGAAGTCGATCCGATCCGGGCGCTTCAGGCCGTCATGGATGGATTCCGCGTGGAACCGATCGCGAAGGCGGCCGTCGTCGGCAACCTGTTCATCACCGTGACCGGCGACATCAACGTGATCCGGAGAGAACATTTTGCCCGGATGAAAGACGGCGTGATTCTGGCCAACTCCGGCCACTTCAACGTCGAAATCGACATCCCGACCCTGAAGAAAATGTCAAAGGCCGTGCGACTCCTTCGCGACAACGTCGAGGAGTACATCCTGAAAAATGGCAAGCGGATCGTGCTTCTTGCGGAAGGCCGGCTTGTGAATTTAGCGGCGGCCGAGGGGCATCCGGCGATGGTGATGGACATGAGCTTTGCCAACCAGTCTCTTGCGGCCGAATATCTGGTCAAGCACGGACGGACGCTGAAGCGCCAGGTCTATCCTGTGCCGAAAGTCATCGACGAGGCGATCGCGCGGCTCAAGCTCAAAACGATGGGCGTGTCGATCGACCGGCTGACGGCCGAGCAGGAGCACTATCTGAGTTCATGGGAAATGGGGACCTGATCCTCCTGTGACGGTTCCGCAAGGCACAGACGGGTCGGACGAGTGGAACGCGCGAACGCCCAATCCGATGTTTCCGGATTCATCGATGTCGGGCCGGCGGTTGGTCGACGTCCGGACGGGCCAGGTGGCGTCGATTCGCGAGATGTCGCAGGCCCAGCTCTTCGGGCTGATTTTGCGGCTGGTGCAGATGACGTTCCGGTTCGACACGTGTGCGATTTTCTCCTACGACGCCAAGACCCGGCGGGTGATTCTCATCGAAAACATCGGCATGGGAACGTCCGGCGGCGGCTCGGAATTCATTTCCCTGGACGACGATCCCGTGATCCAGCAGGTGGTGACCGAGGCCAAAGCGATCGTGGTGAACACGCCCGTGTCGGAAGGCACGTCGGCGATGATCCGGGCGATCATGGCAGTGCCGATCGTGCTGAACGACAGCGTCGTCGGAACGCTGAACATGAGTTGCGTGTCGGCGCGACCGTACGAAGACGAGGATATGAACCGGCTGAACGCGATCGCGTCTCAAGCCGCCGTGCTGGTCCAGTCGTTGCGGACATTTGCGGATCTCGAAGCCGAACAGCGCGAAATTCTGGAGACCGTGCCGATGGCCATCGTCCGGGTGGTTTTCAAGGAAAACCGCTGTGTGGTGAACGCCGCGGCGCGGGAGTTCTTCGACCTGAAGTCCGATCACGTCGGACTTGACGACTTCTACCGCCAGTCACGCGCGTTTCTCGACAAGGACATCTCAAAAATTCTCGATGACATTCGCCGGGACGGGCGGGACATCGGCGCCGTTGAAATCAAGGGCCGGGGCGGGCGCGACGCCGTCATGAACCTGACCATCTCGGCAATCCTGTCCGAGGAGCGGACGCTTGGCGCCGTGCTCGTATTCGAAGACCTCACGGAAATTCTCCACGCCCGCGAAGTGGCCGAACGCAACGAGCGACTGGCCGCGCTGGGACATCTGGCCGCCGGCGTCGCGCACGAAGTCAAAAATCCGCTGACATCGATCAAGGGATTCACCCAGCTTTTGAAAAGTAAAAAAACCGATGTCCCCTTCATCGAAAAATACGTGGGGCTGGTGTCGAACGAAGTCGACCGGCTGGACCGGATCGTCGAACAGCTTCTGCAGCTGTCGCGGCCGAACACGGCGAAACTCAAGAAAGATGATCTCCGAGGATGCGGCCGGCGCGTTGTTCAGCTCATCGAAGCGTCGTTTGAGCAGAAGTCGGTGAAATACGAGGAGCGATTTCCGGTCGATCCCGTCCGCGTCTCGATTGACGCCGCGCAGATCGAACAGGTCATGCTGAACATTCTGTTGAACGCCATCGAAGCCGTGGACCCGCACCGGGGCGTCGTCCGGGCTGTGATCGAGATCAAACCTCAAACCGTGGTATACGCCGTCGAGGACAACGGCCGGGGAATCAAACCCGAGCATCTCGAAAAACTCTTCCATCCCTTCTTCACCACCCGGCGGGGCGGCACCGGCCTCGGGCTTGCCGTGTCCCACCGGATTGTCACAGATCACGGCGGGCGAATCTATGTGACCAGCGAGCCGGGCAAGGGCGCGCGGTTTGCTTTCGAACTGCCGGCGGCGGGAGACAAGTCATGAGCGGGACCAGGCCTGCCGGAAGGCCGGCCATTCTCGTCGTGGATGATGACATGTCTATCGGCGAATTTTTCACGGAACTATTGAAGGACTCCTACGACATGACAGTGGCGAATCTGGGCGAGGAGGGGTTTCGGAAATGCCAGGAGATCGAACCTGACATCCTCCTTCTGGACGTGCGCCTGCCTGACATCTCGGGAATAGACGTATTCGAGCGCGTGAAAAAAACGTCGCCACCCCATCCGACGGTCATCATGATCACGGCCAACCGCGACGTCGAGTCGGCCATCCGTGCGATGAAACTCGGCGCGTTCGATTATCTCCTCAAACCCTTCGGCACAAACGAGGAGCTTCTGGTCGTGATCGAAAAGGCCGTCGAGGACCGGCAGCTGCGCCAGGAAGTCCGGACGCTCCGGCGGGAAGTCAAACAATTTTACAGCCCGGATAATCTTGTGGGGAAAAGCGCGGTCATGAAATCCTTGGGAGAAAAAATAGACAAAATCCTGGACAACGACATCACGGTCCTCGTCCGGGGAGAAAGCGGCACCGGCAAGGAGATGGTCGCGCGCGCGATCCATTACGGAGGACGGCGGGTCGGCCGGCCGTTTGTGGCGCTCAACTGCGCCGCCATTCCCGAAAATCTTCTTGAAAACGAACTCTTCGGCCATGAGAAAGGCGCGTTTACCGGCGCCGTTAATTTTCGGAAGGGCAAATTCGAGCAGGCCGACACCGGCACGCTGTTTTTGGACGAGATCGGCGCGCTCGATTACAACCTTCAGGCCAAGCTCCTGCGTGTGCTGCAGGAGAGGGAAATCGAGCGGGTCGGCGGAGCAAGACCGATCCCGGTTGACGTCCGAATCATCGCCGCGACCAGCCGGAATCTTGAGGCGGCGATCCACGACGAAAAATTCCGGGACGATCTGTTTTATCGGCTCAACGTCATGACCATTTCCATCCCGCCTCTTCGTGATCGCACCGAGGACATTCCCCTTCTGACCGAACACTTCATCAAAAAACACGCGGCGGCGCTGGGCAAGGACGCGCAGGAACTTTCCCACGACGCGATGAACAAATTGATGGGGCACTCGTGGCCGGGAAATGTTCGGGAACTGGAACACGCCATCGAACGGGCGATTTTGTACACCGAGGGAGCGTTGATTTTGCCTGAGGCCATCGAGCTTATGCCTGTCGCCGATCCCGGGAAACCGGTGGCCGCCACAGCGGCCGGGCGGACCGGGGCTGCGGCGTCGAGCCCCGATCATGTGGACGGAGCGCCGGGGTCGAGCCTGGAGGCGGCCGAAAAAACCGCTGTTCAGGAGGCGCTCAAAAAAACGGGGTATAACATCTCCCGCGCGGCCGACATGCTCGGCATCACGCGCAAAACCCTGCGGGCCAAGATGGACAAATACGGCGTACGGAAAATAATGTGACGACACAGTGCCGCGCGCCTCTTGACGGCGTCCGCATTCTCGACCTCACCAAAGTTCTCGCGGGGCCGTTCGCCACGCAGATCCTCGGCGATTTCGGCGCGGACGTCATCAAAATCGAAAGACCGGGGGAGGGTGACGACACGCGGGCTTTTGGTCCCCCGTTTGTCGAGGGCGAGAGCACCTATTTTCTATCCATCAACCGGAACAAACGCAGTGCCGCGTTGAATCTGAAATCGGCTGATGCGGTCGATCTCATCAAAAAAATAGCGGGCCGGGCCGACATCCTGATCGAAAATTTCCGCCCGGGAAGTTTGAAAAAAATGGGCCTCGACTACGCGGCACTTCATACGCAATTTCCGAGATTGATTTACGTTTCGATCTCTGGATTCGGCGCGACCGGACCGGATGCCCTCCGCCCCGGCTATGACCTGGCCGTGCAGGGCCTGTCGGGCATGATGAGCATCACAGGCGATTCCGACGGGCCGCCGACCAAAGTCGGCACGTCGATCGCCGATCTTGTCGCCGGCCTCTACGCGGTCCAGGGAACATTGCTCGCCCTGTACGAGCGGGAAAAAACAGGACGCGGACAGTTCGTCGACATTTCGATGCTTGACGGCCAGATATCCCTGCTGACATTTCAGGGACAGAAATATCTTTCGACCGGCGTCGTGCCCAAACGCCTCGGTAATCAGCATCCGAGCATCTGTCCCTACGAAACTTTTCAGGCGCGGGACTGCTATTTCAACGTTGCTGTCGGAAATGACCGGATCTGGTCGACTTTCTGCACGGCTATCAGCCGGGCGGATCTTGCGGCCGACCCCCGATTCAAAACCAATCCGGATCGCGTGCAAAATCACGATTTGTTGTTTCCCGTTTTGTCCGATCTGTTTCGAACCCGGATGGCGGCGGAGTGGATTGATATTCTCGACCGGGCTGGTGTGCCTGCCGCGCCGATTCTCGACATCGATCAGGTCTTTTCGCATCCACAGGTTCTGGCGCGCGGCATGCGCACGCTCGTACCGCACAAAAATATCGCGTCTCTGGAAATGGCCGGCTCGCCGGTCAAACTCTCCGACACGCCCGCGCAGATCCGCCGCGGACCACCGACGCTCGGCGAGCACACGGACGAGATTCTGGCCGAGCTCGGCCTGACGGCGGCGGACGTGAAAAAGCTGCGGGAAAGCGGCGCGTTCAATCCATGAATTTTTCCGACTGGAAAAAGGGGTCCTATGGATCGCTGATCCGCAAGGTTCCCGAGCGGCATAAAAAATTTGCGACCAGTTCGGGTATCCCGGTCGAGCCGCTCTATTCCGACGAAACGCCGCCGGGGCATGTGGGATTTCCGGGCGAGTATCCATTCACCCGTGGAATTCTGGCCAGCATGTTTCGTGGAAAATTCTGGACGATGCGGCAGTATGCCGGATTCGGAACCGCCGCCGAATCCAACGCGCGATATAAATATCTTCTGTCACAGGGCCAGACGGGACTCTCGGTCGCGTTCGATCTGCCGACCCAGCTGGGACTCGACTCGGACGATCCGCTGGCGGCGGGTGAAGTCGGAAAAGTCGGCGTTGCAATCGATTCAATCGAAGACATGGAGCGTCTCTTCAAGGACATCCCGCTCGATCGCGTATCGGTATCCATGACCATCAACGCCCCCGCGTCGATTCTCTGGGCGCTGGTACTGGCCGTGGCAAAACGCCGCGGCGTGCAGGCCGAAAAACTCAACGGCACCATTCAAAATGACGTATTGAAGGAATACATCGCGCGAGGCACCTACATTTTTCCGCCGAGGCCGTCGCTTCGAATCATCTCCGATATTTTCGAATTCGGCGGCCGGACCGTTCCGAATTGGAATACGATCTCCATCTCCGGCTATCACATCCGGGAAGCCGGCGCGACAGCGGCTCAGGAGTTGGGCCTGACATTCGCCAACGCGATCTGTTACGTCGAGTCGGCGATCGGGCGCGGACTCAACCCCGACCGCTTTCTGCCGCGCGTATCGTTTTTCTGGAACGCGCACAACCAGTTTTTCGAGGAAGTCGCGAAGTTCAGAGCGGCGCGGCGCGTCTGGGCGAAACTCTGCCTGGAACGATTCAAGGCCAAAGATCCGAAATCATGGATGCACCGATTTCACACGCAGACCGCGGGATCGACCCTGACTGCCCAGCAACCGCTCAACAACATCGCCCGCACGACCGTCCAGGCCCTCGCGGCCGTCCTCGGCGGCACGCAGTCGCTTCACACCAATGCCTACGACGAAGCGCTGTGTCTTCCAACCGAAACCGGCGCGACCGTGGCCCTGCGCACCCAGCAGATCCTCGCGCATGAAAGCAAAATCGGCGACACCGTTGATCCGCTCGGCGGCGCGCCATACATCGAATACCTGACCGACCGGCTGGAGGATGAGACCCTGGCGATCATCCGGAAAGTTGACGAGATGGGAGGCGCCGTCGCCGCGATCGAAGCCGGGTATCCCCAGCGGGAGATTCAGCGAAGCGCCTACGCGGTCCAGAAACAGATCGAGGGACGGGAAGAAATTGTCGTCGGCGTGAATGATTTCAAAACCGACAGGGAAGAGCCGGTGCCGATGCTGAAAATCGACGCCAAACTCGAACGCGATCAGGTCAAACGGCTCCGGGCGTTTCGGAAAAAGCGGAATGGCAGGGCCGCACAATCGGCGTGCAACCGGTTGACGAAAGCGGCCGTAAGCACGGAGAATCTCATGCCGCACATCGTCACGGCCGTCGAGTCAGGCGCAACCGTCGGCGAGATCGCCGGTGCGATGAAAAAAGTTTTTGGAGAGGCCAGTCATGCGAGGATTGTTTGACGGGGAAGGCGGACGTCGGAAGGCGGAAGTGGGGAGAAGAAAAGAAGACGGAAGAAGAAATATTTCAGGTGGATATTCTGCGGTCTTCTGCCGTCCATCTTCCGTCGTCTTCTCCCTCCTGCTTCTGGCCGGGTGCGGCGCCATCAACACGAATATTCTGAACAACAAATGGCTTCGCATCCACAAGGGGAAAAATCCAGACGTCGCCGCATCCAGACTCAAAATGCCGAATCTTCGCGCGCCCAACGAGCGGGTCGTCCAGCTTTTTCAAAAATATCAGATGAAAGATTGGAAAGGCATGAAGGGGATGATGACCAAATACTCCGACGTGCAGTGGATCGCCGACCGCGTCAAGGACGATTTTGACAGATACGTGACGATCAGCGCCGAGGTCTGGCCGGCCAAGCCGATTTTCAATAAAGACCAGGACCGGGCGGAAGTCACCATCGAATTCACGATCGAAAAAATTCTGGCGCAGAACGGTACCCTCACCAGCGTACACGGCCGCGGCACGTTTGTGCTGGCCGACCGGGCCGGCTGGGACATTCTTGGATACGTCGGCGACCCGTTCTGGGGCGACGGAACCGCCGCGAAACCGTCAGCCGGTACAGGCCGATGACCGACCGGATGAAGGGAATCCAGCAGGCGCAGGCAGGCGCAGGAAGCGGGATGAATTCTCCCTACCGCGTTCTCGTCGCCAAAGTCGGACTGGACGGCCATGACCGCGGCGCGAAAGTCATCGCCCAAGGGTTGAAAGACGCCGGATTCGAAGTGATTTACACCGGAATCCGCCAGAGGCCGCAGGATGTGGTTCGAGCCTGCGTCGAGGAAGATGTTCACGCGATGGGCCTGTCGTCTCTCTCCGGCGGACACATGGCCAATTTCACATCAGTCGTGGCCGAGATGAAAAAACAGAAAATTTTTGGATCCATCGCCCTCTTCGGCGGTGGTGTCATCCCGCCGGACGATCGAAAAAAACTGCTCAAACTCGGATTTTTCGAAGTCTACGCGCCCGGCGCGTCGCTTCAAACCATCGTCACAGATCTGAAGACAACCCTCTCACGCGGCCGAAAGTCTTCCAAATAATCGTGCCCAGACGGACAAAATCAAAGGCAAAGCCGAAGCCGGCTGGCCGAAAAGAAACCGGCCGGCGAAATCTTGCGCGGCTCTTGACGCTTCTCGACGACGGCGATCCCAGGGGTCTGGAACAACTCGCCCGGATTGAAGGCGGAAGCCTGCCGTACATGGTAGGTGTGACGGGCGCGGCCGGCGTCGGAAAGAGTCTGCTTCTTGCGCGGATTGTGGAGCGCGAGACGGCACGTCTCACAAAATCGAGGGGTGGCGAAGCGCGTGGGGAATTTCAAATCGGCGTTCTGGCTGTAGATCCGAGCCATCCGGATACGGGAGGGGCGCTGCTCGGCGATCGAGTGCGCATGCCGGCGTTGGCGCCTCACGTTTTTTTCCGATCTGTCGCGACGCGCGGCGCGACCGGAGGCCTTTCAGAAAAATTGATCGACATGGCGGCGGCCATGCAGTCGTTCGGCTGTGAGATTGTATTTGTCGAGACGGTCGGCATCGGCCAGGACGAACTGTCGATCCGTCAGGTGGCCGATACGCTGATCGTGGTCGAAGCGCCGGGGTTGGGCGACGACATTCAGGCGATGAAATCAAGTCCCGCGGCCGTCGCCGACATCCTCGTGGTGAACAAGGCCGACAAGTCCGGCGCGGCTGAGACCGCGGCGATTCTTCAAAACATCATCGGCAAAAAACCGATCCTGACGTCCGCTGTCGACGGCGACGGCACGACGGAGCTGGAGGAGGTGCTTGCCGGATGTCGGACAGACGCGATGCGGACCGACGTCAAAAAGGCGGCGGATCGGCGAAAATGGACGTGGCGGCTTGCACAAGCTCTCACCAAAAGGTGGTCGGACCGGATTTCGGCTGCGGCGTGCGAGATCGTCTCAACCCTTTCCTTTGCGACCGACATCTATCGCCGGATCGGAGATCTGGCGCGCTTTTCGCCCGACCACGTCGCGGTGGCCGTCGAGAACATGGATCGGGCGGTCGCCGACTATCAGAAACTCGGATTTTTTCTGGAACGGCGGGAAGTCTTTGCGGCCGAGGGAGTCGAGACCGCGTTTTTCAACGCCGGCGGATTTCACATCGAACTTCTTCGTCCCCTCTCTCCCGCAAGCCCCGTGGCAAAATTTGTCGCCGAGCGCGGGGGTGGACTTCATCATGTCGCCTTCGAAATCGCGGATCTGGCTGCGCTGGAAACCGAACTGAAGTCCAAAGGCGTGGAGATGATCGGCGGGAGGCGGGCCGGCACACGCGGGAAACAGATTCTCTTTCTGCATCCGAAATCCGCGTCGCGAGTCTTGCTTGAATTTTGCTCCTGCGACATGCACACTCGCAAAACGACATGTTGATCTGCAATATCGACGGCACCATCGCCGACAACTCGCATCGCCGACGGGAACTTCCGGACGGCGGGTTCGACTGGGATTATTTTTTGCGGCCGGACCTCATCTCGCAGGACCGCGTTTTTCCGTACGTCCGGGAAGTCCTCAACCGGCTGTCGGCCCGGCATCCGGTCATTTTGCTGTCAGGCCGCGAAGAGCGGTTCCGGTCGATCACCCGCGCGTGGATGGCCGAGCAGGGACTGCCGCTGCCGGTCAAATTGTATCTTCGGGCAGACGGCGACCGCCGGACATCCACCGAATTTAAAAACGACATTCTCTCCAGAATTGTGGAACATGCGCATGAAGCCATCTCCTATGCGGACGACAACACCGAGATGGATCCGGTTTGCGCCCACTACGGTATCCAGCTTCTCCATGCCCCGGCCGTCTGGGAGGAATTGTTCCGGTTCATTCATCTCTTGTAGCCGATCATGAGTTTTCCGCACGCCTCCGACCGCCATCGCAGACCACCCAAAACCGTCCTCGTTCTGATCGATGGCGTCCGCTATGACGCGCTGTGGAAAGTCAACCAATGGGTTGGACTGCCGAATTTCTGGCGCATGATCCGCGACGGGGTGTTGTGGCAGAACGTCTACACGCTGAGCCCCTATCTCACCAACCACATCACGCAAAAAATTCTGACCGGCCATCAAAATCATGTTCAGAACTACACGATCTTTCACAGACTCGAATTTTTGGGATTTAAGACCGCGTCGGTCGGAACCAACCCCTGGGACGGCCGGGGCGCGCGATTCAATATCGACAACCTGTACGACCCGAACAAGAATTACCGGTCGGACGACGTGCGGATCGCCGCGGCGTGCCGGATCCTGCCGAAAGTCGATTTCTGCTATGTCTACACCGTGGAAACCGACGAGTACGCACATGTCTGTCGCGACGCCAAGCGCCACATCTACTCGTGGCAATCTCCGTACATCTGGGCGATCAAGCGAAGCGATGAGCGGATCGGAAGGCTCCGGAGCTGGCTCGAAAAAATTTCACACGGCAACTACAACCTCATCGCGATTGCCGACCACGGTATGACCGATAACGGCCGCCACAGCATCGCGACCTGGAACACCGAGATCGTCACGCACGTGCCGGTCTTCGCCTGCGGAGTGAATTTCAAACGAAACTGGAAAGTCGATCAGCGCTATTACGTCACCGACCTGGCCCACTCCATCGTCAATCTCTACGAGCCGCGCGCGCCGGCCCACATGTTCGATCACGCGATCGTCCGGCCGAACTGACAGTCCTACTCTTTCGCCAGATTTATCCAGACGCCCTTTCGCTTGACGGAGATATCCACGCGCTGAATCGAGCCGATTTCCAGATCCCGGTCTTTGTCATAGAATCCGCACATCACAGGATAAATTCCGGCCACAATCGTTGGACAGGCGGAACCGCCTGAAACGGCGGACACACCCCTGGTTTGCCTGTCCAGCCTCCACAGTGTTCGATATCGGTGGATGGACCACACGAACCACACGCTTCGGTCTGACGCTTCATGGATAGAGCCGGACACCACATGCGCAGTGCCGGTCACCCGTTCCATCGGACTGAAAATCACGAGAAACGGATTGGTCTGAACGGGTGGATCCATCATCACACCCGACATGAATGTGACGTCTTTCGGACCGGCGGAAATCGGAACTCCCTCGAGAGGCACTTCGCGGATTTTAGGCTGAAGCATCCGGTCGGCGACGAACAGCATTCCCAGCGCGAGCAGGAGAAGAACGAGAAGTGATCGCATGAAGGCGAGTCAGCCCGGAACTTTTTTTACAAGATCGGGAATCTGGGACGTGTCGGATGCGACGGGAATACCGTGGTTCATCAGCGTTTCGATTTTATCTTTGGCCGTTCCTTTTCCGCCCGAAATGATGGCGCCGGCGTGGCCCATTCGTTTGCCGGGAGGGGCGCTGACACCCGCAATGAACGCGACGATGCGTATCCGGCGCGGACTTCGCGTGTACCAGGCTGCGGCCTCTTCCTCATCGGCGCCGCCGATTTCGCCCACGAGCACCACCGCGTCGGTATCGGGATCAGCCTCGAATTTTGGAAGAAGATCGGTGAATTTCGAACCGATGACCGGATCTCCGCCGACACCAACGCATGTCGACTGGCCGATGCCTGCCTGTGTCAGCGCGTAAACGATTTCGTACGTCAGCGTCCCGCTGCGAGACACAACGCCGACACGGCCCGGTTTGTGGATGAATCCCGGCATGATGCCGACTTTGCATTTTCCCGGCGAGATGACGCCCGGGCAGTTCGGCCCCACGATCGTGATGTTGCCACCCGCCAGAAGGTGGTGGACCCGAAGCATATCGTTGACCGGAATGCCTTCCGTGATGCAGATGACAAGTTGCACACCGGCGTCGGCGGACTCCAAAATTGCGTCCGCCGAAGCGGAGGCCGGCACGTAGATCACGGACGCATTCGCCTGCGCCGCTTCGACCGCCTCCCGAACCGTGTCGAACACCGGCACGTCCAACCCGTCGACGCGTGTTCCGCCTTTTCCCGGTGTCACCCCCGCCACGACGTTTGTGCCGTAGTCGATCATCTGCCGCGCGTGAAACGATCCGTCACGGCCGGTGATGCCCTGCACAATCAGCCGTGTCCGGGAATCGACGAGGATCGACATTACGGTTTGGCCAGCCGCGCGGCTTCTTTGGCCGCAGCCTGCATTGTCGGAAATGTTTTCAGATTCAGTCCGGAATCGTTCAGAATTTTCATGCCCTGATCCACGTTCGTGCCGGTCATCCGGATGACGATCGGTGACGGCACATTCATTTTTTTGAACACCTGAACAAGCCCGTTGGCGACGTCGTCACAGCGCGTGATGCCGCCGAAGACGTTGATGAAAATCACGCGAAGGCCCGGCTCCTTCAGGACGATCTCCATCGCCCGGCGGACTTTTTCCGGGCTGGAACTTCCGCCGATATCGAGAAAATTCGCGGGTTTGCCGCCGGCCGCTGTCACAACGTCGAGCGTGGTCATCACCAGGCCCGCTCCGTTTCCGATGATGCCGATGTCTCCGCCCAGATGAACGTAGGCGAGGTCCGCGTTTTTGGCTTCGACCTCCAGCGGCTCCTCTTCGCCGGTGTCCCGCATGGATTCGACGGATTTCTGCCGAAAGAGCGCGTTGTCGTCGAAATTCATCTTGGCGTCGATCGCGACCGTCGTCTCGTCCGGCCGGACAACGTACGGATTGATTTCAGCCAGTGTTGCGTCCGTCTGGACAAACACGCGGTGGAGCAGAACGAGTGTCCGCGCGATTTCCAGCGACGCCTTTTTCGGCACGCCCAGCCTGAATGCGACCTCACGAGCCTGATGCGGGGAAAATCCCTGCACCGGATGAACAAACACGCGGTGAATTTTTTCCGGAGTCTTTGCCGATACCTCCTCGATGTCGATTCCGCCTGCGCTCGATGCGATGACGGTGTATCCCCGGTGATCGCGATCGAACACCATGCCGAGGTACAGCTCCTGCGCGATGTCGACTTTTTCCATCACCAGTACGGTCCGCACGGTTGAGCCTTTGATCTTCATGCCAAGAATCTCTCGCGCGGCGGTTTCAACCTCGGATGGTGTATTCGCTAATTTCACTCCGCCCGCCTTGCCGCGTCCTCCCACATGCACCTGTGCCTTGACGGCCACCGGTACGCCTAATTTTTCCGCAACAGCACGTGCCTCCGACGGTGTCTGTGCGATCCCGGCGCGCGCGACCGGAATACCGGCCGATTCAAACAAACTCCGCGCCTGATATTCGTGAATTTTCACGAGACGGGAGGAGAGGAAGGGGTCGTCGGCGTTTCAGGCCGGGCGTTCTGTGGCGGATCGCCCGGTCGGCCCGGACCGTGACGGCGATGGCGGCGATTTCGGCCGTGACGGGAGCGATGTTGATCCGGCGATGAGACATGGGAACCTCCCGCGGCCGGGGGGCCGTGGGGACGTGGCGGGGGAGCCGGCTTGGGCTCAAATTTTTCCCACGTGTGGATTTCCTGTGTCACGTCAAGGTCGGATGCGCGAGTGGCAATTTGAAAAAACCGGAATGAATCCCAGAAATACGGTTTATGCGCAAATTTTTCCGGGCGGATATGACTCTGGCGCAAATACAGCCGCGGCTGGACCGAGAGAATTTCCAACGCGCGCGCGCGAAATCGTTTCGGCGCGTCGATCGACGTGGCGAATTCGTTGAAAAGCGCCTCGATTGCGGTCAGTGTCCCGCCGCCCATGCGGCCCTGCCAGAACAACGCCGGCTGAATGCCCGCCTGATCCAAATGGAGCGGAAAAATAAGAAGCGCGAACAGAACCGAGGCATCCACACCCGACGGGTCAAGATCCAGCATCGAGAACAGATCGAACAGAACGTCGGGCCGCGCCGATTCGAGCGGAATGTGATTGCGGCGGACCAGATACGCGTGATGGATCGGAAGCAGATGCTCCATGAGTCCGACCTGCCACAGAAGGCGGAGGGATCGTTCCGCCGAACTATATTTCAGGAGAATCAACAGTTCCTCGAGCAGGCGGGCTTTGGGGCATCGCATGATCAGCTGGCGCAGGGCGAGGATTGATTCATGCGTCTCGGCCTCGATCGCAAATCCAAGTCGCGCGGCGGCCCGCACGGCGCGAATCATGCGGACCGGATCCTCCTCGTACGACTGCCGGGGCGGCGTGATGGTCCGAACAAGACGCCTCTCCATGTCGCCGAGCCCCCCGACATAGTCGATCACGTTTCCGAGGAACGGATCATAAAAAAGTCCGTTGATGGTGAAATCCCGGCGGCGGGCGTCCTCCTCGGGCGTTCCGTAAAAACGGAGAACCTTGCCTTTGCCGCCCTCCTCCTCCGGTTCTTCAAAACGGTCCGATTCGCGGCGAAACGTCGCGACTTCAATAATATTTTCCTGAAATTTCACGTGGGCCAGCCGGAATCTCCGGCCGATCATGAATGCGTTTCGAAAGAGGGACTTGATGTCATTCGGGCGGGCCGTAGTGGCGACGTCGAAATCCTTCGGCTGACGGCCGAGAAACAAATCACGAACCGTGCCGCCGACCAGATACGCGGTATGGCCGGCTCCATGCAGACGCCGGAGAACCTTCCACGCATTGGGATGGATGGCATCATCCCGGACGGAGTGTTCGCCACGCATCAGAATTCGCAATCCTGGACTTGAAGTCATGATCGATCCTTATGTGTCGTTCGGTCCGGACAGACACTCCGATGACGGACTGCGGCCGGCCGCGGACTCCGATGAGGGTTTTTGCCGGGGTGGATGGTGGATACGACGCAAGGCCATTCAGACCTTAAGTCGCATCCACCTCGGAAACCTGCGCGGTTGTCAAAAACCCCTCATCACTGCTTGACCGGCAACGCCCAACTTACGATCTCCTGCACGACAGGCGGTACCGGTGTTTTGAGACCCAAGTATAGATAAACCGAAAAACGGGGTCAAGGAAATTCATTCCGAGGATCGGCGCGATCCACTGCCCGGGTCCGGTGGCGGCAAGAGCAATCCGAATGGCCGAATGGCCCGACAGAACCCGGCCGTCCGGCGTGACCACGTGCGCGCTCTCGCGAATCTGCTCCTGAGTTTTGCCCGGCAACAGATTCTCGATACGGGGATCGTCGAATGACACGGTCTCAAATGTTCCGAGCTTTGTCGATTCAACCAGCCAATCCCGGAACGCCACGCAAAGACCGCACCGCCCGTCATAGATGAAATAATGGGGAGAGGTCATGTCCGCGAAGCGATAATCCGGCGATAAAACGCGTCGATGTTTGCCATCATCTTTTCCTGATCGAATCGATTGACCCACTCAAGACCTGCTGATGAGATCGCCCGTGCCCGATCCGAATCGATGAGCATTTTTGCAATTGCGTCTGAAAACATCTGTATATTTCCGACCGGACACACCAGCGCGGCGCCCGCGGCCTCGCGAAGCGACGGAAGATCGCTGATGACGGCAGGCACGCCACAGCCTTGCGCCTGAAGGAGCGCCTGCGGGATACCTTCGTTTGCAGTCGATGGAAATAGAAACACGTCCATCGCCCAAAGAATCTCCTCGACCGCCTCGACGTGTCCTGTGAACATCATCCGGTCAGCGACGCCCTGCTCTGCCGCCGATTTCATCATCGCCTCCCTGCTCGGCCCCTCGCCCACCACGACGAAATGCGCATTCGGAACCGTCGCGGCGATTTTCACGAAATCGTAAATACCTTTCCAGCTCCGGATCACAAACACGCCTCCCACAACCGGCCTGTCCAGCGGCAACCCGAATTTTTTCTGTAACTCGGATTTTACACCGGGGTTTGGATGAAATCTCTGAAGATCCACGCCTGTCGGCAGCGTCGCCACACAATCCTGCGACAATCCGCGCGAAATCAGGATTCGCCGGATGTCCTCGCTTGTCGTCCCGACTGCGTCGGCAAACCATCGATACGGAAGAATATTTTTGACCGGCGTCGACAGATGCCGCATGCGGACGATATTCAGCCGGTCGGACATGCCGCGCGTGGCCAGACCCACAACCCAGCTGTCGATAGAGCTGTGCGTCACGATGATATCCGGCCGTTTTTCGCGAACAAGCTTGCGCACGAGCCGGATGCTGCCGGGGTCCCACGACCTTCGAAACGCCACGCACTCGACCGGAATCTGCACAGCCTTGGACTTCAAATACACGTCCGAACGTTTCGGCGCCCAGAGCTCGACACGCCATCCGAACGTCTTCAGCCGTTTCAATTCCGTGTGAATCCGTATTTCCTGCCCGCCCCACGCCATCGAGCTCTCGGTGTGGACGAGAAAGGGTTGACCTGCGTTCATGGCCTAACCGTAGGTCAGAGCCGGTGGAGCGTCAAGAAAGTCCGGCCTCTTCGACGGGAAAGCTTTGACTTCTTGCAAATTTCTTCCTTGTTTCCTGTTTTTTTTCACCGGATCGGCTATAATCGGAATCACTGCACACACCAGTAGCATTTTCTCACAGCGTCTACAATGGATTCCGAGGCTTGAATTTCAAAAGGCCGTAAATGCCCATCGAGGAGACTATCGAGTCCGAAAACTGAAGACATGGAGTCAGTTCGTTGCGGTGCTTTTTGGACAACTGACCGGTCACCATTCCCTACGGCTGATCGAAGCCGGAATGAACCAACGTCGGCGAGCTTCCACGCGAGAATGTTTTTGAATCGCGTCACATAAGGCGCCTTATGTGATGCTCGTCTGTGCCTCCCGTCCTCTTGGATGGCCTATATATAATATGGAGAGGCGGCCGGTCGTTTGGCTGGGTAAAAATTACCCACCCAAACGAATCATTTCAATTTTTGAATATTGTTTGGGATCGTAACCAGATCGAGTTTTGAGCGCGCCCCATCGATCGTCGGAAAATCGATCGCGCCGGCCGGTCCAGATGTCCGCGATGCGTGCAGACAGTTTCTCGTCCGACTCGCCCAGCCGAAGCGGCGTCTTGAGATCATGGCCGACATTTGAAAACAGGCACGTCACCAATTTTCCGTCCGCCGTCAGCCTCGCGCGATCGCATGTGCCGCAGAACGGTTCGGTCACGGAGCCGATGACACCCACCACGCCTCTTCCGTCTTCGTATTTGTAATCAACCGCCGGCGCACGGCCGTCCGCGCGGCCGATTTCCCGGATCGGAAAGCGCGCTCGAAGGATTTCCAGAATCTCCCGTTTGGGAACAACCCTGTCGAAGCGCCACTCGTTTGAATCGCCGACGTCCATGTATTCGATGAAGCGCATCGTGAGGCTGTACCGGCGGGCGAAGTCGGCCAGATCGATGATCTCGTCGTCGTTGAATTTCCGGATGACGACGCAGTTGATTTTGATCGACTGGAGTCCGGCCTTGCGGGCGGCGACGATTCCGTTCAGAACTGGCGCCAGTTCACCTCGCTGGGTGATCGTTCGGAATTTCGCCGCATCCAGCGTGTCGAGGCTGATGTTGATGCGTTTCAATCCTGCCGCTGAAAGATCAGGCATCTGTTCCGCGAGAAGCGCGCCGTTGGTCGTCAGGCTGACATCGCGGATTCCCGGAAGACGCGCAAGCATCCGGACCAGTTCGTGAACATCTTTTCGTACGAGCGGTTCGCCGCCCGTCAGGCGGACTTTTTCCGTGCCAAGGCCGGCAAAAATCCGCGTGAGGCACGCGATCTCCTCGAAGGACAAAATCTCGTCCCGGTTGACCCAGTCATACTCTTCGTTCGGCATACAGTAGGCGCACCGGTAATTGCACCGGTCCGTCACGGAAATACGAATGTCCCGGATGGGCCGGTTCAAGGCATCTTTGACGTTCATCACTGTGGAATTCTCTCAAATGGCGCACTGCCCGGCAAGGTACGGCCGAGGGGGCGACGGACGGCAATTCAGCGAGACGATTTTCGGCGGAGGCGGCGTTGCTCCAGTTCTCGGATGGCATTGTCGACGCGGTCGACGGCGGTCTGGGTTCGGAGGTATGCGGCGTATTCGGCGAGGCCGTTGGACCATGAGATGCGGGGCGTCCAGCCGAGCCGGCGGCGGATTTCGCGATTGTCGGCGATGCAGTGGCGAATGTCGCCAACGCGGAAGTCGCCGAGAAGAACGGGACGAATCGATTTGACCATCGCCCGCGCCAGATCTTCGGCGACTTGCCGGACCGTGACCGGCCGGCCCGTGCCGCAGTTGACGGCGCATCCGTCCGCGCCCGCACGCTCAAGCGCCGCGAGGTTGGCGGCAGCAATGTCCCGCACGTGCACGAAATCGCGGGCTTGGCCGCCGTCTTCGAAAATCAGCGGCGGGTTATCGTTCAACAATCGTGACCCGAAAATCGCGAGGACTCCCGTGTACGGATTCGACAGCGCTTGGCGCGGCCCATAGACGTTGAAATACCGGATTGCGACGGTCGGAATACCGTACGCCCGTCCGATCATGAGGCACATTTCCTCCTGATCGCGTTTGGTCGACGCGTAGATCGACGTCGGCACGATCGATTTGGTTTCAGGCGTGCGTTCCCAGCGAAGGATTTTCCGGTGGCGTGAACAGTACGGCTCGAATCTGCGGCGTTTCAAATCTTCCTCGCGCCGGTCCCGCACCTGCACCGGGCCGCACGAGGGGCATCGGTAGGAGCCTTCACCGTAGATGCTCATCGACGACGCGATGAGGAGTTTCTTCACGCGATTTCGAACGGAAGTCAGGACGTCCAGAAGAAGCGCCGTGCCGCGCGTGTTGGCGTCGACGTATTCGTTGATTTCGTACATCGACTGGCCGACGCCGACGCGAGCCGCCTGATGGATGACGGCGTCGACGCGGGGAATCAGGTCTGCGAGAATCCGGCGGGTTCGGACGTCGCCCCGCACAAATCCAGCCTTCGCCGAAAGATAGGCCGGCCTTCGGCCGGTTGGATGAATTTGCGGATGAAGAGAGTCGAGAACGATGACACGATGTTTTCGTGCGACAAGCGCGTCGACGATGTGCGATCCGATGAATCCGGCTCCGCCGGTGACGAGAACGCGCATGTCAGTCGGATGTGTGTTGAGCAAGAACGGCCGCGTCGGTCTGACGCCTGTGTGCGTGTTCAACGCGCCGTGCCAAAACAACCTGCGGCAGTCTCACCAGCGCCATGCCGAACCCGATCGGAAACCGCATTCGGCCCCGCAGGGCATCGCGCGCAATCCACAGTGGCGCAAAGAACGCGTGTTTGGCCAGCGCGGATGGATCGGAAAGATTTTTCCATAAGAACAGGTAACTGTTTCGCGCGGTGATCCGGCTCAAGCGGTCGGGTTCGACCAGCGTTTCGATTGTCGCGCGGTGTTTGTGATACAGCACAATATTCGGGTCGTAGATCACGCGCCAGCCGCGTTTTTGGGCGCGGTAGCAGAGGTCGATGTCCTCCCAGTAGAGCGGATGAAAAACCTGGTCGAATCCGCCGAGCGCGAGAAGTTTCTCGCGATCAAACGCGCAGGCGCCGCCGGTCGAAAATAGAGTCGGCAAAACTTCGCCGTTGCCGGGATCGTCGGCGAGCCGCAGGTGTCCGTGTTCAAAGATGCCTCGTCGTCGTCCGGCGAGATAGGTCTTACGGTCCCACATCAGAAGTTTCGCACTGACGGAAAAAAGGCCGGGATCGGTGAAGTGCGTCGCGAGTTGGGCGAATGACGTTTCAGTAACTTCAATATCGTTGTTCAACGAAATGATGATCGGATGATTGGCCAGTTTGAAACCGAAATTGGCCGCGCCCTGAAATCCGAGGTTTCGATCGGGCTGGACGAACTGGACGGCCGGAAAATTTTTTCGCGCATAATCACGGCTGTCGTCCGCCGAACAATCGTCCACGAGGATGATTTCGACGCGGCCCGGATACGCCTTCGCCGCGGTTTCGACGCTCGGGAGACACCGTTCGAGGAGTTCCCGGCCGTTATAATTCGTGATGACGACGGAGATACCGGGAAGGCTCATCGGACCGGCAGGAGGCTTCCGTCATAGGCAACCGCCGCGACGCGGCCATCGGCGATCCGATGGGCGACTTTGCGGACATTTTCGTATGATTGTCCGGACATGTTGTTGTAGAGGGCGATGACGAGATCGTACTGCTGGTCTCGAAGGGCGTTGAGAAGTCCGGGTTCGATCGCGTCGGGATGCATGTGCCCATCGCCGTATGAATAAAATTTTTCGATGCCGCGCAGATCCCCGAGGTCGGGCCGGACGCGATTTTGTCCGAGGACCGAAACGTCGACACCGGACTTGCGCATCGACTCGACCGCAAGCCGCACGTGCCACATTCGGGTTGAACGAAGGAGCAGGACGCGCCGGGCCCGCCGCCAGCCGTTCTGGCCGAACGTTTCGGCGAATCGACGGTGAAACATCTCGCGATTTCGCGAATACAACCCGCGGTCGTAATGCCGCAGGACGTCGTCGTAGGTCTTAAGAATTTCATCGGCCGGATAATTCGGGTAACTCACGACCGCCTGCCGCCCGCCGTCGAATTTGTGCCAGTCCTCCGACAGGAGATACCCGGCCTCTTTCACCTTTTTGTAAAACGGCGTGCCGGGCTGGGGCGTATTGATGGACATCTGAAGATCGTGGAGCAGACCCTTGGCCGCGGCGTCTTCGATGAATTGCGCGGTTTTGAGATCCTCCTCGCGCGTCGATCCCCATCCGCCGATGGTGAACGTTCCGTAAAAATGCAGGCCGATATCCTTGCAGATCGCCATGACATCCCGGAGTTTTTCGAGATTGAATTTGTTTCCAAGATCCATCCCGCGCGCCGCGGTCTCGCTGGCCGTTTCGATACCGGCCCGTATCTTGTAGTAGCCGGCCTCGCGCATGGCCTCCAAAATCTGCCGGTCAAGGTTGAAATACGCGCACATCGCGTCCATCTTGTGGTGGTGCAATCCACGCCGCCGGATTTCGGCGCAAAGTGCGAGCACGTATTTTTTTCCGGTGTTGTGTTCCTCCTCGTCGAGAAAAAATCCTTCGCACCCTGGATATTTGTTCGCCATCGCTTCCATCTCGTCCACGACGTCTTCGGCGCGCCGCGGTCTCCATTTCGAAAAATAGATCGTACCGGACGCGCAGTAGTTGCAGACGAAGGGGCACCCCCGGCTGGCGTACATCTGAATTTCGGTGTACTCGCAGTTCGGCTCGCCCGGAATCGCGTATCGCAGGCGCGAGACGTCCTCGTCCTCCGGCCACGGCAGGCGCGACACGTCGATCGCGGGCCGCGGGCCGTTCGGATAAAGACCTGCGATGTCGGGGCGTTCTTTGCCCGAGACGATATCGAGTACCGTTTCCTCGTATTCGCCGGTAAGGACGTAATCGATCTCGCGTGACAACTCCTCGGAGAAGGCGGATGCGTGCTGGCCGGCAAGAATCAGCTTGGTTCCAAGGCGCTTCTTGATCTCTCGGGCGACGGTGATGTCTTCGCGAAACGTCCTTGAAGACGGTTCCATGAGGAGGACGTCCGGCTTTTCAGCGAGAATCTTCCGGGTTGTTTCAGTCGCGTCCCATTTTTCAAGACACGGATCGAGAAATTTTACCTTGTGGGACGCGCTCTGTTTGAGCAGGGACGACGTATAGCAGAGTTCCCATGGATAATAGGTGAACACGTCATCATAATTTTTCATGCTGAACGACCAGCGGCTGGGCGAGTGAACGATGTAATTCCCGTCGCGGTCGATGCCGACGGCGTTGCAGATGACAATGTTCATCCGGCGCTATGAATTCTTCTGAAAAATGTCGACATCATTTTCTCGGAGAAATCGGCCATAGTGGTTCTCAAACCCGGCTGGATTCTGCGCCAGCGCCTTGCTGTTGAGGCGTTTATTCCATTCAGAAACCTTTCTTTCGACCTGTTCCGGCTGAAATTCCGGAATTTTGATATTGGATTTGGCGTAGAGAATCCGGTCCTCCCTGAAATCATCCACGAGAAATCCGTTGTTGCGGGCGTAATCAAAGAGCGGTGTGCCGGGCAACGGGTTGTAGAGTGAAAGAGAGTAACTGTCGAGATCCAGGTTCATCGCGTAATCCACCGTCGCCTCCATGTCTTCGATTGTTTCGCCGGGAAACCCGACCATGAAAAACGAGTGGACCTGAATCCCGGCCTTTTTGGCGGCCGTGATGGTCTGCGGCACGACGGCAAGGTCAAGATTTTTCTGAACAAGGTTGTCGAGGAGGCTCTGATTGCCCGATTCGATGGCGAGACAGACCTGATAACATCCGGCCTCGGCCATCCGGCGAAACATGTGTTCCTGCACCTCGGCGTCCCCCGAGTGATAGTTGACTTTGATGCCGTTGACCGTATTCCACTTGATGTTGAGCGGCTCGATGAGGTCGCACAGTTCGAGAAGTTTCTTGCGATTGAGCGTGAGCGTGTCGTCCTCGAACTGGATTTCGCCGACACCGTATGCATCGATGCAGAGTTTGATTTCATCCGCGACGTTTTGAGGCGAACGCCAGCGGATGGATGATCCCCACATGGTCGGCGTGGTGCAGAACGTGCAGTGTTCGGGACAGCCGCGGGAGCACATGACGTTTGCGACTCGGGGATGTCTGGAAAACGGGTTGTGAAATTTTCCGATATTGAAATATTTGTCCATATTGATGAGATGCCGGGCGGGAAACGGCAGATCGTCCATGCGGCTCACCATTGTCGTCGTTCGGTTCCGGATGATCCGGCCGCCTTCGCGGTAAACAATGCCGGGAACGTCCCTGAAGCCGCCACCGGATTGGAGCCGGTCGATCAAGTCGGCGAACGTGAAATCGCACTCGCGGATCATCGCAAAATCAACGGCGGGATTTTCCGCCATCATTTCTTCGGCTTTCGCGTTCACGTGATTGCCGCCGATGATGACCGGCACGTCCGGAAAGGCACGTTTGGAAAGTGAGGCGATGGTATGGGCGGAAGAGGCCAGATTGGAAAAGAGAATGGAAATTCCGACATAGTCTGGCCGGATATCTTTCAAATAAGCGGATATATCCTCTTCAGATTCGCCGATGAGGAGCATGCGCTCATCGATCTGGACCTGCCGCTCGTATCCTTCCGCCGCGAAGTCTCGCAGAAAGACCTCATGGCCGCGCCGCTCCAAGACCGCGCCCAAGTACATCATCCCGAGGCCCGGCTGAGCCCGGTTGATGCCGCCTGTGAATCCCAATACATTAGGACTTAGAATCGCGACTCTGGCTTTATGAGGATTCCCCCCCACGGGCCCCGACGACTCCCCCGATCGCGTCAATGAAATCATGCGTTGTGTACCTCATTTTATACATTGGGCATCGCGATGAATCAATAACAGATGTTGGGCTGTGCGGCTTGCGTCCGACCGTCTGTCGAGATAACGAAATAGCGATGGCCGTCATCCGTCGGGCCCTTGATGCCTTGAAATGCGAAATCCGGACGATCCGAAATGTCGTTTACCATCGACTTCATGTCTCGCCGAAACTGGAAGCGGACATTGTGGATCAATTTCACCGGCTATACTATGACAGGCAATTCACGGATCAGAGCTGGGGAAACACAACGTGGTTCGGGGTCCACGCCCTCAAGTGCCCGCTGGACATGTGGGTCTATCAGGAAATCCTGTTCGAACGCCGGCCGGATCTGATCATCGAGTGTGGCACGGCGGCGGGCGGCAGCGCGCTCTATCTGGCGAACCTCTGTGATCTCTTGAATCGGGGCCGGGTTGTTTCGATCGACATCGAAGCCAACGTCCACCGTCCGCTTCATCCGCGAATCACCTATCTCACAGGATCGTCAACATCGCCGGACATCGTGGACAAGATTGCGGCCTGCGCACGAGGACTGGATCACGTCATGGTGATTCTGGATTCAGACCACAGGCGCGGACACGTTCTGGAGGAGCTCAAACTCTACAACCGGTTTGTCACGCCCGGTGATTATCTGATCGCGGAGGATACGAACATCAACGGCCATCCGGCTCACGCCGATTTCGGACCGGGGCCGATGGAGGCGGTCCGGGATTTTTTAAAAGAGAATGTCTCCTTCGAAATTGACCGCCGCCGTGAAAAGTTCATGCTGTCGTTCAACCCCGGCGGCTATCTGCGGCGAATAACTTGATCGTTTTCGCGCGGGGGATCACAGCCTTGCGCGGCAGGGCCAGCACCCTCCCGGCCCGTTCATCATGGAGCGTCCGGACGAGCGGGTCATATCGTCGAATTTTAGGCGGATAGTCATACGGCTCATAGACCGCGAAATCGACGATTTCCCGCAACCCCATCTTTTCAAGTTGCGCCACAATTTCCGGATAAAATGCGGATGCGATAAAGAGATAATCCCAGTCCCGCCGAAGGAGGCGCGCCGGCGGATGCACACGCATCCCTGAAATGCGCCGACCTTGTTTTTGCGCGTCGTTGTCGATCCAGCCCGCCACATTGAACCGTCGCGTCCGGCGAAGGTCCTCCGCGCAGGAGATTCCCGCCCGGCCGGATCCGAACACGAGGAGATTGGGACGTTGACCGGCCGATTTTTCGTCCGGATCCATACGGTACAATGCCTCCCGAAGAATTGTTCCGGGTTCAACCGCCGCCAATTTTGACACGGAGGGAAAATGTTCCGCGATGAGGTCCGGCACTGAAATCATTTCGCCGCTCATGTGATTTCGGTCATGGTTCCAGGAGAGGAACCGGGCGGCCCGCGCCGAGACAAACTCCAGATACCGCCCGATTTGTCCGGCCGTCATTTCCTGAAACGACATGACGTTGATCGCCAGATCGAACCGCAGGCGCCGAAGAACATTCAGCGCGAAGTTGGGCACGAGCACGAACGACACGTTGTCCGGCGTGTTCCGGCCCACGCTCTCGCCCGGAGAAACAAGCCGAACGCGCTTGGGCCCGTGAATCAGGCTCAAATAGGCCGCCGAGTAGAGCAGGGTTTCCGGAAGATCGACAATGACGTAGAGAGCATTCGGGAACAGCGTTACGAATTGATGGGCAAGGGCGCCGTAGCCGCCGCCGATTTCAAGGAACATGGGCCGCCGGTGCTGTTCAAGGTCGTCCGTCACGCCGGCCAGATGCAAAGACCGGATCAGCTTTTGCCACCGAAGCGTCGCGTCGTTGATCAACCGTCCGTCAATCATGTGTCCGTATTCACCGCAGGCTTGCGGCGCCTCCAATCGATAGCGGACCGGAAGACCGTCCTGAATATACTTGAGGCAAATCCGGTAGGCATCCTCGCTTGAAAAAAACATCGTCTGGTATGTGCTTCCGTCAATGTGATACGTGTGAAGCCTCAAGCGGCCAAAGCAAGGAGGCGGAAGGGCGGCGAGATAATTGAAGGCATCGGTGAAAAATGCCCAATATCCGCTCGGCTTCGCCGGATGTCGTTTTTGAAGTTGATTCCGATAACGTGTCAGACTGAGCGCCCATTGTTTGATTCTCCGGATTGCCGCAATTTCGGGCCCGGTCGGATTTTTGGAAAACATGCGAATCATCGCGGCATTTCCCCCGCGCCGGATCGGCGATTCATGCAGGAGGTATTCTTCAACAGCCCGGCATTCCCTGTCAACGGATGGTCCCGAGAACTTGACGCGGTTAAACTCCTTACCTATTTTACGCGCGATGAATTCTTCGGATGATCTTCCCATTCCCGGATCCGGTCATTATCTCATCGGGCGATTTCATGGATGGCGCCGGGGTGTGTCTCGATCTCTGGCCACGCGCTGGCTTGGATTCAAGGCTGGCCGGCGCGTGGTCGCCCGGCCGATGCCGCGGGTTGTGCGGGCGGTCCGGCCGGAAAAAATTCTTGTCATCGAAAGCCGTCATCTGGGCGACGTTGTGTTTGCGATGCCCGCGTTGAGATCTCTCAAGACTGCGTATCCCGCCGCGCATGTGGCGGCGCTGGTTCGGCCGGCGTCGGCCGCCGTGCTGAACAATCACCCGTCGGTCGATGAAATTTTGCCGTACGAAGACGATCGATATGTCGATCTGGTCGATTCATTGGCGGCCCGGTCGTTCGATCTGGCATGTGTGATGGATCGGGACGAGCGTGCGGCGCAGTTGGCGTATCAGGCCGGCGTGGCGGTCCGAATTGGCTATGACCGCCCGGCGAATCTGCCGTTCCTCACTCATCCCGTGTCGAGGACGGATCAGGGATCAAGCGAAATTCGCTGGAGTTTAAAGCTCGCCTACGCGGCCGGCGGCGCGCCCGTGGATGAGACACCCGAAATTTTTCCGGCGAATGACTGGCTCGTTCGCCTGCGTCGATGGAGTCTCGATCCGGGAGGATTCGTTCTGATCCATCCCGGATCCGAACCATCCGCGCCGTACAAGCGCTGGCCGGTCGAGCGGTTTGCCGAAGTGGCGCGGAAATTGGCGGATGACGGCCACACGATTGTGGTGACGGGATTGCCGGCGGAAAAATATCTCGAGAAATATTTTCTCAAAATACCGTCAATTCGTTCACTCGTCGGTGAAACGTCTCTGGAAGAACTCATCGCCCTTGTCTCCGGCGCGAGGCTGGTCATCACCAACGACACCGGGCCGTCGCATGTGGCGGCGGCGCTGAAACGGCCGTGCATCACGGTGACCGGATTTGCCGATCCTAAAATTTATCATCCGTATCCCGATCCGCACCGCGTTTTGTTTCGGCCGATTGCATGCAGTCCATGTTTTGGGCGCCGGTGGGATCCGCAGGACTGCCCGTTTCATTCTTGTCTCAAGGCCATCGGTGTTGAGGATGTGCTGAAGCAGGCTGTTGAACTTCTGGACGCGCGTCCGTTAACCGCATGACTTTCTTTCCGCCGCTGGATCACGCGCGGATTCTGCGGTGCCGCGATGCGGCCGGACTCTGGTACAGGGCGGGCGGCGCGCGAACGACGGTCGCCGCGGCCGGCCCATCGCTTCTTTCGGGAATCCATCGCATCCGGCGCTCTGACGTGGTCATTGCGGCGCTTCGGGCGGCGCCGATCCTGACTGCGGCCGGCCGGACTCCCGATCTGGTCGTTGCGGCCGGATTTCGCGGATCGGTTCCGCCGGCCGGTCTGCCTCGCGTTCCTTATCTGATCGATTTGCGGATTCATCCGGCAATTTTCGATGCGCTGCCCGGGCCTGTTCTGCTGGTTCCAACGGACTGGGACGCCTCGCTGGATCTGCCTTCGCCGTGCATCCATGCCGCGACATCCGCCCTTGCCGCGCTTGATATCGGCGCGCTGATCGGATCGAGTGTTCTGGCGCCGGAGGGATGGGACGTTTTAAAGCGGCCGATTGGATCGCCCGGCCGAGAAACGCATCGAATCGGATTTGCGCAATTTCGCCGCCGATTTCCTGATATTCAAATTTCGCTCATGTCGAGCCGGGGAAGAATGCCGGGAAACATCG
>JAHFCY010000295.1 GCA_023249255.1 Candidatus Lindowiibacteriota bacterium | reverse complement strand
TCATGTTTCACCAGCGTATTGCGCGCACGCAGAAGCTCGATGATTTTCGGATTGGCGTCAAAGACCTGCTCGCCTGCAAACACACCCGCTTCGGCCGTGAGCCGGCCCGCGGCATCGACCGGAGAAAGTGTGTCGAGTTTGTGTTTCTGGCCGAGATGAAAATCCTCCTCACCGTGGCCGGGAGCGATGTGCACGATGCCGGTGCCGGTGTCGAGCGCGACAAAATCAGCGGCGAAAACACGGCCGGTTCGGTCGAGAAAGGGATGACGATACTGAAGACTTGTGAGGTCCCGGCCTTTCATCACTTGGGCCGACGGACCAGACGCCATCCCGAGCGCCTCCGCGCGGGATTCCGCCACGATCCAGACCTCCCGGCCGACCGTCTTCCGGATATAGGATGCGTCGGGATTCACGGCGGCCGCGATGTTCGCCGGCAGAGTCCACGGCGTCGTCGTCCAGATCAACAGATACGTCGACGGCTCACCAACGACTTCGAATTTGACCGTGATCGACGGCGCCGGCGCCTCTTCGTATTCGACTTCCGCATCCGCCAGCGCGGTACGGCAGCGCGCGCACCACAGCACCGGCTTTTTCGACCGCGTGACATAGCCGCCCTCAACCAGCTTCGCCAGACCTTCCAGAATGTCCGCCTGATAGTCAGGGTCCATGGTCAGATACGACTTTTCATATTCGCCGATCACGCCAAGCCTCAGAAATTCCTCGCGCTGGATGTTCAGATATTTTTCCGCGTAGGCCCGGCACGCGCGGCGGATCGCAATCTTTCGGGCCGCAGGCGACTCGCCGTCTTTCGTGGATGGCCCGGCCTCAAGCGCCTTGATCTCGATCGGCAGGCCGTGGCAGTCCCAGCCGGGCAGGTAAGGCGCGTCAAATCCGCGCAGGAACTTGTACCGCACGATGATGTCCTTGAGAATTTTGTTCAGCGCGTGGCCGATGTGGATGTGGCCGTTCGCGTAAGGCGGCCCGTCATGCAGGAAAAATGCGGGCGCGTTCGTCCGCGCCTCCCGCATCCGCGCGTAACGCCGGCTTTCAATCCAGCGCTGAAGGCGGATCGGCTCCTGTTTGGACATCTGCCCCCGCATGGCAAATTCCGTTTTCGGCAATAGCACCGTGTCGGACAATTTTGAAACTGTCATGGCCCGGCATCGTAACCCAAGCGCGGATTCAACTCAAGAGATTCTTGACGACGCTCTGGCGGCTGGTAAAGTAACCGTACGATGAATAGCCGGACGGGAATCGGAATCGGTTGGATTGCATGTGTGGTGTTGACGGCCTGCGCGACCGCGACGTCGGCCCTGACGCTTCACGTGGCCGACCTGAACGTCGACCTCAAGAAATTTTTGCGCGATCATCCGATGGCCGAAGGGCAGTCGATCCGCAATGACTTGATCGCAAACAGTCCCACGGCCAGCGTCCACATCGTCCAGATTCGGGACGCGGAAAAACCGCATGTCCACGCCGAACATGACCTCCGGGTGGTCGTCGTCCGCGGGCGCGGGACGATTCACATCCGCGACAGGACATTCCGGGCGGGCGTCGGATCGGTGTTCGAGATCGAAAAAGGCGTGCCGCATTTTTTCGTGAACGGGGGACCCGGACCGGCCGCGGCTCTGGTCACGTTCACTCCGCCCTTTGACGGAAAAGACATCGTCCCGGTCAGCCCCTGATGAACCGCCGCGAAGAAATCCCGCTGTTTCCACTGCCGAACGTGGTCCTCTTTCCGGACGCGCTTCTGCCTCTTCATATTTTCGAGCCGCGCTACCGGCAGATGGTGCAGGACGCCTGCAACGGCGACCGAAAAATCGGCATGGTGCTCCTGAAAAAAGGTTGGGAAAACCGATATGAGGAAAATCCCGACGTCTTCGCAACGGGCTGCATGGGGCAGATCGTCGACGTCGAATCCCTGCCCGACGGACGGTTCAACATTCTCCTCAAAGGCATTTGCCGGTTCGCGGTCGGCGACGTCGTTCAACCCAAACCGTATCGCCGCGCACGGGTCTCACCGCTGGAGGACCGGATCGATGATCTTCAGGACGCGGCAGAGCGGACCGCGAGGAAAAATCTCAACGAGGCGGCGGCCGCGATCGCCGAATTTTTTGTCTACAACAAGATGTCCCTGAACCGCGTGCCGGTCGATTTCAAGGCGCCGCTCGGCACCGTTGTCGACACGCTGTCGTATTACCTCGCGATCGATCCCTACGAAAAACAGCCGATTCTCGAGGAAATCCGCGTCGGCGCCCGCGCCGGCATGCTATATGAAAAAATGATGGATCTCGTCCAGTTCAAAAAAGCGACACGGGAAGGCTGGAAATTCGCGGACGGGGCTGACTTGAACTAATCGGTTTCCGCTTCGGTCTCCGGCACGGCGGGCGCAGGAAGATGCAGGCCGCACTCCTTTTTGTCGTCCACGGCGTTGAACCACCGCCATCGGCCGGCGCGCTTGTCTTCGCCCGGACGGATCGGCGTCGTGCAGATCACGCAACCGAAACTGGCGAATCCCTGCTCGTAGAGCGGATGAACCGGCACGTCGTTCGCGCGGATGTACTCCACAATCCGCTCGTCGGTCCAATCGTAGAGGGGATTTAATTTCAGGATCGGCCTGCCGTGTCGGTCCAACACTTCATACAGCGGCGTTTGCTTCCGGAACGCCGACTGCTCGCGCCGAAGTCCCGTGATCCACACGTCAATTTTGTCCAGCATCCGCTCGTTCGGTTTCACTTTCCGGATGGAACAACAGTGCTCCTGCTTTTCCTTGCTGTCAAAAAACAGATAGAGGCCGTGGTCGTCGACCATTTTCCGGACCTCGGCCGCGTCCGGCCGGAGAACGTCGATCCGGATTCCGTAATGACGGTCGATGGTCTCGATAAACGGATAGGTTTCCGGCAGAAGCCGTTCAGTGTCGACGGTGTAGATTTGGATTCCGTCCAGCTTGTGTCGGCACCGCAGATCAATCAGCAGCATCCCGTTTCGCTGAAAACTCGTCCCGATCCCGGCCCGGCCGCCAAACCGATCCGCCACCCAGCGAAGACGGCCGGCGACGTCGAGAGAGTCGAGCGCAGAAAGATCGTGACCGTTGAAATTCATCGGAGGCCGCCGGACGTCCGCATCACAAATTACCAGATGTGGCGCTTGTCCCGAAGATACTTCAGCAAAAGATCGCTCGCTTCGTCGACCGACAGTTTGGCAGACGGCAGAACAATCTCGGGCTTCTCCGGAGCTTCGTACGGCGCGGATATCCCCGTGAATTCCGGAATCTGCCCCGCTTTCGCTTTTTTGTACAACCCTTTCGGGTCGCGCTGTTCGCACGTGTCGACGTCGCAGTCGACAAGCACTTCGATGAACTGTCCCGGCTTGTGAACCGCGCGCGCCTGGTCGCGGTCTTTGCGGTAGGGCGAGATGAACGCGGTCAGCGCGATGAGATTGGCGTCGGCAAACAGCGCCGCCACTTCGCCGATCCGCCGGATGTTTTCCTCCCGGTCCTTGGGAGAAAATCCGAGATCCTTGTTCAGGCCATGCCGGACGTTATCGCCGTCCAGCACGTAAACAAACCGCCCCTGCTCGACAAGCTTGCGCTCAACGTCCCGGGCGATCGTCGATTTGCCCGAGGCCGACAGACCCGTGAGCCAGATCGTCGCGCCGCGCTGGCGCATTTTTTCA
>JAHFCY010000111.1 GCA_023249255.1 Candidatus Lindowiibacteriota bacterium | reverse complement strand
TAAAATGGCGCGAAAATTTTTTCCAGATGTTTTTCGTCAATACCGCACCCGGAATCCTGAACGTCAACACGGATCCAGTTCCCGGTCACCGCGTCTTTGGTCAGGACCGACCTGACCACCAGTTTTCCATTATCTTTCATGGCTTGCAAGGCATTCTGATAGAGATTGAGAAACACCTGTTTCATCTCGGCCGGATCGACATGGACCTCGGGCAGTCCCTCCCCCAGTTGAAATTCCAGCTCCACGCCCGCCTCTTTGAAATTTCCCTCGACGATGTAGCCGACGTCCTGAAGGAGCGCATTGATGGAGGTGCGGACGAGCTGGAGGGCGCCTTCCTTGGACATGTCCATCATCCCGCCAACGATGCGGTTGATCCGGTCGACTTCCTCAATGACCGATTTTGTTTTCGCCAGGATCGGCTCGGTGTCGGGCATTTTTTGAAGTTTGCGGTTCAGAAGCTGGATCGTGCCGCGGATGGCCGAAAGCGGATTTCGGATTTCGTGGGCCGCGCCGGCCGCCAGCTGTCCGACCACGGCCAGCCGGTCTGTCCGCCTGACCTGCTGTTCCAAAATCTTGATCGGCGTCAGGTCGGCGAAAATTCCCAGCGCGCCGCAGACGCTGTCGTCTTCCGCCAGAATCGGAGATACGCTCGCCCCAAGAACCAGTTTTTTTTCGCCGAACAGAGCCGTCAGCTCGACATTTCGTCGAACCGCGCCGGTGGCAAGCGTGTCGTCGAGAAGCTTCGAAAATTCGGCCAGCGGCGCAAACTCGGACATGGACCGGCCGATGATCTCCGGCCCGGCCATGTCGAGGATGGCGAGGCCCGCTGGATTGACGGTGGTCACGCGGCCGGAAAGGTCGACGGCCAGAAGTCCGCTGGTGAGGCTGAGAACGATATTTTCATTGTACTGTTTCATCTCGATGATCTGATTGACAAGCCGGGCGTTCTCAAGCGCAACGGCCGCCTGGGAGCAGAGAAGCGAGAGCCGGTCCTGGTCGGACTGCGTGAATTCGTCGACGGCCCGTACCGTGAGAAGAAGGAGCACGCCGGTCACGCGGTTGCCGACTTTCATCGGCACGTACATCGCCGTCGGATATTTTCCCTCGGCCGGCATGACCATCGGCGTGTGCGACCGCAGGACCCAGTTCATGAACCCTGCGTTTTTCTGCCGCTCGATTTCCCGCAGATCGTCCCCGGTCGCGTCCCAGTCCCCGGCCCGCTCAAATCCGATTTCATCCGTCCCCTGATACAGCGCGGCCGCGCCGAAATTGAAAATTTTGTCGCGAATCATCTTGAGGAGAAGCTCGACGATTTCCTCGCGCGTCTGAGCCAGCGAGATGGCCGTGGACAGATCGCGCAGATTGCTGATTTCGTCCTTGCTTTTGGAAACTTCGTCCAGCGCGTCCTGCTGAAGGCGCGCCGTCTCGGTCTGCGCGTCGAGCCGCTGGCGGAACCGGTCGATCAGGCGGGTGATGCGTTCGGTGACGGACAGCGCGCCGACGCGGACATCCGTGTCGGGATTCGCCGCAAATCCGAGATCACACAGCGCTTCGGCCTCGTCAAAGAGCGACTCCAGTTTTCGCGCGAGTTCTCCGAGCGCAAGGTCTGTATCGGCCGCGGGTTTGGTCATCTCACATCATCTCCAGAAACACTTCGGCCTTCTCGATTTCTTTTTCCGTCTGGTCCCGGAGCTGTTCGATGTCGGGCGGCGCGAGTTTCAGCTCGAGGACATTGGATTTGTCCAGCGAGGGGATTTTGTTGTCGCCGCCATGTCCGATTTTGAACGCGCGGCAGAAAATGTCGGCGACGTGGATGATCGAGGTGAGTTGGGGATTGTATTTTGAGAGGCCGACGGTGTGATGGTACGAGAGCGGGTCCTGAAGTTTTTTGGGGAGGTTCCATTTCTGCGCCAGGATGTAGCCGACATTGGCGTGGGTCAGGCCGAGCAGGGCCGATTCGGCTTCGTAGAGGAGACAGTCCTCGGCGCGGACCTTGTTCATCACCGCCATGAAATCCTCATGCACGAACTGGTCCAGAACGATTTTTCCGACGTCATGGATCAGGCCGGCCGTGAACGCCTCCTCGCGGTCGGGGTAGCGCGATTTTTCCGCAAGAATACGCGAAATCACGCCGACGCCAAGGGAATGTTCCCAGAAACGCCGGCGGTCGAAGAGATCCTCGGCGCCGCCCTCTCCGAACATCTGAAAGACGGTGGCGCTGAGCGCGAGATTCTGAATCGCGTTGAATCCGAGGATGGTCGTTGCGTGCGTCACGGAAGAAATTTGAGACGGGAATCCGAAATAGGCGGAGTTGACGAGCCGGAGAACCTTGGCTGACAGCGACGGATCGGATGCGATGGCCGCGCCGACCTCCTTCGCGGACGTCTTGGGATTCTGCACCATCGCGTTGATGCGCGAAACGACGACCGGCAGGGTCGGCAGTTTCTCGATGCGGGCAATCAGCTCTTTAAGCTTGGCTTTGTCCATGAATCTTCAGAGACCCGCGCCCTCGCTTTTCAACGCCGAACGTTCCTCGACGTCGGTGTCCGATTCGGTTTGCTCGGTGATGTCCGGGATCGGCGTCGCCAGGGCCGGCGTCACCGAAAATCTTCCGTCGGGCCACGCCTCGGCCATGATCGCGCCCATGAGATCGGTCCGATAGACTTGCGATCCGGCGTTCGCATATTTTTGAAGGATAACTGTGACGGGGTCCTTGCCTTCTTCGGCCCGCCGCCACGGGGGAGCCTTGTATTGAACGGCCGCGTGAGCGGGCCGGATCGCCGCAATGAAGGAATCATCACCGGCGTCGGCGCTCCCATGCGATGGAATCAGCACGAAACTTGCGCGCGCGTCCGGTCCGAGCTCTTTCAGCACGTTTGCCTCGCCCTCCGCGTCGATGTCGCCTCCCAAAATCAGCGTGTTCGGTCCGAACTTCAGGCGCAGAACGGCGCAGTTGTTTCCCATGACGTTCTCATCCGTCTCGACCGGCTCGGAATCTGGATTGAGAACGTCGATGTCGATTCCGCCACCGCGAAGCAAAACGTCGCCGGCCTTGATCCGCGCCACGGGTATATGCCGTTCCCGGACGATCCCGCGCATCCGCTCGACCGTCTCGATCGCGTGCTTCGTCCCGCTTCCCCCGCTCGAATAGCCGCCGAGGCGGGCGTAGATTTTGGACGTGAATGTGTCCTCGCCCAGAAACACGGCGGGATCGAAGGGAACAAGGACGGCCCCGACCGTAAAATTTTCGAGAATGAATGGCATGCCGCCGATGTTCGAAGGTTTCAAGGATGTCACCACCACGGCGTCGAGACGCTCGATCTGTTCCGCGAGAAGAATCGGCGCGACCGTCCGCTCGCCCACGTCAAACATGCCGCGGGAGTCGACTTTGCCGGCGTCGACAAGGATCCGGCGCCCGCCCGGCGTTTCGATGATCGTGCCGGAACCATCGGCCAGCTCAAGGACGACGACTTTGAGATGATCGAGCGTCCTGCCTCGCGCCATGCCCATCGCCATCGAGCCGCAGATGAAAATGGAAGCGGCCGCAAAGAGTTGTTTCCTCCGCGGCGTGGCGAGCCAGGAGCGAATCCGCGCGTAGACGGGACGTTTGGTCAGGATGACTTTTTGGTCGAGCACTTCTTTCAGCGTCAGATAGCCCTGTGGTCCCGCATAAAAAATCCGGTCGTACAGGATGAGACCGAACAGGATCAGATAATACAGCAGAATTTGAAGCCCGGTCGGTTTCATCGCCATCGGATACGGGAAAACAACCTTGCTGTAGTGCGCGAGTTTCATGAGAAGTTGAATGCCCAGAAAATCGGCGGCGTTCAGAAGAAACGCGAGCTTCAAGCCGATCACCGGAATCATCCCGGCCAGAACGGCGATCAGACCGACCTGAATGATCACGCCGAGCGTGGGAAAAGCGATGACGTTGGCGAGAAAGCCCCCGACGGGTGAGCGCTGAAAATACCAACTCGACAGCGGCAGCATCATTCCGAACTGGATCGCGACCTGCGCGCCGGCGAACGCGAGAATCCAGCCCGGCAGGCGGTTGTATGTGAGAAACGTCGGGTGAATCCAGCGCCTCCATCCCTGAAACATCGACGCGTCATTGTAGCCGAGATAAATCTGGTCGAACCGGTATTGCCCGCGGTAGCGGTTGTTGAGCCGGCAGGTCAGGGCGGCCAGAACGATCATGGTGATCCAGATGGGCGCCTGCTGGGCCGCGAGCACCGACATCGTGGGCGGCCGAAGCACGCTCATCGCGGTGAGCGAGGTTGCAAGTCCGGCAAGAATCACGACGCTGGTCAGGCCGTAGCAGTGGCGGCGCAGAAGATGCTCGATGGGCCGCGAGAGGTAGACGAGCGACAGGACCGCGCCGAAGGACAGCGTGACGGTCGGCTCAAAAATAATGAGCGGCGAAAAAAACGGAAAGAAGTGCGAGGCGAGCAGAAGATACGCCGCGATGCCGATCGCGCTTCGGACGGCCGCCCGCACGTCCTGGCCCAGAAATACTCTCGTGAATTCATACAGCATGATCATGATGAACGCCCGCACGGTCGGCGGATTGATGCCGGTCAGAATCAAAAATATCATCAGCAGAACAAACAGCGCGCAGAACGCAAGCTTGGGATTCGGCCGGACGCTCTCGAGAATCATCTTGAGCGTCAGATACACCATGAGAAGGTGGGCGCCGGCTACGACGAGGAGCCACGACATCCCGGCCCATTTGAATTCGAAAAGCTGTTCCTGCGGCACGCCCACCCGGAGGCCGTAAATGATCGCGCCCTGAAACGATGATTGCGGATAGGGCAGGGTCTGTTTCATGATCGCGAGGAATCTTTTTTTCACCCAGAGAGATACGTCAAAGAGCGCGTTGGATTCTTTCCGGCCGAGATCCTCGATATTTTCCGTTTTGTTGACGCTCATCACGGCGAAGATGTTCCGGTTGTTCAAGTGGCGCTTGTAGTCGAATCCGCCCGGATTCGTCGCCGGGTCGGGCTCCCGAAGCTGTCCGCGGACCCGGACGTACTGGCCGTATTCGAAATCCTCGAATCCCTCAACCGTCCGCGCGACTTTGACCAGCACCAGGCCCTTCGACACCGGCTGTCGGTCTACAACAGTCGGCTGGATGTAGAGCCAGACGTTGAAATCGCGAAATTCCGGCTCGCGGATGATCTTGCCTTCCAGCGCGACCGGATTGGATTCCCAGGGTTTCACGACGTATCGCGCCAGATGATGCGGATCGGACGTGTCGACAGCGAAATTGTAATTGACGATGCCGAAGACGAACGAAAGGACGGCGGCCATGACGGCAAGGCCGAGGGTGTTGCGATGCTCGAACAGGCCGTCTTCGAGAAAAAAGAGGATGCTCGCGTCGGTCCGGCGTTTTTTAAGATTTCGGATGTGCGCCGCGTGAAGGATGGCGATCGGCGCGTAGAGGAGTGCGACCGTCACAATAACTCCGATCGCTTCGAACGCCTTCCACAGTCCCGCCGGGATCGTCAACTCGAACGCGACGGCCGACGCAATGCCGGCCAGATACGGCAGGGCGCAGACTTCAAGATACTCGACGATTTTGGTGAAAATCAGTTTCAGAAAAACGCCGACCGTCTCGCCGGCCCGCCGTGCCGGCCTGTTCGTCCCGCCCGCGCGCGCCTCGGGCGTCACTCGGAATCCACCTTTGCCAGCCGCTCGGTCTCCCCTTCCGAAAACTCGTTCGCGTCCGTCCCGTCCTCATACTGCACGCCCTTCGACTGGATTTCGGTGACCCATGTCATGTCCGTTTTGAGCGGGCAGAGATGATGGTGGTCGCAGGACTGGCAGTATTTGTTGTCCTGTGGCGGGAAGAGAAGCATCCCGGCTCGCGGGTCGAAGTTTGAATTTTTGTACAATTTCTGCCGCCACTCCATCTCGGCCGTGAAATGCGTGACCCGCTCGGTCAGGGCCTCCAGGTCGGAGGGTTTCCGGTATGTCACGAGGTCCTTGCAGAAATTCACGAACTGGAAAACGAATTTTTTCACGTCGACGGGCTTGTAGTTCGTGCTCGAAATCTTTCCTTCCCGCGCGGCCAGATAATACATCGTCATCTGCTGGTCCTCGTCCAGCTCTTCCTGCGTGTAGAGCTTGGGGTTGGTCTTGTAGTCGATGATGGTGATGGTGCCGTCCTCGTTGAGGTCGACGCGGTCGATGAATCCACACAGAAGCGTCCGGCCGACCCGGAACTCGAAATAGTCCTCGGCCGCCCCGGCCGGCTTGTATTTTCCGTCGATGAATTCGGCGTAATAATCCTCGCACATCCGAAGGCCCCGGCGGAAATTAAAATCCTCCTCCTCCCGGCTCCGATAGCCGGCCGAAATCCATTTTCTCTTGAAGAGATCCAGAAGCTTCTTAAGGCTCGGCTGTTTTTTCGGGCCTGTGTAGGCGTAGAGATCCTCCATCGTCTGATGGTACGAGAGGCCGATCGAGAAAAAGGATTTGGGCTTCGGCGCCACGTGGTCCAGATAGAGCTTCCGGTAGTTCATCGGGCACATCTCGTAGGTGTTCATCTTCGAAAAACTCAGCCGGAAGAGCGATCGATCGGTCACCTCGAATTTTTCGGCCACGCGCCGGAGGTATTCTTCGTGCGTCATCCCGGCCGGCTTGCCCTCGACCAACTTTCCTGTTTTTTCGTCAAACCATTTCCGGCAGTTGTATTCGTCCTTGCAGACGTCCTTGCACATGTCCCGGTATTTGCACCACGCGGGACATCCGGCCTGATACTCGCACCAGCCGCAAAGCGCCCCGGGGGCGGGCGTGAAATCATTCCGGCGAATGCCGTTTTCAACCGCCTCGATGGCGCGAATCACGTTGTCGCGCGTCTGGGGCGTGTAGGGCACGTTGACGTCAACCGTCGTGACGCGGATCAGGCGGCCCTCAAAAAGCGTTTCGGCATCGCGCAAAATCCCGTCCAGGGACTCCGGCGTCGATGCCGCCGACACGGCTGACTGCGCGGCCGGCATGGCCAGGTCGAGGATCAGCGTCTGCCAGGCGGCGAATCCGGGCCCGAGCGCCTCGTCAAGCAGATATTCGACGTCGCGCCAGTCGAGTTTTTCGATCAGCCGCTGAGCGTGCTTCCTCCGGTCCGGTTCGGAAAGGTCCGGCTGGAGTTTCGCCATGATTTTCATGACCTCCGGCCGGTCAAAGAGCCGCGTCACATGTTCGACGACCGGCACAACGCCCTGTTTGAAATAGATGTCGTGAAAAAGTCCGCGCGCCATGGCCGCCGCCATTTTTTGCGCGGCCGCCCGCGCCACGGCCGGATCACCGAGCGCGGCGAGAAATTTCCGGTACGATTCGCGCAACTGCGGCGTGAGAACGTCGGACCGCTCGGCGAGCATGTCTGAAATGACCGATTCGACGCAGGCGTGGACAACGAGGGTGACGGCTTTCGTCAGCGGCTGAAGCAGTGTTTTTTTCCGGGCGAGTGCGATGGCGTCCGCGGTCAGAGTCCGGCCTGACTGCTTGTCCGTGACGCCGGATCGCTTGACCAGGTCATCCAGCGTGGCGTCCGCGCGACGCGTGTGGTCGTCCGTGAGAAATCCGTCCGGCGCCGATTCAGAAACGAGCCGCGCGATTTCGTCGGCTGGATACACGTCCAACTGCTGCGTAAAGGATGAGGCCAGTTTGGAGACGACGTGTCGCACGAGTTCAACGCGCCGGTCGGACCGGATTTCCGAAATCGCCTCGATGTCTTTCGAGAGCTTCTTTGCCAGCTCGCCCGCGTCGGCCGTGCGGAAAAAATTCGCCGTGCGGTCCTTGATTTCGCGGCGATGCAAAATCTCCATGAGTTCGTCCGTGATCCGGTCGCGTTCGGATCCTGCCAGTTCCGGCCAGTTCACGGCCCGCATCCGCGCGGAAAATTCTCCGGCGATGCCGGCCAGAAACGCCGAGACTGCCGCGGCCGTCCGGCCCCCGTCATATCCCTTGAGGACCTCGCGGATGACCGCCTGAACGTCGTCCGTTGCCTGTGGCGCGGCGTCCCGGATCGATCGGGGGGCGATGTCCTCGTTGATTTTCTGCTCGATGGTCTTGTTCAACGTTTTCAAAAACAACCGGCCCCGCCTGCGCTCGGGCTCGGGCAGGGACGTCAACATCTCCTCTTCCTCGTCGAGCGATATTTTTTTGGTCGCGTCCCGGACCCGATTCTCCCGGAATTCGGCGATGACTTTCTTCGTCAGTTTGTCCGGCAGTTTTTCCCGGATCGCGCGGTCCGCTTCCTCCGCAAGCGTTTTTGCGAGGTCCGCCGCGTCCGGCGTCTGCGCGCCCGCCGCGCCCGCCCCAAGCGCCAGCCGGGCCGCGTCCCGGACTCGGTCCATCCACTGCGTCATGAGATGTTCCGTCAGGCTCTGGCGTTTTTGAAGATATTTGAAAACGAACCGGTCGACCCGGCCGCGCCAGGCCTCCCGGCACATTTCATAATACAGCCCGGCCTGCAATCCGTAGCCGCGCGAGGAGTCCTTGAGCGTGTCCTCCGTGTAGATGCGCTGGCCGGTTTTGTAGTCGATGATCTCGTAGGCGCCGTCGGGCCGCTGATCCAGCCGGTCCAGCCGGCCGGTGACGTGATAATGACCGATTTCTCCGCCAAGCCATTTTTCCACGCCGCGGACTTTGTTCGGATTGGTTTGCGACTCCCGCCAGTAATTTTTCAGCATGAGGATGCCGTCTTCGCGGGCCTGCCTCTCAAGGTCATCCGCCGGCGTGTTTTTCTCCGCCGCGGCGACTTCGTAGAGACTCCTGCCCCACTTGCGGCGGTAGGAGCCGATTTCGCCGTCCCAGTTTTTCTCGAAAATTCGTTCGAGATCCGCGTATTCGCGTTTCGCCCCAGCCGGGATGCTTTCGAATTCGTAAAACGTGTTGTGCATGATCGTGCCGAACGACAAGTGGGGGCTCGGCTTTCCGGGCTGGCCATTTATATATATGAGTTTATATTTGTAGGCGCAGGTCTGGTACGTGCTGAGTTTGGAAAAACTCATCGGGACGGGATTTGACAGAAAAAAACGGATATCGTCCCGGATTTTTTTTGCCAGCGAGATGAAACTGAACGTCCGTCGGCTTGAAGTTCGGGGCTGTTCAGTACCCTTGGGCACCGGTTTCCTCCTGCGGGTCTTCGGCTTCGTCGGGCACGCCGACTTTGACGGACGGATAGTAGGATCGGTTCGAGCGGATATTGTGCTCAAGGGTGTAATTCGGCCAGCGCGCCGCCACAAGCGCCCCGAGAAAAAATGCGATGAGTATCAAAATCAGAATGACCTTGCCTGTGAACTGGTGCATGGAAAAGTCAGTCTAACCTTTCGTCCTCTCCCGCGCAATACTTCGATGGAGCGATTTGTGCAATTTCTTCGCCCCTTTCGTTGACTTTCCGCCCGGTTTTTGTTTTTCTTCTGCGCTCTGATGAAAATGCGCTTGAGTCTCTGGTTCTTGGTTCTCTCCATTTTGGCGTTCGGCTGGATTTCGCCGTCGTCGGCAAGCGAGGCGGAACTGGTTCTGCCTGATCTTGCGTCGCAGTCCTTTCTTGGCATGACAGGCCACAATCTCCTCCTGATCGGCCTTGTCATCTGCGTCCTTGGCATGGTCTTCGGATTTGCGATGATGGCCAGAGTCCGAAACCTTCCCGTCCACCGCTCGATGCGCGACATTTCCGATCTCATCTACGAAACCTGCAAGACTTACCTGATCACGCAGGGCAAGTTCCTCTCCATATTATTTGCCTTCATCTGCTCCATCATCATCGTCTACTTCGGCCTCTTGAGCCACATGACGGTGACGCAGGTTTCGGTCATCGTGTTCTTCACCATCGTCGGCATTCTCGGAAGCTACGCGGTGGCGTGGTTCGGCATCCGGATCAACACCTACGCCAACTCTCGCACGAGTTTCGCCAGCCTCTACGGCAAACCGTTTTCGATCTACGCGATTCCAATCCAGGCAGGGATGTCGGTCGGCATGCTTCTCATCAGCGTCGAGTTGGTGATCATGCTCGCCATCCTGCTCTTCATCCCCGGCGCGTGGGCCGGACCCTGCTTCATCGGCTTTGCCATCGGCGAATCGCTGGGCGCCGCAGTGCTGCGTATCGCGGGCGGCATTTTCACCAAGATCGCCGATATCGGCTCTGACCTCATGAAAATTGTTTTCAAAATCAAGGAGGACGACGCGCGAAACCCCGGCGTCATCGCCGACTGCACGGGCGACAACGCGGGCGATTCGGTCGGCCCCACCGCCGATGGATTCGAGACCTACGGCGTGACGGGCGTCGCGCTCATCA
>JAHFCY010000294.1 GCA_023249255.1 Candidatus Lindowiibacteriota bacterium | reverse complement strand
TTCATCGGTCCGACGTCGTCGGAATTCGATTCCGCCGAATCACCCGATCCGCCCCGGGTCGTGCTCTACCGGTCCACGTTTGAATCCGCCTGCGAGACGAAATCGGAATTGCGGGAGGAACTTTACCGGACACTGATCCACGAACTTGGCCACTTCCTCGGATTTGAGGAAGATGAAATCGAGGACGTCTGATAAAACTTGCCGGCAAAAAATTCCCGCTATTTCATCCCCGAACAGTGAAGCGGCTCTATCTTGTACATCACGCGCACTTCGCCCTCCCGCTTGTACGGAAATTCGTCAACCCCCAGATACTTTTTCGTGAGCAGGTTGATGTGTTCGTTGGCGCCCTTCTCCTGAATCTCGATGACCTTTCCACGAATTTCGAGATATCGATACGGGTTGTCCGGATCCTGAATGGTGACCGTGACGCGCGGATCGCGCCGGATGTTCTTGTCTTTCACCCGTCCCTTCGATGATCCGATCCGGATGTGTGTGCCGTCAAAATCGAACCAGACCGGCGTAACCTGCGGCTGGCCGTCCGGCATGATCGTTGCCAGTTGTGCGAACGCCTTTTTCCGGAACAGATCTGTAAATTCAGCGGGAATTTCAGTTGTCATGATCGTTCATCCCTCCGTGACGTTTTCGTTTGAAAATAATGTCCCATGGATCTTTGGGCGGCACGCGTCTCTTCGGTCCGGGGGGACAGGGTCGGCCGCGCCGGATCAATCTGGTTTTCCGGTCGCGCGTCAACCGCTTGATTGCGATTTCCCGCAAGAGCGCGGTGACGCGCGAGAATTTTCTTTCGCGATAGACGACTTCGACCGGCCGCCGCGCCCGCGTGTAAGCGGCCCCCCGTCCGCTGTTGTGCTTGGCGACCCGCGCATCGACGTTCTTCGCAATCCCCGTATAGTACGTTCCATCCGCGCAACGCAGGATGTACACGAACCAGAGTTCTCTCATGGATTACCGGACTGATGTTCGTTGATGAGAGTCCGGAGGTCAAGCATGGATCTGAACAGGTGGTTCGCCCCCGCAAAATTCAATCCACGTCAACTTGCGCGCGCGACTGAAAATTTATAGAATTCACCTTCTCGCCGGCGTGGCGGAACGGCAGACGCACCAGGTTCAGGGCCTGGCGGGCGCAAGCTCGTGGGGGTTCAAATCCCTCCGCCGGCATATTTCGGGATTCATCCAGCACAAACAACAGAGATGGTGTTAAAATCCGGCCATGGTGAAGAGGTGGAGTCGTGGCGGACAAACCGGAACTTGACGCCGAAACGCGCAGCGCGCTGATTCGGAAAGGCAAGGAGTGTTTCAAACGGGGCGAACTGGAATTGGCCGAGCGAGTTTTCCTCACTGCCAGCTACGCGGACGGTCTCAAGCGGCTTGCTGATTATTATTTTCGAAAATTGAAAAACGTGAAAAAGGCGGTTGAGCTGTACCGGGCAGCGGGGGGAAAAGAGGAAGAAGCGATCTACGAATTGATCGCGATGGGAATCAAACGACTCCTGGCGGACGACGAAGCGTCCGGCGGGAAGTGAGCGGACATTGGAATGTCGGCCCGCTGTCGCGGGAAAAATCAAAGTGATATCATGATATATATCATGATATCACTTTCAGATTTTCACGTTTGGGCTTTCGAAAGGATTTCCCGCGCCATTTCCTCCATATCCACCCGTGCCGCCGTCATAGACTCAAACAGCGCAAGACACCCCCGCGCCCGCGCGACGTTGTGTTCGACGCGCGAGCCGAATCGCGCCGGGTCCCACCCGAAATAGCGGTCTTCCATCGCGTCGCGCAAAAACCGCGCCGCAAGCTCAAGCGTGATCAGCCGGCAGGCCTGCGGGATCAGATCGATCTCCCGGCGGCTCAACATCGCGCCGGAATCGCGATAGCCGGCACAGACGTTCCGGAATCGGCCGACCAGAAATGGCGTCGGTTCGTCTTCCGGCCCCGTCCGGCACCACGATCTTACCGCGTCTCCCAGATCGACCAGAGCCGTATGCCGCGCCGTGCTGTCAATATCCACCAGTCCGGATGCCGCGCAGGTTTTCGGATCGAACAGGACGTTGCTGATTTTGGGATCACCGTGAACGACGCGCGCCGGCAGCGGCGCCGGCAGAAAATGGCGCGGTAGTTCTGTTTCGACAAGTCGAAGCTCGTTATCGATTCGTTTGCGGATCTCCCCGCCCGCCATCTGCGCCGCCTCCCGCATCCACATCCAGTGTTTCGGCGAATCGTGGAGCGACCGGCCGGACTGAAATGCGTACCGGAACTCGTTCATCGCAACGTGAAACACCCCTATCATCTTCGCCGCCTCAAACACCATCCGCTCGTCTCGCACCGCCTCGTGAGACTCTCCGTTCACGTGGGTGATGAGGCGATACCGGCCGTCTTTTGTGTCGACCGACTTTCGGCCATCCATCGTATTCACCAGACGGGGCGCCGGGAAGTGTTGTTCAGCCAGATGTGCTGTGACCGCCTCGTAATCGGAGAGGATCGCGTCAGACGAAAGATCGGGGTGGAGGCGTTGAAGCACGAATTTTCCGGATGATGTATCGATCAGAAAGGTCCGGTGAATGAGTCCGATCGGGATTCTCCTCACGCTCCAAATAGTTCCGACGGCATACGCCTCGATGGCGCTGGTTGCCGTCTCCGCTGATTCGTCAATAGGCCGTGTCATGTCGAAACGTTAGGTCGGCGCAGCGTGGCCGTCAAGATTTTGATCCCTGTGTCCCAAGTCCTTTTTGTTGCAAATCGTCTATGAAACTTCGGCTGCGAATTGTGGTATGATCGGGCGTCTATGGACAGATTGGGGCGCACCGCTCAAGCGTTGGTTTTTTTGATTGTCGTGGGAATCGGCGATCTTGCGGCCACCGGGTTTGCTGTGGCGCAGGCCTGGCAGAACGCGCAAGAATCGTATCAACAGGGGATCCAGGCCGAGCGCGCCGGAGAATTTGAACTGGCTCTCCAGGCGTATCGGGACGCCGTCAAAAACGGCGCGGACCTGCCGCCGGCGATTGGCGCGTATGTTCGAATGGCGCGAATATTCATGTCCCAGCGTCTCGATGCCGACGCGCAGGACGCGCTGAGCCAGGCTCTTCAGCGCGATCCGCAAAATTCCGACGCGCTGATCATGCAGGCCCGCCTGTTGATGGTTCAAGACAAGCCGCGCAAGGCCGCGCGGATTCTTGAGGAACTCATCCTGCGGGAACCGGTCGCCATCGAAGCGGGTGTTGGACTGGTCGAGGCGGCTCTCATCGGGCAGGAACCGGCGCAGATCAAACAGGCGGTCAACCGCCTTCGGACGCTCGTCGGCGACAGTCCCGATCAGCGCGCGCGCGCGGCGCAGGCTGCCAAAGAGGAGGCGGATTTTCTGATTTCGACCGGCCGCATTTCTCAGGCCGTCTTTCTCGCCGATCAGGCGTTTTCCCTCGATGGTTCGGCTTCAAACAAACAATTTTTCGCCATGACGCAGTATCAAGCCAATGATCTCGCCGGTTCCGCCCAGCTTTTTCAGGAGCTTCAGGCTGATCCCAAATCACGGGACTTTGCGTCGGCCATGTTGAATCAAATCGAGGCTCAGCGGAAAGAATCACAATTGGATGACAAGCGCCGCCGCTGGCGGCAATTGCAATCATCCGCGCGCGAAAGCGAGATCGCCGGAAAACTGGACGACGCGATCCGGTCCTATG
>JAHFCY010000293.1 GCA_023249255.1 Candidatus Lindowiibacteriota bacterium | reverse complement strand
TGCCGTTCCCCAGAGTCCGTTCACTTTGAAATCGCCGAGGTCTTTGACGCCGATCGATCCGTCGATCGTGATTCCCTTGGCCGGGTCGCCCTCCGCGTCGAGCTTGACCGTGAACGGGTCGGCGCTCAAGTCCACCAGCGGCCATTTGCCCGAAATCAGAGTCAGCCCGAGGTCCAACGCGATTTTGTCGATGTTCAGCTTGAGGACCGGCAAAACGATCTCGCCGAGTTTCGCAGTGAATAGTTCGGGCTTCCGGAAATCGAACGACGGCATATCGACTTTGAAATCATACCGCCAGTTTGTAAGTTCGATCGAGAAATTCAAAACCATGCTTGGAAGTTTGCCGTTGATCCCCAGATCGCCCAGCCCGCTAAGCGTGAACGTGCCGAATTTGATCTTCTTGAGGAGCGGCGTAAAAATGTTCGTGAGTTCAGGCGGCACGTCGAGTTTGCCGAGCGCACCGGTGATGATGTTCACGTCGGGATTGATGGTTATTTTCAGATCAGGCTTGACGCCTTTGACCGTCACCATCTCGAGGGTGGCCGGCATTTTCGCGAAAAAGTCGACGTCGCTCTGCGCCTTGACCGTCAGACGCTCGAACTTCAAGTCCGTTGTCAAATCGATCGTCGAAAACGTCACCGGCAAAAATCCGAGCGGTTCCGCCCACGTCACGCCTGACGCCAGCGCCATCGCCGCGGTCCGGCCGATCGGATCTACCGTCGCGACAATGTCGAACGAGGGTTTCGTCGGATCGAATTTGAGTTTGAACGGAATCGTGATGCTCGCGGTGAACTCTCCGGTTGTGAATGCTTTCAGGTCATCCTGCGTCTTGACGCCCTTCTTGAGCTGTGTGACCCATTCGGCCGGCAGGGTGATCGTTGCGGTGATTTTGTCACCGAGCAAGAAAGCATCCTTCGGGTACGATTGCCCGAGAAGCCCTTCGAGAAGTGTCTTGTAGATGTTCGTCGCTTCGATTTTGATCGGCGCGTCCGGAGTCGCCGGATTCCACGTACCCGTCGCGTCGAACGAGCCGACGTCCGTAACCGTCACCTTGCCGGTGAGCGTGTACCCCTTCGTCGCGTCGCCTTCGGCCTCGAGTTTTACCGTGAGCGCGCCCGACGGTTTGTCGGCGAGCGTCCATTTTCCCGAAATCGCCGCCGGCACAACGGGTTTCGGCGGGGCCGGTTTGACGATGACGACTTCGGTTTTTTTGATGACCGAACCTGCCGCGAGTTTGATCCCCCAGTATCCCTTCCACTGCGCGCCGTCGATCACATCCTGCACCGGCCGGTAGATGGTCCGCGCACCGGCGCCATCGGTTGCGGCGACAAAAACATCGCCGTCCTTCGTGCTGTCGTAGTTCAGCAGTTGGAAGACGAACGCGACCGACTTGTCCGACAAGGTGACGACCGTGTCGCCGGTGGTGGACGCGGCGTGGGCGAACCCCGGCGAAAATATTCCGATGAGTATAGCCGCAATGACGTTTCTGATCATTCGGATTTCGCCATGAACTCCACTCCCTTGTATTTATCGTCAATCGACGACATCGAAACTTCGGCGCCACTGATGCCGGCCACCGCGTTTCCCGAAACATTGAGGGAGACAGGCGAAACAGGCAGGTCGATCGTGAACCGGAACTCATCGCCGACGTTCATCGCCGGCGACCACGATCCGCAGGTTGACGTAAAACCTGATTGAATCACATCACCGGTCTTGAATGCAACGTCGCGTGTCATCCTTTTCATAGAAAAAATCAGCCGCATGCGCAGCAATCACCGCGCCGGAGAAGGTCAGCACCTCAAGGGGAGTATGTGACCTATTCATAATGATCGACGAGAAACCGGTCACTCTGGCGGGCGCCATGAAGAGGCCAATAGCTTGAGAAGAGATAGTTGCCGGGGTCGACGGCCAAGCCGGCCCGAACAGGATTGTTGTGCGTGTAGATAATGGCTTGGCGGATGTGCCTTGTGCCGCGAATGATCCGGTCATGAAACCTTTTTTGCCAGACATGACCTTTGTGACCTGTAAATTCATTGTATTTTCTGGCGAATGTCCCTTTGACGTGATGCATGATGCTCGAAATCGTATATTTGCCTTCCGGTTGGATGATGGCATGGAAATGATCCGGCATGATCATGAATGCGTAGAGACGGTAGTCATAAATGAATTTATGATATCCGAGCGTGTGGATCAGAAACCAGGCGGCCTTGGTATCCTTTAACCGAGGCCGACGCTCGTGCGTGACCGATGTGACGTAGTAACAAAGCCCAGATTCGATAATCCGTTTCAGCCTGCCCATACCCGATCCACCAATCTCATTTTGAATCCATCCCCCCGTAAAATCCATCCCCCGTAGGTGCCACCCTTAAAGGTGGCACTACGAAGAAAAAGAATACTATCCCAAAATAGCCACAAGAGTTCGGCCGTGTACAGGTCGATCAACGCTTCATATGTCCGCATGACGTTGTAGTCCGTCATCTCGGTGTGGCCGCGATAGATCGACGCTACCATGCACTCGATGTTCTGAAGCACGTCCGTGTGTTCGTCTTCGATTCTCATTTGTCTTCAGCTTGATCGTCTTTGTTCGTCGCCATGTTATTTTCCCATGCGAGTTTTCAGGGAATCTGCCCCAAAAAAGTCGCGGCGGGTAGAATGAGCGTGTTGCCGGACCGGCCGGGACGGTCGAGCCGGCTGACGATCTGGAGAGTCGGAACACCGCCAAGCGATTTTGAAAAATGAGCCAGTGACGGTGACGCGTCCCGCTCTGACATCTTCACCTCGATCAGAAGAAACGGCTTGCCTTCCTTCACCAGCAGAAAATCGACCTCGCGTTTTTCCTTGTCACGGACGAACCGCAAATCAAGCGCCTCCTGACCGAAATCCTGCGTGAAATGGCACCATCGCAGAAGAGCCGATGCCGCCAGATTTTCCAGACGCTTGGCTTCGTCGGAGAGTTCCGACCAGTCATATAAATACACTTTGGGTTCCCGGCTGAGCGCGCGCGCGATGCGGCCGGCGAACGGGCGGATTCGGTAGCAATAAAACAGCCTCTCGAGCTGGTCCATCCACAACCGGACGGCATCCATCGACACGCCCAGATCCTGGCGGAGGTTGTTGAGCGACAGGAGCGATCCGACGCGAGGCTGAAGGAGCGCGACAAGATGCTCGACGGAACTCAACATCTGGATACGGGTCAGATCGCGAAGGTCCTCGCGGATGAGTCGTTCGTGGCGCTCTCGAATCCAGAGCCGGTGGCGGCGGTCACTCGCGGCAATTTGCGGATCCGGAAATCCGCCGAACCGCAGGATCGACTGATAGGTTTCGGATTCGCGGCGGCTGGGCGGCCGGGGACTTCCGAAAATACCCTTGAGAATCCGGTCGGGGGTGTCCTTGTCCGGATCAAAATTTGTTTTCAGCAGTTCGGAAACTGACAGCGGATGTAGCCTGTACTGGTGATACCGGCCCAGAAGGCTGTCGCCGCCTCGCCGGTAAATATCAAGTCGCCCGCTTCCCGTCACCAGAATGTCCGCCCGGTCCGACCGCGTGTCCCACAGTCCTTTCAGGTACTGCTTCCATCGCGGAAATTTGTGAATTTCATCAAGGACCGCCAACGGCCTCTTGCGGGTGTGGGGAATAAATCGGTCAAGAAATCCATAAGGCTCGGCCGCCCATTCCCTCCGCCACGCGAGGTCGTCCCAGTTCCGGTACAATCCCGTCGTCCCACGCCTCTC
>JAHFCY010000011.1 GCA_023249255.1 Candidatus Lindowiibacteriota bacterium | reverse complement strand
AAGGTCTTGGGATCGAATCGGTGCTGACATATCTGACGGCGCTGGAGGGGCTGTTGACGGAACCGGATCGCCGGGAAGCGCAGGCCCGCGTGGAGGAGTGGCTCGCGCGGCAGGATCCAGAAAATCCTCCGGCGGCCCCGGACACGCTGTTCGAAAAATTGGCGGACCGGATGCCGAATTCCGCCGCCGCGCAACAGCTCTGGGCCGGGCGGCTCGAACGGCGCGGACAGGTCGATCGCGCGCTTGAAAAATATTCTCTGGCGTGGAGCCTGAACGGCCGCTCGAAATCCGCGCGGATGGGTCTTGCGCGGACCGCGTTGCGGCTTGGGCGGACAGACGATCTCACGCGGGTGTTGGCGGCGCTGACTTTGGACGAAACGCGCGGTCTGTGGGAAATTTCGCCCGGCACAATCCTCGGCCGCAGGCTCCTTCAACTCGGCGACACCGCGGCGGTGCGGCGCATGACGCAGGCCATCCAGTCATCGGCAAGCGAGACTGCGGACCGATTGACCATGGCGGCGGAATTGACCCTTGCGGAAGGGAGGATGTCGGATGCCGCGTCCATCTATCTTCGCCTCAAACAACTCCGGCCGCTTCACGAGAACGAGGCACGGATGATGTCGGTCGCGCGCGATCAGATGTCGCAAACCCGCGCCGAATCATTTCCAATTTCGGGCCGGACTGTGGAGGAACCGTATCCTTCGACGATGGCGGAAAAGATGGCATGGGTCCGAACTCATCCCAATCAACCGGACGCGGCCATCGATCTGGCCCGGGTCATGCGGGAAAGCGGACAGTCGGATCAGGCAATCCAGATTCTCGCGGCGATCGATCCAAAATCACCCGGCGTGTGCAAACTCTTGTCGCAAGTGTACGCCGACCGGGGCGAGTGGCGGATGGCGGCGGGATGGCTGGAAAAATCAGGCGCGGCCGGGGAGGAAAAAGGCCGAACGGCATTGTATCTGTTCAGGGCCGGCCAGTATGACGAAGCGGCGCAGTACGCGGAAAAGGGTGGGCTCTTCGAGGCGATTCTCGAGGCGGAGGAGGGGCGGGTTGACAAACTTCGCTCGCAAAACCCCGTGTTGTTGAGAACCGTCATCGGCGAACTTTCGCCGGACGGCGGCGATTCACGCAAGCCCTCGGATCGGTGGACGGCGCAAATGCTGTCGACGGCGCGGCGGCGCATGGAGTCCGGCGATTGCGAAGCGGCGCTGGACATCTGCCGGGCGATTACCGCGCGCATTGACGCGCCGCAGGCGCGATATCTCGAAGGATTAACCCTGCTCAGACTGGGATTGTATGACGATGCAAAGAACGCGCTGACGGTGGCGGCCCGGTCGGATGCCTGGAGCATGCCCGCGAACCTCCGCCTGGGCCAGCTCGAACTCATCCGGGGCCGGCCGGTCGAGGCATTGGCGTATCTGGACAAGTCAGGTCCCGCGGTCGATCCATCCGAATTGATTCTGGCGTGGGGGATGGCGCTCGCCGAATCGAAATCACCGGAGCAGGGACAACAAATTTTGGAGCATCTGGCGCAAAAGAGCGTCCGCGGAAAATTTTTTCTTGGGAAACTTTTTGAACAGAACGGCAAATACAAGGAGGCGATCGAGCTATACAAGGCCGCCGTAAGAGATGATGAAACGTTTGTCGCCGCGAGATACCGCATCGGGGAGCTGGCTCTGAAAACCGGCGATCCGGCGTTTGCCGAGCTGTCGTTTCGGACGATTCTGAATCAGGCCGGCGCCGGGCCTTACGCCGCCTCGGCCGGAGCGCGGATGCGGGATATCGTCAGGTCCGCCGGCACAACAGCCGGTTCGGCCGGTTCCGACGCTCCTTGACATCCTTTCCATGCTTACTTAAGATTCGCGCTCATGGAGAGTGGGGCGTGAGCGCGTTGATCGGGCGCGCGGGGGTTGTCTGTGGTGGCTTGCTCCTGTTGTCAGGAGCGGCTTTTTCAGAAGTCTTTGTGGCTGATTTTAACGGAGACGGGAAACCCGACGTGTTAGTGTCGTCGCCTGCCGCGCCGGACGGGTTTGTTGTCCTCATCAATCAGGGAGAAATCAACGGAAAAATTTCATTCACAAAAGTCATGCCGGATGTGCGGCAGACTTGGACAACGCAGGCGTCGGCGACGACGGCTGCTTCGACCGCAACGGCATCTCCACCTCTTCCGACGCTCTCGCCGACGACGTCACCACCAGTCTTGTGGTCCACGCCGGCCGATGAGACTCCGGAGGAATCATCCGGCGGAACGGCGACGCCCCAGGCGGCCTATATGCCCGCGCCGGCTCCTGTCAAACCCTCAATTCAGCCGCCACCCGCGCCGACGATCTCAACCGGAGCGCCCAAGTTGAAGACCATCAGTGGACCGGCTGCTCCGCCCGAAGGAAAACCGAAACCCATGTCGACCTACCCCGCGCAAAATACCCCGGCGGCCGCGCCGATGAATTCCGGCCCGCAGTCCATGAACGCCTCTCCGGCGTCTTCCGCCATGATGCCGATCCGCCGCGAGCCATCAAACCCTGCCGCGGCCCCGACGGTCGGCATTCCGGGAGGCATGAAGCGCACGGCTCTCTTCAATTACAAAGACAAGACTTCCGGCTCGCAGTTTGCGTGGCTTGAGCGCGGCATCGCCAACATTTTGAAATTTGACGTGCTTGAAGTCAAAAACATCCAGTTGATCGACCGGGAAAAGACGGACAAGACATTCGATCCGGCCACCTATCAGGCCACGGGTCCGATGGCGGACCTCATCATCAGCGGCGAATTCGAGGAGGCGGGCGAGCGGCTGGTCGTGACCACCTGGTTTTTGACGCCCAACATGGCGACCGTTCGGGAATTCCGCGTCGAAGGCGACCGCAACGACATTTTCTCCCTCATCGAAAAAGTCGGAGCGAAACTGAAGCAGGAACTTTCGGCTCTGTAAGTAGGCAGGAAACAGAAGGCAGTAGTCAGCAGAAGGTAGTCCGTAGTACACTCATTCATCAATGAAACCGGCGAGATTTCAGCGGATCTTTTTGATTGTCATGGACGGTGTGGGGTGCGGCGAAGCGCCGGATGCGGCGGCATTCGGTGACGTGGGATCCGACACACTGGGAAATCTGTCAAAGGCGGTCGGCGGACTGCGTCTGCCGGCGCTTGAACGGATGGGCCTGGGCCGGACGGGCAGGATTTTGGGCGTTGATCCCGCCGGTGTGCGGGCCGGCGCCTTTGGCGTGATGGTCGAGAAATCGTCGAACAAGGACACGACCAGCGGCCACTGGGAAATGGCCGGCGTGATTGTCGAGGAAAATTTTCCAACGTATCCAAAGGGATTTCCGCCGGAAGTCATTGAGCCCTTTGAACGCGCGATCGGCCGGAAAACCATCGGGAACAAAGCGGCCTCGGGAACAGAAATCATCAAGGAACTTGGCGAAAAGCATGTCAAAACCGGCAGTCCCATCGTCTACACGTCCGCTGACAGCGTCTTTCAAATCGCCGCGCACGAGCAGATCATCCCACTCCAGGAACTCTACCGCATCTGTAAAATCGCCCGGGGACTGTTGACCGGCAGACACCGTGTCGGCCGCGTCATCGCGCGGCCGTTCATCGGGGCGACCGGGCAGTTCAAGCGCACGCCGAACCGCCACGACTATTCGGTCGAGCCGCCGAGGGAGACGCTCCTCGACCGGATGAAACGCGCCGGCCTCGACGTGATCAGCATCGGAAAAATTCAGGATATCTTCGCCGGACGCGGCGTGACAGACCACGTCGGCATGGAAAGCAACGCTATCGGCATGGATCGCCTGACGGAGATGGCCGACCGGCCGTTCACCGGTCTTGCGTTTTTGAATCTGGTCGATTTCGACATGCTCTACGGCCACAGAAACGACGTCCCCGGGTTTGCGAGCGCGCTGGTCGAATTCGACAGCCGGCTGGACGCTTTTCTGCGAAAACTTTCGCCGACCGATCTCGTTCTCATTTCCGCCGATCACGGCAATGATCCAACCACGCCATCCACCGATCACTCCCGCGAGATCGTGCCGCTTCTCGCCTGGCATTCGGCGATGGACCGGCCGGTCGACCTCGGCATCCGGCAGGGATTCTGGGACATCGGTCAGACGATTTCGGAAAATTTTGGAATTGACGGCTGGACCGGCGCCCGAAGTTTTTTATCTGATATCTGATCCCATATGGCATCCCTGTAGGTAAAAAAAAAGTTAGGCCGCCTGATTTCGCTTTCGCGAAGACGGCCTAACTCGAATCAAGCTCAGGGTGCCCGGAAGGACCGGCGCTCCCTATAGGACGGATGGTAAGTTGAAAACCAGCTTACACGTACGTGTCTACGAGGTTGCCGCGCCCACTACTATCCGGTGCACTTTGGGCCGGTGCCGATCCAGAAGTTTGCGTCGCCTGCGGAACCGTCACCGAGCCGGGATCCGGCATCGCTTTCGGTTTCACTTGTGACGCGAGAGAATAGTACCTCTGGCTGGCATCGGCGAGCGTCACGGATGAAACGACCATGGGACGTCACCTAGACATGGTGGCTGACGGCTGCGTGTTCACGTTCAACCACCTGGTATTCGGCCCCGTTGTACGGAGCCGTCTCACTTGGAACGCGATATGATTGGTATGAAAATCTGCGCCTGCGCCCTCCCCGGGGATAGACCCGGAAAGAGGCGCAGGCGACTTGGATGAAGAAAGTGGTTCCGAATGAGTATGAGTCGGAATAAGTCCGCTCGTATAATTTCGGGATGAGTTTGAATTCTGAGTCTCGCCGGTTTTAAGAACGTCCATGTTCTTGTTCCTTGCGCGGGAGGCATCCTGCCTCCGAAATTTTGTCCTGCTTCTCTACTTTGCCTTTTCGGTTGTTCCCTCAAAAAAATTAGCCCGTACTGAAACTATTTCGGAAAAATCGGCTCACGTCGCTGTTGACATAATCTCTCTTGACCCGGCCGCGGCGCACGTGTAAAGCCATACGGCATGTGCGGCATCGCAGGATGGCAGTGGACAAAGCCTCCCGAATATCCCCGGCGGCTCCTTCAAACCATGGCCGACCGGATGGTCCATCGGGGTCCGGACGACGACGGTTATTTTATCGGCGCCCGGGCGGGGCTTGCCCATCGGCGGCTGTCGATCATCGACCTCAGCACGGGCAAACAGCCTGTCGGCAACGAGGATGGGACCGTTCAGGTTGTGTTCAACGGCGAAATTTACAATTTTCCCGACATCCGAAAAGACCTGCTGGCCCGCGGCCATTCGCTCGTGACCCACACCGACACCGAGGTGCTGGTCCACCTATGGGAAGACTTCGGGCCGAATATGCTGGAGCGGCTTCGGGGAATGTTCGTCTTCGCCATTTACGACGCACGGACGGGCGAAGTGTTTGTGGCGCGGGACCGGCTGGGCGTCAAGCCGCTCTTTTACGCCGAAACGCCGGCCGGCCTCTTCTTCGCCTCAGAGCTCAACGCCCTTCTGGCCGTACCATCGATCCGGCCCGTCCTCGACGTCGAAGCGCTCGATCTCTATCTCTCGCTTCAATACATTCCGGCGCCCCGGACCATCTACACGACGATCCGGAAACTTCCGCCTGCGCATTTTCTGACCGCCAAAGACGGCAAAGTCGCCCGGATCGAACGCTACTGGTCCGTCTCGCCGCAATCCGCGGCGGTCAGCGAGGCCGAAGCCGCCGAGACACTCCGGAAAAAAATGCTCGAAGCCATCCGGATCCGGATGATCGCCGACGTGCCGCTCGGCGCGTTTTTGTCCGGCGGCATCGACTCGACGATCACGGTCGGTCTCATGACGCGCTGTTCCGACCAGCCGGTGAAAACGTTCGCGATCGGCTTTGAGGAATCGGACTATTCGGAGCTTGAGCACGCCCGGGAGGCGGCGAAGTTTCACGGTACCGATCACCGCGAATTCGTGGTCCGACCCGATGCGATCGAGCTTCTGCCGACACTCGTTCGCCATTATGGCGAGCCTTACGCCGACAGCTCCGCGATCCCGACGTATTATCTCTGCCGGGAGACGCGCAAGCATGTGACGGTGGCGCTGTCAGGCGACGGCGGTGATGAGGGATTCCTCGGATACAACCGATATCTTGCGATGCGCGCGATGCCGATGCTGAATTCCTGTCCCGCGCCGATTCGAAATGCCGCTCAAAATATTTTGTCGAAGATCCGGCACAAACGCGCCCGGCAGGCCGTGCGGCTTTTGCAGATGAGCGGCCGGCCGATTATTGGGAGTTATCTCGATGTGGTCTCGCATTTCACGCCGGAGGACCGGCGGCAGCTGTATCGACCGGAGGCGATCGGGCGGATTCGGGGTCTCACGGGCGGTGCAACGGCGGCGGAAACGTATCTTCGGCAATTTTTTCCCGAAGATTGCCCGGTCGTTCAGGCCGTGTCCTATCTCGACATCCACACGTATCTGCCGGAGGACATTCTGGTCAAAGTCGATATCGCGTCCATGGCAAATTCGCTCGAAACACGATCCGCATTTTTGGATCAGGAAGTGATTTCGTTTGCGATGTCCCTTCCGCCGGATCTCAAGATGCCGGGCGGCCGGAAAAAACATTTCCTTAAAACCGTTTTCAAAGATCTTCTGCCGCCATCCATCCGGCGACGCGGCAAAATGGGGTTCGGCGTGCCGCTCGAACACTGGTTCCGAAAGGACCTCAACGCCTTTTCGCGCGACGCGCTCGATAAGCCGCCCGGCGTGCTGGCCGAACTCTTTCAACCGGACGCGGCAAAATCTCTTCTGGACGACCACGTCAACCACCGCCGAAAAAACGACACGCGCCTCTGGAATCTGCTCTTCCTCTACACGTGGGCCAGGACGTTCCCGGTGTCGGACATCGCGATGCCGGGTGAGTGAAGACGGCTGAAGGCGATTGGGTGATGACGGTGAAATCTGATTTTCCGCATGGTATGGTTGGTTTTCTTCTTCAGACTGAAAAGGGAGGGCTTCGACCGCGCCGATGAGCGATCGTGTTCGAGTTGTTGACGGCATCCATGAGTTGACGGCTGACGTATCCGAGTCGGAATACTGGAACCACGACATCGCCCCGACCTCGGTCGGCACGCGGAAATGGAAACTCTTTGATATCGCCGCGCTGTGGATTTCGATGTCGGCCTGCATTCCGACCTACATGCTGGCCTCGTCGCTGATCGCGGAAGGCATGAACTGGTATCAGGCGGTGCTCACGATTTTCCTCGGCAACGCCATCGTCCTCGTTCCCATGATTCTCAACGCGCATGCCGGAACCAAATACGGCATTCCGTTTCCGGTCTACTGCCGGCCGGCGTTCGGAATTCGAGGCGCGAACATCCCGGCGCTTTTGCGGGCGCTGGTTGCCTGCGGGTGGTTCGGCATCCAGTCGTGGATCGGCGGATGGGCGATCTACAAAATCGCGGCGATTTATTTTCCGTCGTGGGAAGCCCTGCCGCCGGATTGGGGAGGCATCAACATCGCCCAGTGGGCCTGCTTTATATTTTTCTGGGGAATCAACATGCTGGTGATCTACCGGGGAATTGAGACCATCCGGTTTCTTCTCGACATCAAAGCGCCTCTTCTGATTCTCCTCGGTCTGGCGCTTCTGGCCTGGGCCTATCGGCAGGCCGGGGGATTCGGGCCGATGCTGTCCCAGCCGTCGCAATTTGTTTCAGGCGGGGCAAAGGAGGGAATGTTCTGGGCGGTTTTCTTTCCGTCGCTCACGGGGATGATCGGATTCTGGGCGACGCTGTCGCTCAACATGCCCGACTTCACGCGGTACGCGCGCACCCAGCGCGATCAGATCATCGGCCAGACGCTGGGACTTCCGACAACGATGGCGCTCTATTCGTTCATCGGCGTTGCCGTGACGTCGGCGACGATCGTCATTTATGGAAAGACAATATGGGATCCGGTCGTGCTCATCACCCAATTCACCAACCCGCTCGTGCTCACCATCTCGCTCTTTTCCCTGTGTCTCGCCACGCTGGCGACGAACCTCGCGGCCAACGTTGTCAGCCCCGCCAACGATTTCTCCAATCTCTGGCCGCAGAAAATCACGTTTCGCATCGGCGGGCTCATCACGGGCGTCATCGGCATCCTGATTCAGCCGTGGAAATTGGTGGCCGACCCGACCGGATACATTTTTACCTGGCTGGTCGGCTACTCGGCGTTGTTGGGCGCCATCGGCGGCGTGCTTATTGCCGATTACTACGTCATTCGAGACGCGACGCTGGATCTCTTTGACCTGTACCAGAGGGACGGGACGTACTGGTATTCGGGTGGATTCAATCCGGTAGCCGTCGTGTCGCTCCTCGTCGGCATTCTTCCCAACGTTCCCGGATTTTTAAGCCAGATCAAGGTCGTCTCCCTGCCGGCCGATTCCATTTTTGTTCAGATTTATCCCTTCGCGTGGTTCGCCGGATTTTTTCTGTCGTTTGCCTCCTACTGGATATTGACAAGCCTGTTCAAAAAGAAATGAACATCCCGTCGGACGGGATGAAATCCCCGCGGGCGGTCCGCGGTCTGTGAACGCGGTGGAACGGGGAAGCCTCGTTCGCGTCGAGAATCTGACGATGCGCTACACGGGCGCGCCCAAAGATTCGGCGCCGATTCTGCGGATCAATCAATGGGAAGTCGGCCGGGGCGAACAGGTGGTTCTGCTGGGGCCATCCGGCTCCGGCAAGACGACACTCCTGCATCTTCTATCGGGCATCCGCGCCCCAACCGCAGGCCGTATCGCCGTCGATGACGAGGATATTTCCGCGTTGCCGGAATCGCGGCGGGACCTCTGGCGAAGCCGCACGGTTGGATACGTCTTTCAAAATTACTACCTTTTTTCCGCGCTGACGACGCTGGAAAATACCGAGATGCCGCTGATGTTCGCCGGCGTGGCGGCGGCGGAGCGACGGGCGATGGCTCTCCAGATTCTCGAACGGCTCGATCTCTCCGGAAAGATATCCTCCCATCCGCGACAGTTGAGCGCGGGAGAAAAACAGCGGGCGGTGATTGCGCGGGCTCTGGTCAACCGGCCGAGGCTGGTTCTCGCCGACGAGCCGTCAGCCCACCTCGACGCGCAGAGGCGTCGAATGCTCTTTGAACTGTTGCGCGATCTGGTCGACCAGAACGGATCGACATTGATCGTGGCGACGCACGATCCGGAACTGGCCAACCTGTTTTCAAAACGGGCCGCGATGGGGCAATTCCGGTGAGTTTCATCGACGACATCCGGCTGGCGTCAAAATTTCTGCGCGACCGGATTCTCTCAACCGCGCTCACGATTCTGTCCGTCGCGTCCGGCGTCGCGCTGATTGTGTGGCTTCAGGGCGTGACGGGCGGGGTTCGGGAGGCGTTCGTGCGGCACGCGACGCCCTACAACCTGATCGTCGGCGCGCCGGGCAGTCCCGTTCAACTGGTCTTGAGCGGCGTGTTTTTCCTCGACAGGCCTGTCGGAAATATTTCGCGCGACGTTTATGAAGAACTGAAAAACGACCCGGCGGTCGACCGCGCCGTCCCGATCGCGATGGGCGACAGTTTCCGGGGTCACGCGATTGTGGGCACGACGAAGGAATTTTTCGATCCCCTGCCTGGCGAAAAATTTCCCCTGCGCCTGCGGGCGGGTCGGTTGTTCAATGGCAATTTCGAAGCTGTGATCGGCGCGCGGGTCGCGGCCGAAACGCGTCTTGAAATCGGCGCGCAATTTCGAAGTTCGCATGGATTTTCCGGCGGCGAACAGCACGCCGAGCCCATGACGGTTGTCGGAATTCTCGAACCGACCGGCGGACCGCGGGACGGCGCGGTCTATTGTTCGCTCGAAAGTATTCATGAATTTCACCGGCACGCGAATGAATACGCCGAATCCGGCGGTACGGCGGCGCCGAACCAGATGACGGCTGTTCTGGTGCGGCCGAAAGACCTGACGGCCTTGCCGCTTCTACAGAGACAGATCCAGATGTCAGGCCGCGCGCAAGCGGTCTTTCCGACGTCGGCTCTCTATCAGTTGTTCGATACGCTCGAAATCTGGAAGCGGGTCGTTCAGGTTCTCTGCTGGACGGTCGTGGCGGTCGCGCTGACGTCCGTCTGCATCACGCTCTATTCGTTCGTTGAAGAACGTGCGGCCGACATCGCGCTTCTTCGGGCGCTCGGAGCGTCACGCACACGCATCACGCGCTTGATTCTCATCCAGTCGCTTCTTCTGTCGCTGGGCGGCGCTCTGACAGGCATCGCGCTCGGACACGGGCTCATGGCGGTTCTCGGCGGCGTGGTGCAGTCGTTCACGGGCGTCGATCTCTCATGGAGCGTAATGACCGGATGGGAGGGCATGATTTTGGGCGCGCTGGGCGCGACGGGTCTGGTCTTCGGCGCATGGCCGGCCTGGCGGGCGTACCGCGTCGCGGCGGCGGAATATCTTGCGTAAAACCCTGGGAACCGCAGACAGACACAGACAGACACAGACAGCACTTATTTTGATCGTGGGAATTGGATTGACGATAGGCATTGGTGCTTGCGGCAAATCGCCGGAGAGTCCGCCGGCTGATTCGTCGGATGCGCCGGATGCGCCGGCAACGGGGCATGTCCGAAACGTCCCGCACGAATTTTTGAGTGAAAAACGGGACATCGAATTTTCAAAAGAATTCGAACGCATGACAGCCGTGCCGGTGACGTTTCAAGATCTGCGGACGTTGCGCCTGGACACGGACGCGCCGGAGCCCGATCACATCGCGCAATTGCAGGATCGGAAAGTCGAGATTAATGGATTCGTGATCCCGCTGGGATCGGCTGATTTTTCCTATTTTTCCCTCACGAAAGTTCCGTTCAATGAATGTTATTTTTGTTATCCGCCGGCGGCCAACGAACAGGTCATCGTCTACAATTCCGCGCCTCCGAAGTTCAACGTGCTCAAAACCCCCGTGCGAGTCGTCGGCAGGCTGGATGCGGGCCGAAAACGGGACGTCAACGGATTCATGACGTTCTACCGGATGGACGCATGGTCCATCGAGCCGATATCCGAGGATATTCTCCCCAAAGAAACGCGGGCGGAACTCGAAGACATCCGCAAGGCGACGAAAGAAATCATGGACCTTCAGAAACAGCTTCTGAACCGAAGTCCCAGCCGGAAAAATTAGACGGGGAGAGACGGGCATCGTGAAACTTCTCCAGGACTTCGAATTGTACCGCTCCATCATCGAGGACGGATTTCTTCAGGCTAAAAAATCCGTGTTGATTTCCACCGCCAATCTAAAAAATATCCGGATTCCGACGGGGCGTCGAAGTTCCAAGTCTCTGGTCGAGGTTCTGCTGGACCTGGCGGGACGCGATGTTTTTGTGCATCTTCTGCACGCCTCGCCTCCGTCGTTTTCATTCCGAAAGGAGGCGGATCGGCGCAAACTGTCGGCCAATCCCAATATCGTCTTATTCCAGTGCCCGCGGGTCCATTTCAAGTCTGTGATCGTCGATGAGCGCTGGATGTACCTCGGGTCGGCCAATCTTACCGGCGCGGGTCTGGGCGCGAAATCGGAACGCAAAAGAAATTTTGAAATGGGATTCATCACGCAGGACGCGGCCCTGATCCGTGCGGTCGGCGCGCGATTCGACGAGATCACCGAAAAACGGCTCTGTCCCCCCTGTTTTTTTTACAGTCAGTGCTGGGGCCCGAAGAAAAAATGATCGCTTTTATTTTCTACTTCAACAACTCCGTTGTGGCGGCAAGGCGGCGGCTGAGGATCGTGGAGAGATTGTGCAGGAGGCGAACGGCAAGGCGCGGGTAGCGGCGCTCCAATCGCTCCAGGGCTTCATAGCCGAACGCAAGCACGGTCGTTTCCTTGTCAGCTGAAACGTCAGCGCTTCGCGGATGGTCGCTGATGAGTCCCATCTCGCCGACCGTCTCACCCCGGCCGAGCATCGTGACGACAACCTTGTTTTTTCGGACCGTGACCGATCCTTCAAGAATCAGAAACAGCTCCGCGCCCGGCTCTCCTTCCTCCATCAACCGCGCGTTCGCCGGGAGCGTCAGCATCCGACCCATCGACACGACTTTTTTGATGTCGGCCGGCGACATCCGGGCAAAAAGCGGTATCTGCGTCACGTCCGACTTGAATTTGATCCGCCACTGCTCCCAGACGCCGACCATCGGCATCCATCCGATCAGCGCCGGCATCATCACGAAATCGTCGAAACAGGCAATGATCATCGACACGAGCATGAAGAGACCGAAGAGTCGCACCGGCTGAAAAGTCGAAAGGATGAGGACCGCAAATCCGACCGCCAGCGCGACGTTGCTGAACACCATGGCGCGGCCCACACCGCCGACGACGTTGTGAATGGCCCGGCGGCCATGAGGATGAGATTGTATGTTTCGAATGTAGTGAATGATGAAATGGATCGTGTCGTCGAGCGCGATGCCGAGGGCAACCGACGCCAGAAGCGCCGTGCCGACATCAATTCTCACGCCGAAATACCCCATGAGGCCGAGCACCGACAGAATCGGTGCGACGTTCGGAATCATCGCGATCAACCCGATCTGCGGCGAGCCGAAACAGATCCACATCACCAGAAACACGACGATGGCCGTCCCTAAAAATCCCCGAACCTGTCCCGTCAGAATCGCCGAGTTGGCCCGGCACGTCATGTAATGATCGCCGGTCACGGTTCCATGCAATCCACGCGGCCACGTCCGGTCAACGTGGGACTGCAAATCAGACGCAAGGGCGAGGAGAGATTTGGAGTCGACGTTTTTCACACGAATTTCCAGCCGGCCATGCTGGTAATCGTAATCGACCAGCCGGTCGATATTCGCCGGATCATCTCCGATCGCGGCCAGAAGCAACAGCTGGGAAATCTCATCAGAACTTTCCGGAACGGTTTCGAACGCGGCCGAGTCGCCATGGACGGCGCGGTTCAGACGTTTGACGGTGTCGACAAAAGAAATCGTTTTGAGGACGGGAGACTGCTGTTCGGCGAATGTTTGAAGCGATTCGATGGCCCGCAGCGTCTCCGGATCTTTCATCGCGCCGGGCCGGCCGCCGTCGACCACAACGCTGATGCTGAGCGCGCCCCCGAGTTTGTCTTCGATCGTCTGAAACGCCTGACGAATCGGCGAATCGGATTTGAAAAACGTTTTCGGATCGTTTTCGACTTTCAGGGCGAACAATCCGAGCGCCAGAACGGCGGTGACGCCGAACGCCACAGAAAGCGTCATTTCCTTGCGAAGATAGAATCCCTGGGCACGGCGGCTGATGCGTTCCATCCAGGACGTTTCGGGCCGGCGGCGGCGCGGACGCATCGGGAGCACCAGCTGGGCGGCGGGCAGAAACGTGTAGACGAGGACCGCAGTGAACACCGTCCCGAGCGCGGAGATGGCGCCGAATTGAAAAATGGCCGGGATGTCAGTCCAGCAGAGCGACGCCGTGCCGATGATGGTGGTGAACTGGGCGATAAACAGCGCAAAAAAAGAATCTTCGGCGGCCAGCTCACAGCAGGAAACTTTGTCGGTAGGCCGGGCCTCCTCCATCACTTGATAATATCGGGTGATGAATTGAAGCGAGTAGGTGATGCTGAGCGTCATGAGAAGCGTCGGGAGGATCACGTCGATCGGCGTGAGAGAGACACCGGCCCATCCAAGCACGCCGAACGTCCAGATCAGCGACAGCGCCATCGTAACCAGCGGCAGGCCCACGCCGCGCCAGGAGTGAAAAATGAGCGCGAGGACGATCGCCATGATCACGGCCGTCACCGGCAGGAGGCGTTTCATCTCCCGCAGGGTCGCCTCGTGAAGTTCGATGGTCTGGATGTGGTTGCCGGCGAACAGAACCGGCACGTTGCGCGCTTCCCGCTGAAGCGTCTGCTTGAATCGCCGGACGAGAAAATCGAGTTCCGGTCCGCGCACATGCGGCCACGTGCGGACATAAATAGCGGCGTATCGGCCGTCAGCCGAAACGAGATTTCGGACGAACGTTGAATCGGACAGGACCTGATCGCGGATACGGTCAGCCTCAGCCTGCGTTTTCGGCAGACGCGTTGCGATTTGCGCGTTGGCGAGACTTTGGGCGGCGCCGGAATAAAGCGGTTCGTGCGTGACGCTCGTGACGCGCTTGGCGCCCGGCAGGCGGGAGAGAGCGGAACACGCCCGGGAAATCAGGGCGAGGTGGTCGGGCGTGAAAACGTTGTCGAACTCGAGAACCGCGACAAGGAACCGGTCGTCGCCGAAAATCCGCGTGCTTTCCTGATAGGCTTGAAGATCCGGATCATGCGCGGCCAAAAACTGCCGGTCGGACGTATCGATCCGGAGTTTCAGGTGCCGGAGGCTGTCGGCGGTTGGCGGCAGAAGGTCTCCGCCAAGAAGTTTCCAGACACCGGCGCCGCACACCAGCGTAATGAGAGTCAACACAAGCGCGACCCAGACCAGACGGCGGTCGAGAAATCGGATATAGGCGCGGCTCATCGGATGTTCGTAAGATTTCGTTCGGAGAAAAATTCGGCCGGCAGGCCGCGGTTCAGCTGGATGTCTTCAACCGACAGTTGGGTCCAGTGCGGCCGGAGTGGGCTGAAAAACGCGACGCGCCTGGCCCGCCAGTGGATGCGGTCCGGCTGATAAAAATCCCCCCACGTCACCGTTTTGTACATCTGTCCGATCGAATCAAAAAAGTCGGCGCGAAGAAAGATGTTTCGGTCGGGATCGACCCACAGCATCTGATATGCGTACTTGACGCGGCTTTGGAGTTTCGGGGCGGTCGGCGTTTTTCGGATGACGATCGCATGCCGCTCGGCGAAGATTTCCTCCCGGACGAACGCGTAGTCGTACTCGTCGAGAATGCAAGGCGTAAAATCCTCAAACGTCAGATCGCTTCCGAAAACGTAATCGCTCTTGCGGCTGTCCGCGAGAAACTGCGGCATCCGAAACGCCGGCAGATACAGCCACTGATTGTTTTCGCCGCCGGGCTGGTTCACGCTGACAAGCGTCGTGCCGTGAAGATCGGTCGGGTCAACAAAGCGCAGAAGAATTGCGCCCATGCCGTTTTCATACGCGCGCTGGTAATACTGCCTGATTCGCCACTGCCTCTGCTGTCCGTTGGGATGAATGAGAATGAGCGACACTTCGTCGATCTCGTCGTCCGGATACAAATTCCGGTCGACCTTTTCCATGAGCGCTCGAACCGCTGTCGTATCGAGCGCATCCGCCGTTGCCCGAACGGCGCATGACAGAACCAGACAAAAAATCCACACAATCCCGAACGTCCTCATGAAAGTCTAACCGTACAATAGGGAGATCAGCGGCGACAAGACCGACGATACCGCCGATGACATATCAAAAGGGCAATAAAAAAACCCGGAAGCGCTGACGGCCAGTGAGGCCGCCCGCGGTGACCTATGCCGCGGGGCTTACCGGGTCCGGTAACCTGTTGGGATTCCGTCAGGCGCCGTCCCGATATGTTGCTGGACGGGACCCAACCGGTTGCCACAAGTCAGGCAAAACGCCTAACGGTCAGGCACCTCACTGGTCAAATGTCTTATACTCACGCTGGGACCACCTCCTTCCTAGTGTACGCCAACGCTAACAAGCCGGAAGAGGGAACGCAACAGATTCTTTCCAACCCCCGATTTCCCCCGCAAATTTGACACCAACCTGAAAAGTAAGAGAGGATGAGCGGTTCATCCAAAGTGCTTCGGGCGGCCTAAGGCGCTCGGGCGGCGGCAAGGGCGGAAGGGGTGGCGGGATGCCCGACTGGATAGAAGTTCGCGGGGCGAAAGTCCACAATCTGAAAAACATCGACGTGCGGGTTCCGAAGGGGCGGTACGTGGTCATCACGGGTCTGTCCGGATCGGGCAAATCCTCGCTGGCGTTCGACACGCTGTTTGCCGAAGGTCAGCGGCGGTTTGTCGAGTCGCTGTCGGCCTACGCGCGGCAATTCCTCGGACAAATGGACAAACCCGACGTCGAAAGCATCACGGGACTGTCACCGGCCATCGCGATCGACCAGCGTGCCAGTTCCGGAAATCCCCGGTCGACCGTCGCGACGACAACCGAAGTCTACGATTACATGCGCCTGCTCTTCGCCCGCGTCGGAGATCCCTTCTGCTACAAATGCGGCCGGCCGGTGGTCGGATACGCCGTGGACGAGATCGTCAGGAAATTTTTCGATTTTCCGGAGGCCACGCGCGTGCAGATTCTCGCACCAGTCGTTCGGGGGCGCAAAGGCGAATTCGCCGACATGTTCACGAAATTCCGCATGTCCGGATTCGTCCGCGTCCGGATCGACGGCCAGGTCTATTATCTCGAGGACATGCCGCAGTTGGACAAAAAAATGAAGCATACCGTCGAGGTCATCGTCGACCGGCTGAACGTCAAACCGGGCCTCCAGGACCGCGTGACCGCGTCTGTAGAGACAGCCCTCACGGTCGGGGAAGGACGCGTGACGTTTCTGGTCGGGGAGGAGGAGACAGAGCATCTCTTCACAAAAAATATGTCCTGTCCGAACTGCGATGTCAGCCTTCCCGAGATTGAGCCCCGGACATTTTCATTTAACAGCCCCTACGGCGCCTGCGAGTCCTGCACTGGACTCGGATCGAATCTTGAATTTGACGAAAGCCTGATTGTCGGCGATGAAAGCAAGTCGATTGCCGATGGCGCTCTCTTTCCGCTGAGAAACCGCGAATCGTTTTTGTTCCGGCAGGTCGAGGCGCTGGCCGGCGCGATCGGGTTCAGCCTGACGACTCCGTACCGGAGTCTCAAGCCGGACGTGCGGCGGATTCTGCTCTACGGTCTCGAAGGCGGCGACCTGACGGTCCGGATTCATAAAAAGAACCGCGTCGTCAGCTACAGGACCGATTTTCCCGGCGTCATGCCGTATCTCAAGGACCGTTACGAGCACAGTAATTCCATCCATGTCCGGACCGGTCTTCGGCACTACATGGCGCACAAAACCTGCGACGCGTGCAAGGGCCTCCGGCTTCGGCCGGAAGCGCTTGCGATTCGGGTCTGCGGAAAAAATATCGCCGAGGTCAACGCGATGACGATCGCCCAGGCGCGGGAATTCTTCGCCGGGCTGATCTTCGAAGGATCGCGGGCGCGGATTTCGGCGCCGATTCTGAAAGAGATTCGCGAGCGGATCAGATTCATGTTCGACATCGGACTTGCTTATCTCACGCTTGATCGCAGAGTCGGAACCCTGTCAGGCGGCGAGGCCCAGCGGATCAAACTCTCGACGCAGATTGGATCGGCGCTTTCTGGCGTGCTCTATGTCCTGGACGAGCCGTCCATCGGATTGCACCAGCGCGACAACGAACGGCTTCTGTCGACGCTCAAGGGACTGCGTGATCTCGGCAATACGGTCGTCGTCGTCGAGCACGACGAGCAGTTCATCCGCGAAAGCGATTTTGTCGTCGACATGGGACCCGGCGCGGGAGAAAACGGCGGACGAGTCTGTTTTTCCGGAACTCCGGCTGAACTTCTCAACAGCGCCACGCTCACGGCAAAATACATGCGGCTCGGCGCGCGAAAACTGGACGTGCCGACCGTCGCCACGCCACCTGATCGCTTTTTGGAAATCCGGCGCGCAACCGAACACAACCTCAAAAACATCTCGGTCGCCCTGCCGATCGGCCGGCTCGTTGCCGTCACGGGCGTGTCGGGTTCCGGAAAGAGCACTCTCGTCTACGACGTCCTCCACAACACCCTCGCCCGGCATCTTCATAACGCCCACGTTGTTCCCGGGAAATGCCAGAGTATTCAAGGCGTCAAACAGATCGACAAAGTCATCAACGTCGACCAGTCCCCGATCGGCCGCACGCCCCGGTCGAATCCCGCGACCTACACCGGCCTCTTTTCGTTCATCCGGATGCTCTTCGCGAACATTCCTGAATCCAAAATGCGCGGCTTCTCTCCGGGCCGGTTCAGTTTCAATGTTGCGGGCGGGCGGTGCGAGCGCTGTGAAGGCGACGGAATGCTGAAAATCGAAATGCAGTTTTTGTCGGACCTCTACGTCACGTGTGACGTCTGCCAGGGCCGCCGCTACAATTCATCGACGCTCGAAGTCAAATACCATGACCAAACCATCGCCGACGTGCTCGACATGCCGGTCGACGAGGCCTACCGCTTCTTCTCGCGGCATCCGCAGATCGTCCGAAAACTCAAACTTCTCAAGGACGTCGGGCTCGGCTATCTCCGGCTAGGCCAGAGCGCGACTACGCTGTCGGGCGGAGAGGCCCAGCGTGTGAAACTCGCGTCAGAACTTGGCCGACCCGACACGCAAAAGACGCTCTATCTTCTGGACGAGCCGACCACCGGATTGCATTTCGCTGACGTCGAACAACTCGTGAAAGTCTTGCGGCGGCTGGTGTCGGCCGGCAACACCGTCGTCGTCATCGAACACAACCTCGACGTCATCGGCAACTCGGACTGGATTGTCGATCTGGGTCCCGAGGGCGGCGACCGCGGCGGCGAGTTGGTGTTTGGGGGACCGCCGGCGCAGATCGTTCAGCATCCGACGTCACAGACCGGAAAATTTTTGAAATCCTGGTTTTCAGGCGGACGGGCCGAGACGGTTTCAGCCGCTGTGGCCCTCGCGTCATGAAGAGGCAGGCAGTTCGTCCATGAGCGAAAGCCAGGGCATGAACGAGTTTATTCCCGCATTTCAGTTTATCCGCCGCACGGTGACGCTCAAACCGGCCGTCGCGCTCGTTCTCGGATCGGGATTGGGCGGACTGGCAGACGCGATCGCGGGCCGGCACGCGATTCCGTTCAAGGATATTCCAGATTTTCCGACGGCGAAAATCGTGGGACACGCGGGCAATCTGGTTTTCGGAACGCTGTCGAATATTCCCGTGGTCGCCATGCAGGGCCGGGTGCATTTTTACGAGGGACATCCGATGAGCAAAGTCGTGTTCGGCATCCGGCTCATGCGTCTGTTGGGAGCGCACACGCTGATCACGTCGAACGCGGTCGGAGCGATCAACAAAAAATACAAGGTCGGCGATTTCATGATCATCCGCGATCATCTGAATTTTCAGGGCGACCATCCTCTGCGCGGCCCGAATCCGGACGCGCTGGGGTCGAGATTTTACGACATGAGCGCGGCCTACGATCCCCATCTTCGCGCGCAGGCCGCGCGCCTCGGACGGAAGCTCAAGCTTCGCCTCCACGAAGGCGTCTACGCGGCATGCATGGGTCCAAGTTACGAAACGCCGTCCGAGATCCGGATGCTCCGCAAACTCGGCGCTGACGCGGTCGGCATGTCGACGGTGCCGGAAGTTCTGGCCGCACGGCACATGGGCATGACGTGCCTGTCGATCTCGTTCATCTCGAACATGGCCGCCGGCGTAACCAAATTCGCGCTGTCCCACGAGGAGGTCATGGAAGCCGGCCGGAACGCCGGCAACGGACTTCAACGCCTCGTCATCGAACTTCTGAAGACGGTCGACCTTCCGGATAGGACGCATTCGACTCCGGGCGATCCGGTCACGCCGACGCCATCCCGGCAGGGCCGATCTTCGAACCGGCGCGCATGACAAAGACGTATCTTCCCTACGAACTCATTTTCAAAAAACGAAATGGCGCGCGGCTCGGCGACGATGAGATCGCGTTTCTGGTGAATGGCTTCACAGACGGGACCCTGCCCGACTATCAGATGTCGGCGCTGTTGATGGCCATTTTTTTTCGCGGCATGGACGACGCCGAGACGGCCGCTTTGACCGAAACGATGATGCGGTCGGGCGAATTGATCGACCTGCGGGGGCGGTTCAAGGTCCGAAGCGTGGACAAACATTCGACGGGAGGAGTCGGCGACAAGGTTTCCCTGCCGCTGGCGCCGGCAGTTGCGGCCTGCGGTGTTCCCGTGCCGATGATGTCCGGCCGGGGGCTTGGCCACACCGGCGGGACGCTGGACAAACTCGAATCGATTCCCGGATTTCGCACACAACTTTCGAAAGATGAATTCATCAGCGCTGTTGAACGCGTTGGATGCGCCATGATCGGCCAGACGAAAACGATCGCGCCGGCCGACAAAAAAATGTACGCGCTCCGGGACGTCACGGCCACCGTCGACTGCATCCCGCTGATCGCGGCGAGCATCCTCTCGAAAAAACTTTCGGCGGGACCCGAGGCGCTCGTGCTCGATGTTAAAACCGGCGACGGCGCGTTCATGCAGGACATGGCCGGCTCAAAGCGCCTCGCGAAGGCAATGTTGGGTATCTGCAAAAAATCGGGACGCCGCGCGGTGGCTTACATCACCGACATGGATCAACCCTTGGGACTGGCCATCGGTAACGCGCTGGAAATCCGCGAGACGATCGAATGTCTGTCCGGCGGCGGACCGGCGGACCTTCGGGAGCTGGTCATCGTATTCGGGGCCGAGATGTTGAGTCTTGCCGGCGCCGCGAAATCGGCGGCGGAGGGACGCAAGGCCATCGAGAAGGTTCTCGGAAACGGCGCGGCAAAAAAGAAATTTTCGGAAATGGTCGCGGCGCAAGGCGGCGACGCATCCGTGGTTGACGATCAGGCGCGCCTGCCGTCGGCCAAACACGTCGACGCGATCAAAGCGCCAAAATCGGGCGTGATTCAGAGACTCGCGGCGCGCGACATCGGAGTCGCTTCGCTCATGTTGGGCGCTGGACGGACGAAATCGGCCGATCCGATCGATTACGCCGCCGGCATCATGCTGGCGAAAAAAGTTGGGGATCGCGTGAAAAAAGGCGAGCCGATCGCATATTTTCATGCGAACGACCGCGCGCGGATGTCCGGCGCCGGAGAGCGCTTTCTATCGACCGTGGAAATCGGCGCGGTAAAACCGAAAAAACGGAAATTGATTTGGGATGTGTTGAAATGATGGATCAGGAATCTCCGGAGCAGGGGCGTCTTGCGGCGCTGCTCGAGGTTCCTTCCACAGCGCCGACCAGATCCAAATGGATGATCCGGGCCGGAGACGCCGACGCCGAACGTGATCTGGCGGACAAACTCAATCTACACCCGATTGTCGCTCGGCTTCTGGTCAACCGCGGCGTTCGCGCGCCCAAAGACGCTGAAACATTTTTGCATCCATCCAAATACCAGATGCATTCGCCGTTTTTGTTCCGCGACATGGAGAAGGCGCTTGCTCGAATCCGGCGCGCGATTAACCGCAAGGAAAAGATTTTTGTGTTCGGCGACCGCGACGCCGATGGCGTCTCCGGCGCCGCGATCCTGATCCTGACGCTTCGGGCGCTCGGAGCGACGGTCGATGCCCACATTCCGGCCGGCGCGGAAGGATATGGCGTTCATCCCGACATCATGGCACGGGCGCTCCGCGACGGATTCACGCTCGGCATCACGGTCGATACCGGCATTTGTGAAATCGATCGAGTGGCGGAAGCGAACGCAGGCGGCATGGACGTCCTCATCGCCGACCATCACACGCATAAAACAGCCGGGGATGGATCGCCTCTTCTTCCGGCGGCTCATGCAATCCTCCATCCGGGCATTCCGGGCGAACCATATCCCTTCAAACATCTCTCGGGCGCGGGCGTCGCGTTCAAACTCGCGATGGCGCTGTTTGCCGCGCGGTCGCCTTTCGCCAACCGCACGCTTGTCGTCCTCGATGTCGAAACGACGGGGCTTGACCGCGTCAAGGACGAGGTCATCGAAATCGCGGCGGTCAAATATCGAAACGGTATCCGGCTCGATGAATATGTCTGCCTGACCGCGCCGTCCGCTCCGGTCTCCGAAGAAATCACGCGCATCACGGGGATTACCGACTCCGAACTCGCGGAAAAGGGCATCGATCGAAAAATCGCTTTGCGCGGTCTCATCAAATTTTTGTCCGAGCCGGACGTTCTCGTTCTTGCCTACAACGTCGAGTTCGACCGCGATTTCCTCGCGGCGGAATTCAAACGCAATCTTGGCGTCGAGTGGGCATATCCAACCGAAGACATCATGGCGGTAGCCAGCGGCGCCCTGCCGGGACTGGCCAGCCGGAAACTCACATCCGTCGCGGCGGAACTGGGCGTGCCGCTGACGGGAGCACACCGGGCTCTGGCGGACACCGTTGCCGCAGCCGAGGTGTTTCACCGCCTGTTGGACCGCCAGAACGTGGAGCAGTCCGTGTTTTATGAGAGGCTGGTTCCGCTGGCGGCGCTGGCGGCGGTGGCCGACATGATGCCGCTGGTGGACGAAAACCGTGCGATCGTCGCCGAAGGTCTTCGCGTCATGCGCGACGCGCCACCGCTCGGGATCAAGGCTCTTCTCGAATCCGTCGAACTTTCCGCACCGACCGGCCGTGACATCGCGTTTTTGCTCGGACCGCTTCTCAACGCGCCGGGCCGGCTCGGCGACGCAACCCCCGCGCTCGATCTTCTGATCGCGACGTCAAAATCCGAGGCGCGCGAACTGTCCGGGAGCATCGTCCGGATGAACACGGAACGCAAGCAACTCGTAAAGGACAATTTCAAACGGCTGATGGATCTGGTGCCCGGCCAGAACGATCTTGAACGCGACCGGATCATCTGTGTGTCGGCCGAGGGCGTCCCGCAAGGAGTGACGGGCATCGTCGCGTCCCGAATCAAAAACGAGACCGGGCGGCCGGTGCTGATTGTCCTGATCGAAGACGGCAAAGGCACGGGATCATCGCGGTCGATCGAATCCCTGAACATGGTCGAAGCAGTCGGAGAATGCGCCGACCTTCTGGAAAAATTCGGCGGGCATCATCAGGCGGTCGGAATGACGATTCGGCCGGAAAACATTGTGGGATTTTTCGAAAAAATCAAACGCGTGGTCGCCGGACGGCTCCGCGATATGCCGGAGCCTCAAATCGAGGCCGATGCGGAACTCAAGTTCGAAGACTTGACGCTTGCAACGCTCGACGCGCTTTCCGTTCTTGAGCCGTTCGGCAAGGGAAATCCGTTTCCGAAATTCGTCATGACGGCAGCGCCGATCGGCGAGCGCCGGCAGATCGGCGAGGACGGGAAACATCTCCGGATCCGTGTCGGTCCTGACGCGCGGCGCACGGTCACAGCGGTCGGATGGGGCATGGGCGGCGTCGCAGACCGGATTGGCCGGCAGGCCGATCTGATTTTTGACCTTTCGAGAAACGAATGGAACGGGCGGGTCGACATTCAGATGATGCTGGAGGACATTCGGTGTTGATCACAACATCCATACAACGGGGGGATTGGATATGAAAGGCGTCATTGATCGGATTGAAGAGGGCATCGCGGTGATCGAGTTCGACGATGGCGGACAGATTCAAATTCCGGCGAAATACATCGCGGGCGCGAAGGAAGGTCTTGTCGTCGAGATTGTCGTGGACGAAACGGAAACGAAAAAACGGCGCGACGAGATCGCCGATCTTCAGCGCGACCTGCTCGCCGGAAAACACCTCAAAGACAAGAAAGGGAAACCCTGAATCATGAAACCAAAAATCGGAAAATCGGGCGCCGAACCGGCCGTCGGCGTCATCGGCGGAAGCGGCATTTATGATATGGAGGGAGTCGAGGAGTTGCAGGAAGTCGAAATCGACACACCCTACGGCCCGCCATCCGACGTGATCCGCGTGGGACGCCTCGGCGGACTGCGCGTCGCGTTTTTGCCCCGGCACGGACGGGGGCATCGGATTTTGCCGACTGAAGTCAACTCGCGGGCAAACATCTGCGCGCTGAAATCGCTCGGAGTTCGTTGGATCCTGTCGCTGTCGGCCGTCGGATCACTCAAAGAGGAAATCGTGCCGGGACGCGACATCGTCATTCCTGACCAGCTCATTGACCGGACACGACATAGGCCCAGCACGTTTTTTGGAGACGGCGTCGTCGCGCACGTTGCCTTCGCTGATCCATTCTGCGGCCGGCTTTCGAACATGTTGGCCGACGCGTCGAGCGCGCAAAAACTCAACACGCACCGCGGCGGCACGTACGTCGTCATGGAAGGCCCCCAGTTTTCGACCAAAGCCGAATCGAATCTCCACCGCTCGTGGGGGGCATCGGTCATCGGCATGACCGCCCTGCCGGAGGCCAAACTCGCGCGGGAAGCCGAAATTTGTTACGCGATCTGCGCGCTGCCGACCGACTACGACTGCTGGCGCGAGGGACACGACGCCGTTACGGCTGACATGGTCGTCCAGACTCTTTTGAAAAACGCCGGTAACGCCAAAAAAATCGCGCGGTCGGTGATCCTCGCGCTCGCTAAACACCCCGGTGAATCCTGCCCATGCCATTCGGCGCTTTCCAACGCCATCGTCACCGCGCCTGACCTGATTCCGAAAAAAACGCGCGCGCGCCTCGCATTTCTGCTCGACAAATATTTTCAACCGGCCGGGCGGCAGAAACCAAAAAAAGGGAAGTGAGAATGGATTACCGGAAATTTCCGAAGATCGAACTTCACCGGCATCTGGACGGATCCGTGCGGGTCAAAACGATTCGTGATCTGGCGGTCGCGGGCCGATTTCCCCTGCCAACACGAGACCTCGACCGGCTTGCGCCCCACTGCCGGGTCGGCCGAAATTGCCGCAGCCTCGGCCAATTTCTTCAGAAATTCTTTTTCTTCTACGACTTTCTGAAATCGCCTGAAGCCGTCGAGCGGATCGCCTACGAAGTCTGTGAGGACGCGGCGAAAGACAACATCATTTACCTCGAAACCCGCTTTGCCCCCATCCTTCAGGCTACTCGCGAATTTTCGATGGAGGACACCGTCGCCTGCGCTCTCCGCGGCATCGCCCGCGGACAGAAACGATTCGGCATCACGGTCCGGCTCATCCTCTGTTGTTATCGTTCCGAATCGCCCGCAAGTTCCATTGACACGGTTGAAATCGCCAAACGGCATCTCGGCCGCGGCGTTGTCGGCGTCGATCTGGCCGGAGACGAAGTCCGCTACCCGGCGAGGCCGCACTATCCGGCGTTTTGTCTGGCGCAAAAATACGGCATTCCGATCACGGTCCACGCCGGCGAGGCCTGCGGGCCGGAACGCGTTCGCGAGGCTCTCACGCGCATGGGCGCGCGGCGGATCGGCCACGGCATCCACAGCGTGGATGACCGCCGTATTCTCGACATGCTTCTCGAACAAAAGGTCACTCTCGAAATCTGTCCGACCTCGAACGTCCAAACGCGATGCGCCCCGAGTTTCCGCGCACATCCATTGAAACAACTCGCCGACGCCGGCGTTTCCGTCACGATCAACTCGGACGACCCCGGCGTCTCCAACATCACGCTCTCGCACGAATACACGGCGGCGGTGACGCAGTGCGGTCTCACACACGACCAACTCGCCCTGTCGGTTCGCGCCGCAGCCGACGCAGCGTTCTGCGACCGCGCCACCCGCCGGCGACTCCGGCGGATCATCGATCAAAAATGGTTTCGACCAAAAAGGAGAACGGCATGATTCCGGCCCGGACAATTCAAAAACTCATTCGAGCGGCGTCACAAGCGCGCAAAAACGCCTACGCGCCCTATTCGAAATTTCACGTCGGCGCCGCGGCGCTCGGCGGCTCCGGAAAGATTTACGGCGGCTGTAACGTCGAAAACGCCTCCTACGGCCTCACGATCTGCGCCGAACGATCAGCGATTTTCGGCGCCGTGTCGGCCGGTGAAAAAAAGATCCGGGCCGTCGCGATCGTTTATCATCCCGAACATCTCGCCTCTCCCTGCGGCGCGTGCCGGCAGGTCATCCGCGAGTTCGGAAAATCGACCACCGTCATTCTGGCCAACACGCGCGGGAAATTCCGCATCGAACCCGTCGAACAACTTCTACCCGGATCGTTCGGCCCCGAGGACCTCTGATGGCCGGGTGTTTTCACCTCTTTCTCCTCGGCACTCCCGGCGTCGGAAAGTCCGAAGTCTTTTATCCGACACTGTCTGAACAGATCGTGCGGGAGGGACTGGCGCGGGAAACGCCGCGCATCGACGATTTCCCGAAACTCTGGAACATTTTTCAGACCGACCGGGAATACAAACGATGCCGGCGGACGGCCGATGGCGGATACAAAGTCACAGACCAGTCTATCTGGGACGAAATTCTGAAAGAGGTCAACCGCGACGTCCTTAAAATGCAGGACGACAGCCGCGTGATCTTTATCGAATTTTCCCGCCCGAACATGGTTCATTCACTGACCGCCAATTTCTCTCCGGAAATTCTCAAGCGTTCGCTTGTCCTCTACGCACTGTGCCCCTTTGACGTCTGCTGGAAAAGAAACGTCGCGCGGCACAAGGCCGCGAAGAAAGAAGGCGGAGACGACCATCTCGTCTCGCGGGAGGAGATGGAAAACACGTATGCAAGCGACGACCATGACACGCTCCTGCGTGACCCGCGATTGAACACGATGCTGATCGACGATTCGAGCGGTGATTATTCGAAGTGGGAGGCCGACAAGGCGAATATCATGGCAAGACTTCGCGCCATTTTGAGTCCGGAGACAGTCCGGCGATGACATTCCGCGAATCCGAATTCCCGTCACTCATGACCCAGTTGGAGACCATCCTCGACAAATATCCGCCCGCGGCCGTCACCTGGTTCGTGCGCGAGATGGCGAGAATTTACCGCGCGATCCCGGTCTATCCCGGTCTTGTCGGCGTGTGCCTCTGGAAAGCCTTCGAGCCATGCGCGGCGGACAAACCGGCGCCGGCGAAAGGATCGCGCGTTGTCGTGTGGCCAACCCGCGGCCGCGCGCTTGCCGGCCAGCTGTCGGCATGGACGACCGGCGCGATTTCAGTCGATGTGGAGGAATCGTCCGGCCGGACGTCACGCGTGAAACTTTCCCGGTCCCGTATCCGCCTCGTTGAACGGTTCCGGGCCGACACACTGGAGGCATTCTGGCCGACGCTCGTGTTTGACAAAAAAACAGGAACGGTAAAACGGAGAACATCATGAATCCCGATCTTTCGTCGAATAAGGTGGTAGCTATCCCGGCCGGCAGTTTCTATCTCATCGGCGGCCCAAGCCGCGTCGAAGTTCTGCGCGGGGCGGCCGAGGCGATCGGCAAACCCATCGTGCCGGGCGAGACCATTCACATTCCGGAAAACAAAAAAATTCCGTTTGAATTCGGCGAACGCGCCGAAATCCGGATCGACAGCGCACTGGCCAATCCCGCTGAAAAAATTCCGGAGCGGACGATCCCGCAGAGTTGGGATGATCTTGTCTACCGGATTTACAAGGAGCACGCGCGGCTGGTGTTTGTCCTCGGCGAGATGGATAGCGGCAAGACTTTTTTCTCCACGTATGTGGCCAATCGCCTGTTCGGGCTTCATCGCAAGGTCGCGGTGGTCGACTGCGACGCCGGCCAGAGCGACATCGGCCCGCCCTGCACGTTCGGCCTGTCTTTTCTTCGCGAGCCGCTTCTTTTTCTGCACGACGCGCCCGTCGACGGCATGTATTTTCTCGGATCGCATTCCCCCGGCCTGCATCTTCTCCATGCCCTGATCGGCGTCCGGCAACTCACGTGGCACGCCCTCCGGCGCGAGGCCACGGTCATCGTCGATACGACCGGCTGGGTCGCCGGCGACGGCGGACGGATGCTCAAGGCCGCCAAGATGGACATTCTTCTGCCCGACCTCGTGGTCCTGCTCCAGCGCGAGCGCGAACTGGAACATCTCGTCAAAGGCCGGCCCGAAAAACACATGGTGCGGATCAAGGTTTCCAAGAAAGCGTCGCCGACGTCGCCGACCGTCCGAAAAGCCCTGCGGGAAAATCTAAGCAAATCATATTTCAAAAACGGCTCGCATCTCGATCTCCCGCTTGATTCTATTTTCTTCTACCGCTGTTACCTCTTCAGCGGCCAGCCCGTCACCCTCAAACATCCGAACGTCCTCTGGGCCGAACGCCTGCCCGCCTTCGAAGGCACGCTTCTGGTCGTCCGCAAACCTCTGACCAAAACGGATCGCGCCAAAATCACGCAAGCAGTCGGGCCGAACCTTCGCGTGCTTCAGAGCGGCGACGAACAGGGCGTCCTCATCGGCCTCCTTGACCAAAAACAGCATTGTGTGGGAATGGGAATCCTCGACCGCTTCGATTTCAAATCCCGCAAGGTCCGCGTTTTCACGCCCCTGCGCGATCCCGCCGCAGTCCGGGGTGTCGTCGTGGGATCCGTCCGGTATGATCCGGACGGCACGGAATCGGGATTTATCGAACCGGGGACGTTTTAAAACCGAAATTTCGGCTTTGTTCGTCACCACCTGGGACCCCACTTGACAACCTGCGCGGCGCCTTTGTAAAAATCATTAGCACTCTCGTGCGATGAGTGCTAAAATAGGGCGGGTTGAAAGGAGGGTGGGCGATGCCGCATCCGGACGAACGGGAACTGACCGAACGCGAACGGCGGATTCTCTATTTCATGATCCATACACACATCAAGGAGAGTGAGCCGGTGGGATCGCGGACCATCTCCAGGGCGTTTGACTTCGAGATGTCTCCGGCGACGGTCCGCAACATCTGCTCGGACCTTGAGGAATGGGGATTTCTCGAACAGCCGCACACGTCGGCCGGACGAAGTCCCACCGACAAGGGCTACCGCTACTACATCAACGAACT
>JAHFCY010000110.1 GCA_023249255.1 Candidatus Lindowiibacteriota bacterium | reverse complement strand
GGGAATCGTCCTCGAAAAAAGTCGCAGATGGAATTTTTCGCCACGCGAGCCGCGTCCTCAGATGCGACCGGATGAGGCCGGCCTCGTTGTTCAGCGCGGCGACGGCCGGACCGGTATGGCCTTCCTTCAGGTGGCTGACGTAGACTTTGGCGGCTGACTGGTCGGCATACAATTCGACATGCGTGATCGACAGAAGTTTGAACGATTCCGGAAGCTTGAGTTCATCGCGGATGATTTCGGAATAATCCCGCATGAGCTGTTTGTTCATCCGTTCCATCCGGGTTTCTTTGGATCGCATCTCAATCGCCTCCGTCTACAATATGCTCTTCGATGCCCAGCAAGTCGATTTCGGATTCCACCGTTGCCATCAACCGGTCGAGTCGTCGCCGGATTTCGTCTTCCGTTTGTCCCACGGCCGCAAACCCTACTTCGGCGTAGTCGATTTTCAAGGGATGCGTGAGATCCGAGGCCGAAAATCCGTGACGATCACGCGCCGTATGGACCATGCCTTGAACGACCGCCCGACGATCTTTCAATGTCCTGCAACCCGGCAGTTTGACCCGCACGCGAAACGCCATGAACAACCCGGCCATTGCGGCCCTCTCAGCTTTCGAGCGTCGGCGCCATCTCCTCGATCAGATAGACTTCGAGGACGTCTCCCACTTTGACGTCGTTGAAATTCTCAACCAGAACGCCGCACTCGTATCCCTTTTCGACTTCCCGCGCATCGTCTTTGAACCGCTTGAGCGATCCGATCTTGCCTTCGTACACCACCGCGCCGTCCCGCACGACCCGGATACGCCCTTTTCTCTCGATCTTGCCCTCTTTCACAAAACAGCCTGCGACCGTGCCGAACCGGGAAATTTTGAATACGGTGCGGACTTCCAGCGTCCCGATCACGCGTTGCTCGGTCCGCGGCGCCATCCGGCCCGTTACGGCTTTCTTCACGTCCTCCAGAATTTCGTAAATGATCCGGTATGTCCGAATGTCCACGCCTTCATGTTCCGCCGTCGACGTCGCCCGCTCGTCCGGCCGAACGTTGAATCCCATGATTTTTGCACCCGATGCCGCCGCCAGGAGAACGTCACTCTCGGTGATCCCGCCGAGCGCCGCATGAAGCACTCGGATCGGAACTTCGTCGTTTCGAAGTTTTTCGAGCGCGTCCCGGATGGCTTCCAGCGATCCCTGCACGTCGGTCTTCAACACAAGCGGCAGAACGGTCTTTTCGCCCTCCCGCAGATTGTCCGTCATCGCCTCCAGAGTCAGTGGCGCATCCTGCCGGTTTCGGGCCATGTCTTTCCGCATCGCGCCGCGGCTCTCCGCAATGTCCTTCGCCGCTTTTTCGCTCGGCACAACGTTGAACCGGTCGCCGGCCAGCGGCGCTTCCGTAAATCCAAGCACCTCGGCCGGCGTGGATGGGCCCGCTTCCTGCATCCGTTGCCCCCGCTCGTCAATCAGCGCTTTCACTTTCCCGGACGTCGTGCCGCATACAAAAATATCGCCGACCCGGAGAGTCCCTTTCTGAACCAGCACAGTCGCGGTCGGACCCCGGCCTCGCTCGAGCTTCGACTCGATGACGGCGCCGGCCGCCGGGCGGTCGGGATTGGCCTTCAGGTCCCGCATCTCGGCCTGGAGATTGATCATCTCGAGCAGATCGGAAATATTTGTTCCTTTCAACGCCGAAACTTCAACCACGACCGTGTCGCCGCCCCAGCTTTCCGGCGTCAGTCCATTATCCGAAAGTCCTTTCAGGACGCGCTGCTTGTCGCTGTTTGGCTTGTCGACTTTGTTCAGCGCCACGATGATCGGCACGTTCGCCGCCCGCGCGTGGCTGATCGCCTCTACGGTCTGACGCATCACGCCGTCGTCCGCCGCCACCACGAGGACGGCAAGGTCGGTGACGTTCGCCCCTCGCGCTCGCATCGCCGTGAACGCCTCGTGACCCGGCGTGTCCAGAAACGTGACCGATTTGCCGTTTCCCATGTCCACCTTGTAAGCGCCGATGTGCTGGGTGATCCCGCCGAATTCGCCCTCCGCGACTTTTGTCTTTCGAATCGAATCCAGAAGCGTGGTCTTGCCGTGGTCAACGTGGCCCATCACGACGACCACCGGCGGTCTCGGCTTTAAATCTTTCGGATCTTCCTTCTCCTCGACTTCTTTGGCCGGAACCGGAATCTCGGCCTCCTCTTCCTTTAATTCAAGATCGTAGCCGTATTCGCCGGCCAGAAGAAGCGCGGCGTCCCTGTCCAACGGCGCGTTCGCCGAAACCATCATGCCAAGCCCCATGAGCTTGCCGACCAATTCCGCGGCCGATTTGTCGATGGCCTTCGACAGATCCACGACGCGAAGCGGAAACGGCAGCGATAATTTTTTGAGCGCAGGTTTGGCCGCGGGCACCGCCGGTTTCGCCATGGCCTGTGGGGCTGTCGGTTTCGCCACAGCCTGCGGCGCCGCTGGTTTTGGCGGCGAAGGAGCCGGTGAGATCGCCGGTTTGGACACGGCGGGTTTGGGCGTCGGTGTTGGCGTGATCTGCGCCACGGGACGTCTGGCGCCGGGCGCCGCGGAGACAGCGGGCGGCGTTGGAGACGGACTTGGCGGATCGGTCGACCGCTCCGCCGGACTTGCCGGGGCGGCGGCCGGGGGTGGAGCGACGGGAACCACAGGCGCAACCTCACCGCCGTGTGGGACCGATGCCGCCGTCTTGCCGTATTCCTGCCTGAACTGCTTCTCGAACGGATCCGGCACGGCGACCATGTGATTGTTGAGAATAATGCCCTGTGAGGCCGCTTTCGAAATGATTTCCTTCGAACTGCAGCCGAGATCACGGGCAAGTTCAAATACTCTCATGAGTCCTCACTCCCGGACTTTTCATCTGTTTCAGCATCTTTTTTTCGCCGGGTTTTTTCTTTCGTCTCCGCCCCTTTTGGTGTCCCCAGCCGTTTCGAAAATAGTTTCAACGCCTCTTCGAATGTCATCGGCGGAGTCTTCTCGGCGCTCTCTTTTTCCGCCGCCGCCACTTCCACGTCCGTCAACTTCTTCGGCTTCGCCCGCCCGCGCTTGGGCGCCTCCTCATCCTTGGGTTCCGACTCCGCCTTCGCCTCGTCCGACGATTTCTCCGCCTCCTTCTCTTTCTGTTTCTCCCGCTCGGCGAGAATCTCCTTGTACACTTCCTTCGCGCCTTCGATGATCTTCTCCGCCTTCTTGTCGCCAATACCCTCCACGGTCTGCAAGTCCTCCGGCTTGGCGGCCACAAGCTTGTCCAGATTGAATCCGGCCTCCGTCAACGTCTCCGCCGCCTTCTTGCCGACGCCGGAGATCCGCTGCAGCTCTTTCTGCAGATCGGCTGCGCTCGCGAAAAGTTTCGCCGCCGCTTCTTTCGCCGCCTTCGCCGCGTTCTTCGCGTAGTCGGTCTCACTGTAGATGTCCACCCGCTGTCTCGTCAGGCGCGCGGCAAGTCTCGCGTTCTGGCCGTTCTTGCCGATCGCCAGAGACAACTGATTGTCGGGCACGACGACATGGACGGTGTGACCGTCCAACTGCGGATGCACTTTGGTGACCTGCGCGGGCGACAGGGAATTTTTCACAAATACGGTAAGGTCTTCGTGCCAGGGAACAATATCGATTTTTTCGCCGGGAACTTCCTTCAAAATGTTCCGGATGCGGCTGCCTCGCACGCCCACGCACGCGCCGATCGGATCGACGTTCGTGTCGTTCGACTTCACGGCGATTTTCGTCCGGACGCCCGCCTCCCGCACGATGGCCTTGATCTCGATCAATCCGTCGAATACCTCCGGAATTTCCATCTTGAATAGATTTTCGACAAGCTTGGGATGCGTCCGGGACACGATGATGAGCGGCCCCCGGATGCCTTTGCGGATCCGCACGACGTACACCTTGATGCGGTCGCCGATGGAATAGATCTCTTTCGGGATCTGCTCCTTGAGAGGCATGATCGCTTCGACCTTGTCCAGATTCAGAATCACCTTGTCCCCGATCACCTTTTGAACAATCACGGTGACGACTTCGCCCTCGCGCGACCGGTATTCCTCGTAGAGAATGTCCCGCTCGGCCTCCCGGATCCGCTGAACCAGAACCTGCCGCGCCGTCTGCGCCGCAATCCGGCCGAATTCCTCGACGTTGAATACCAGCGGCTGGCTGACCCGGCCGCCCACGGCCGCGTCCTTCACGTGCTTCGACGCCTCGTCGACCGTCATCTGAAGTTCCGGGTCTTCGACGGTTTCAACGATGGTGTGATACCGGGTGAACGAAATATCCGCCGTCTTGCGGTCCACTTTCGCGTCGACGCTGAACGGGATGCCGTGATTTTTCCGGTAAGCCGAAACCAGGGCGGCTTCAACGGCCACGAACATGGTCTCCCGCTCGATCCCCTTCTCTTTCTCGATCTCTTCGATCGCCAGCAGGAGCGCCTCCTGGTCGACCGTCGTCTTCGATTTCGATTTTCGTTTGGTGGACGGCATTAGAATTTGATTTCGGGCTCCATCTGCGCGCGAATGATGTCGGCGAACCCGACATGCGGAATCTGCGCTGAATCGAGCGCGATGCCTTCGTCCGAAACGGCGGTCAGCTTTGCCTTCACCGTCTGCTTGCCCGATGGCGTCTGCGCCGTCACGGCAACGGTCTGCCCCACGGCCGAAACAAAATGGGCGGGCCGGCGAAGACGGCGGTTCATGCCCGGAGAGGAAACTTCAATCTGCCCCTCCCGCGGAAACAGATCTTTCATCGACAAGTACGGGATCAGAACCCGGGCAAAACTTTCAAGTTCACCGATGGTGGCATTCGGGGTCCGCTGCGCGGTCGCGCCTGACTCGGCGCGTTCGTCCAGAGCTCCGCCGCCGGATTCTTCCAGCCGGCGCTCCGCGTACACCCGTAGAGTCGGCCGCCCGTGCGCAATCACGTCCAGATCATAAATCGCCAGCCCGTACCTCTGCGCCAGCGGCTCAATCTCGCGCGCCAGCGTTTCCACCGCAGTCATCACTAACAAACCTCCCCTAACAATGCAAAATGCGTGGGAAACATGCCCACGCATCGTTCGGCTACCCTCGTCATGATCCGCCGCAAGTATATGTCGGCGGAAATCCAAATTCAAGTGTGGTGGCAATCTGCAAAGCCCGCGCCCACCGCTGCCGGGGTTGCCGTCAGACTTGCAGGTAGGTCACTTGAATCAGGGTCTTGTTGAGGGGATCGATGCCCAGGCCAAATTCTTCGAGAGTGATGGCGCCCAGTAGGGGTTCGCTTTTCGGATCGCCGAAGATGATCCGGGTGGGGCCGGTCTGCCCTCGAAATTGAATCTGAACAACTCCCGCGTCCCTCTCGATGACCTGCCCGTTGGCGATTTTAAGTTTTTGTTTGCGAAGCGGTGAGACCCCCATTTTTTGAAGAAGTGGAGATGGGATCCATGTGTAGGCCGCGCCGCTGTCTACGACGGCATCCAGCGATTCGGCCTTTTCGCCGTTATTCAAAACCGAAATTCGAATCTGTTCCCGAAATGTGCCCATACGAAAACTATACGCCATCGATATACGCTTTGCAACACGAATCCGGATTTCTGCAGGGCTCTCAACTCATCAGCGTGGAAAGTTTTTGCAGCACTTCCAAAATCGTTTGTTCGGGCAGGCGGCAAATGCGGGTTGCTTTTCTGGCTTTCCAATCCAGACTTTTGACTTGATCCGATAAAACTGCGCCGGTCACACCGCATTCTTCGGGAATAACAACTTCAAACGGATATCCTTTGATCTGATTGGTAATCGGGGAAAAAATGGCAAGTCCGACCTTTTCATTGTATTCGGCCGGTGAGAGCGCGACTGCAGGCCTCCGGCCGGATTGCTCGTGGCCGGCTTGAGGATCCAATGTCAACCAGACAACATCGCCGCGGTCCGGCACATACGCAGCCATTTGGCGGATTTACCAGACCTCCCTGCCTTGAATCGGGCCTGCTTGAAATTCCTCGTGAAGATTCTTCCGGGTGATGCCTTTCAGAAGACTTTTCAGGGTCCGTTTGATACAGGATTTGGGTTCGATCACAAGTTTTTTCCCGTCTAATTTCAAATCAACGACCGATCCCTGTTTAACGTGGACTTCCTGCGCGAACGCCATGGGAATCCGAAGGCCGAGACTGTTGCCCCATTTCTGAATCTGAACCTGCATCGGGTGTTGGCTCCTTTCCTCACGCCAAAGCGAGTGTATCTACAAAGAATATACAGTCCTTTCCGGGGAAATGCAAGTTTCTATGGATTTCCCCCTGAATCCATTCCGGACGGGCCTGCCTCTTTCGGAAGAAGCTTCAGGATGATGGCCATGAGGCCGAGCGCCGCCAGAACGGACCAAAAAAGAATTCGCCGTCACAACGCCCCCGCCGATTACCGCCCAAAAAAGCATAACACCGATCATTGATTGACGTTTACCTCACCGGCGCCGCTTCTACAATCGCGCGAATTTCGCTGTTAGGGACAGCGCCCGGATTTCTGCGAACTACTGAGGAATTCCGGCTTCCGTCGCCCCCCCGCAACGCCCCCGGGCGGGGAACATAGTAAGCGAACACGCCTTCCGACCGGAATTCGCAGGTCTGATATATTTTGGCGTAGATTTCTCCGAGGGGCGTCGGGTCTCGGATCGTTGCCGGCCGATCACCCCGGGGAAGGGCGACGAGATCGAAAAATCTTTCGTCCAGCGCGGTCAGCATCGCGCGATTGGAGAGGTCGCGAGTGTTCCAGAGCGTCGCGTATAAGAACGGGTCGTTCAGGTAAAGATCAAATCCTGAACTCAACGACGCCTGGGTCGACGCGAGGTTTAGAATTTTCGGTTTTTCCATGCCGGCCGCCGCGATGGCCTCCCGCCGGGCCGCCTCGTACGTCTCAACACTCTTTGAATCTTTCGGAATCAGCGGGTCGGAAAACTGCGCCGTCCGCATCGGCCATGACAGCGAAATCAGAATCAATCCCCACGCGATTGCCGCAACCTTTCCTTTCGGCTCCTCCTCAAGACCGTCCAGCCACATCAGGATCACCCAGACCGCCGCGTAAAGGGGCTCCAAAAAATAATTCGTCGCCGCGCCCACTTTACCCACGCTTTCCACAAGCCATACCCAACTGACGATGTAGTACAGGCCCGCCAACCGGCTGGATCCCCGGGTATCCTCCCGGCCTCGCATCTCAGGCCGAAACAATTCCCGGCAACAAAAGGCCGAGAATGCCAGAAGAACGTAAAAAGCGGGTGAGTCCATCTCCAGCCAGTTTTCGAGGAATACGTCGAACCGGATCGGATGATGGGGCGCTTCAAAAATACACCACCAGAATCCTCCCTCGCTCAATCGATTGATGATCCAGAATACCGGCAGGGTCGATATCAGGAACGCGCCGAAATAGAGGACGGCAAGACGCCGTTCTTTCCAGAGTAGATACAGCATGGCGGCGATCGGCGCCGAGATGGCACTTTGCTTGGTCAGAATGCCCGCCCCTGCCAGCGCCCCGGCCAGCACTGCTGTCACAGGCGTTATCCCCCGGCGAATCAGCACGGCAATCGACGCGCTCGACAACGCCAGGGCCATCATGTCCATCTTGAAAAATGAAATGTTCACCACGTACGGCATAAAAAGTGACAACCATCCGGTCGCGATCAACCCCGTGCTGACGCCGGATTTTCCTCGGCGCGGAATGATGAGCTGGAGAAACAGTCCTACCGCAAAAAAGATCGAAATGGCTCTGCCCGTCTGAAACGGCGCGGATTCGAATCCCGGCATGGCGGCGGTCAGAGAAAAATAGGCGGGTGTGTAGATGGTCAGATTGAACGGCGGGCCATCGTAGACGGACTTTGAATAAATGTTTACGCCCTGATTCAGCAATATCGCCGTGTTGACGGTCGGGCTTTCGAAGAGCAGGTCCCGCGGCTCCCCGAGTCGGCCCGCGCTGATCCAGAAAAGGTGGACGATCCAAAAAACGGACAATCCCGCGGTGATGCGCTTAAACCATTTCATAATCGGGCATCATGTCTTCTCGATTGTCTCTATCCTTTATGCACCCTCCATGGGCGCGAAGGGACTTGAACCCCTACCCCTTTCGGGACCAGGTCCTAAACCTGGCGCGTCTGCCATTCCGCCACGCGCCCTCGACGACTGGGCTGTGCAGGGATCGAACCTGCGACCCGATGATTAAGAGTCATCTGCTCTACCAACTGAGCTAACAGCCCGCACTCTCCGTTCATCCTATCCGGATTGGCCGGATGGGTCAAGACAACTTGCGTTTGCGCCGCGTCGTATTGACCTCGCTACGCTCTGTGGCTAATACTGACGGCATGCGTGTTCTGCGTATGACTCTGATTCCGAATCGGCTCCTGCGCCTCGCCGTTACTCTCTCCATCACGATTTTTATGTCCGCCTGCAGCCGGCATGAATCGCCGTCCCCGGAGCACATCCCGCTCCCGCCCGCCGCGTCCGACGTCTGGTATGGCGCGTATATCGGCGGTCAGCGCGTCGGCTATATGCGCCAGCGCACCCAGCCCGCCGACGGGGGCGGAATGACCATCTACACGGAAAATTTTATCTCCATGCGCTCGCTCGACCATCCGATATCCATACGCACGATCGAATCGATCGAGTCAACGGTCGATTTCAAACCCATTCGGTATTTCCAGTCTCTCGACGCGGGTGTCGGCCAGTCGTACCGTGTCCGCGGCGAACGCCTGAATGACCGGCTGTTCACGGTCAAAAGCACGTCGGCCGGGCGACTCCTCAAAGAAAAAACTATCGATCTCAATGACATCACATTTCCCCAGCTTGCCGATCAGCTCATCCGGTCGGAAACACTCGCGGTCGGGAAGTCGTGGACGTTTCAAGTTCTCAACCCCGTCGATTTTCTGCCGATACGCATCTTGATCTCGGTTGACACGCTCACCATCTTGAACGTTTCAGGTCTCGCCCGCCCCGTCTTTCAAGTCACCGCACGCCTCGGCTCGGTTGACGTTGTCTCTTACGTCGACACCGGACAAATCGACCCGTATCGAATCGAAATGCCGGGGCTTGGACTGCAATACCGCATGGAGGACAAATCGGCCGCGGAAAAAATATCGGTGAATGCGCCCGCCGATATCGATCTTGCCTATTTCTCGGCCGTCATCCCGTCCGGCGGAACGTTTCCCGCCGGTCCGGCGGGCAGGCCGGAAGATTCGGCCAATCGTGTCCGGGTCCGCCTGTCCCAAATCTCACCGGCCGATCTCGCCCTTCACGGCGATTTCCAGATCGTCAGATCCGAGTCGCCCGCCGGGGTCGAACTGGAATTGCGCCGGCCCGAAGGGTCACTCCTTGGCGCGCCGCCGGCCGACACCCGCTCGCTTGCCGGCGATTCGCCTGCGTGGTCGCCTGAAATTCTCCGGTTGACAGCGCAGTTTCACCGCGCGTCGCCGGCCGATTTTTCACGGGACGCGATCGATTGGATGCAGAAACACATCCGCCAGGTTCCGACGTCGATGGTCCCGTCGGCGGCCGACGTGCTTGAAATCAAGCAGGGAGATTGCAATGAATTCTCGGCCCTCTTTCACGCGCTGGCGACGGCTGCCGGATTTCCGTGCAAAATTGTTTCAGGCGTGATTTACATGGACGGACGGTATTTTTATCACTCCTGGAATGAACTGCTCGCCGGCCGGACATGGGTGCCGGTCGATCCGATCATGGACGAGATTCCGGCGTCGGTCAGGCACATCAAACTGGTCGAAGGCGATTTTTCGGCGTCCTGGAAACTCGCCGGAGTCGTCCGAAAACTTCAGATTGAGATTTTGCCTTAAAATTCCGATGGGATGCCGGCGATGCGAATGCCGGGGTCCTGGCTCAGCCGGACAACCGTCGCCGGAATGCCAGCGCCCAGCGCGTCGTATAGAACTTTCACGTCCGGCCGCGTCGGCGTCTCTTTCGGAACCGATTTGACCAGGCCGATCCGCCCGTCCGACAGGGTCACCCACGTCCCGATCTGAAACGGCGCAAATAAATGCGGGAAAATTTCCCGAAGATCCGGCGCAAACAGGGGGTCTTTGCTTGACAGAAGCAGGCCGAGCGCGACGATGGCGGGATGGCGGATCTGAAACGGCCGGTCGGATGTCATGGCGTCGAAAATTTCGCAGGCGCCGACGACCCCGGAGTACGGATGAATCTGCGTGCCGGCCATCCCTTTCGGATAGCCCTTGCCCGAAAATCGCTCGTGGTGCTGGATGGTCACGGCCCGGGACGTCGCCTTGATGTCCGAAAATCTTGAAAGATATTTGAACCCCATCACGGTGTGCTGCTGCATGATGATGAAATCGTCCGCGGTAAATTTTCCCTCCTTGTTCACGATTTTTTCCGGCAAAAAACATTCGCCGATGTCGTGAAGAATCGCGCCCACGACGAGATCCCGCAGAAGCATCATGTTGTAGCCGAGCCGGCATCCGACGTAGGACGCGA
>JAHFCY010000292.1 GCA_023249255.1 Candidatus Lindowiibacteriota bacterium | reverse complement strand
TGGGGATTTGACGGGATATGAAATCTGTCGGAGACTCTGGGAGGTGGATCCCTATGCGCTCATGATGGGAGAGGGGTTGCTATATCCCATCCTTCAGCACATGGTGCATCGGAAGTTTATTTATGGGGAATGGAGAATAAATGAGAGAGGGAGGAAACGCAGATACTACAAGCTGACAAAATGCGGGCTGGAAAAAATTAAAACGCCGTAGCGACTTACGGGCCTCGGCACTGTCTGTCCTCTTGAATCACTTCTCCTATTGAATCCGAGGGGGCTATTCCAAATAGGAGGACGGACAAATGGCCCCCGCATTATTTTTCGATCGTGTTTTTATTTAACGCCGCCAGCGTATGTTGCCGATCTGATGAGCCGCCGAACGGTCCCCATCCATATGTTCTTGAAAAATTGCGTCTCCGAGCTATCTCCCGCAGTCGAGGCGTTGGCCATTTCGCCGGAGATATTGAATGGCGAGCGCCCCCCGACCGTCGCGGAACTCGTGACGAGATTCCCTCCGATGCGCGTTGTACTCGAATTTCCAGATCGGACCGGAAGATATTTCCTCCGCCTCATCCAGCGCTTGGATGCACTTGGGCCAGAAATTCCGAAGGGTAAGATGATGAGAGAGGCAGCGCTTGTTGTTGACGCCATTGATGACCGCGCGGATACGATTATTTTGTCCGGCATGGCAGATGAATATAAGGTGGCGATCCGCGCTTTGACGCAGAAATGTCGAGCGATGACTCAGTCCGCACGGAAAGATCGCGCGCCCCAGCGCCCCAAGAAATTTGCCCCGAAAAAGAAAGACATCCTCAAAAGCGGCGGTCAAGTAAATCCAGAGGCGAACAAGAGGGCGGACATCATCCGATCCCGTGCGGAGCGGATGGGGTATTTCGAAAAGTGGGTGGACGACGACGATTCTGCATCGTGATGGGAGTGTCGCATAAAAAAACACGTCGACTTACGAAAGAAATCTGGTGCCCACCTGGTGCCCAAAACAGTGTCAAATCGGGTGAGATTCGGTTAAGCGCCGTGAGACCGCCGCGCCGAAATTTTTTCGTCGTAACTCTTTTATTTTTATGCAACTGCTTGATCGGAGAGGGTGGGATTTGAACCCACGGACCCTCGCGGGTCACACGATTTCGAGTCGTGCTCCTTCGTCCACTCGGACACCTCTCCACGCGCGAACGTATCTTACCCCATCCGCCTTTGTCGAGTGCATTTTTTCATATAAAATGTCATATTTCGTAGACAGATCCTCGATATTATACCGCCAAAGACAAAACGGTTATATATTGTTAATCAATGACTTATAGAAAATCCCGTGTGACCGCCATTTCCGGCACGGTCATTGCTCTTTCATCATCCATCGGTGAGGTATACAAAGACCAAAAGAAGGTGATCGAAATGAACAAAACACGTGATTTTTCGAACATTCTGGTCAAACACGTCAATATCTTTCAATACCATCCGCACCCGGTCGTTCACATTCTCATGAAGGGATTCAGCCGCGTCCTCGTTCGCGATGCGTTTTCCAGAATCCTTGCGCACCCGGCGGCGACTGGTCCTGCCCTGCCGACTTCTTCCTTCACTCCGATCAAGCTCGGAGGACAACCATGCTGACCTCCTCGCGCTCCGGCATCTCTCGATCTACCTTCCATTCATCCGACCCTTAACCTCCGCAAATCCCCTTGTGACCCTGAAGCGCTGCCCGCCACGGGCGGCGCTTTTTTTGTTTGTTGACGACCCACCCAAAAAGGTGTAGATTGTGGCCGCTCCGGTCGACCAATCTCAAGGGGGGTGTATCCTGTGGCAAAAGCTTTCGATAAAATAATCAAGGGTGGACAAGTCGTCACCGCCGACAAGACGCAGGTGGCCGACATCGGCATCCAAGGCGAAAAAATCGTCAAGATTGCCAAAAATATTCCGGTCGACGGCGCGGAAATCATCGACGCCAAAGGCAAATTTGTTCTTCCGGGCATGATCGACGTTCACGTCCATCTTCAACTGCCGTTTTGCGGCACCGTCTCGTCCGACGATTTCGACTCGGGCACCCGGGCGGCCGCGCGCGGCGGCGTCACGACGGTCATCGACTACGCGACGCAGGACAAGGAAAAGGGGATGTACGCCGGATTTGAGCGGCGGATGGACGAGGCGCGCGACAAGGTCTGCGTCGATTACGGGCTTCACGGCATCGTCATCAAGTGGTCCGACCAGGCGGCATCCGAAGTCAAAAAGATGATCGACGAAGGCGTGCCGACCTACAAGATGTTCATGATTTACGAAAAGGAAGGCTGGCAGAGCGACGACGCCGCGATGTATGCAGCGCTTGAATACACGAAAGACTACGGCGCGAAAATTCTCGTCCATGCCGAATCGGAACGCGTCCTCAACGTTTTCATCGAGCGCTACGTCAAACAGCTCGACAAAGTCGGCGCCTACGGCCACGCTCTCTCCCGGCCGAATTTTGTCGAGGCAGAAGCCATCCAGCGCGCGATCACGTGGACCGAAGCGAGCAAGGGCACGCTCTACATCGTCCACATGTCGACCGGCGAAGGCGCGGACATCGTCAAGGCGGCGCAGGAGCGCGGCGTCCACGTCTACGCCGAAACCTGCCCACAGTATCTCGTCCTGAACGATGATGTTTTCAAGGACAAGGAGAAAGGCCACTGGTACGCCACCTGCCCGCAGATCAAAAAGAAAAAAGATAACGATCGGCTCTGGGAGGGCCTCAAAAACGGCGAAGTCTCCACCGTCGCGACCGACACGTGTACGTTCACGACCAAGCAAAAGGCCATGTGGGGCGGAGATTTCCGGCGCATTCCGTTCGGCCTGCCCGGCGTCGAAACGATGTGGCCATCGATCTACTCGTTCGGCGTTCGCAAGAAACGCTTCTCCATCAATCACGCCGTCCGCCTCTGCTCGACCAATCCCGCCAAAATCATGGGGCTGGCTCATCGAAAAGGCGACATCAAACCGGGTCACGACGCGGACCTCATCGTCATCGATCCGAAGTTCCACAAAAAAATCGACTACAAGGAACTCGACACAAACTGCGACTGGTCGCCGTTTCAGGGCGTGGACATGTACGGATTTCCGGACGTCACGCTATGCCGGGGATCCGTCGTGGTCCGGGACAATAAATTCGTCGGCCGCAAAGGCTACGGGCGATTCATCCCGCGCAAACCCGGCGGCAAACTTTGATCCGCTCGCGGAAATGAAGGAAACGGGGAGGGGGGAACGCCGGGGATGGGCAAGACACGGACTCGGCCGGCGCTGGTCCATCTCGTGACCGGCTTTCTCGGATCCGGCAAGACGACATTTCTTCGAAACGCCCTCGAGGGCAAACTCTTCGATGGCAAGATTGCCGTACTGGTCAATGAACTCGGGGAGGTCGGCATCGATGGCGGCCTCATCAAACGGCGCGGCCTGAATACGCTCGAGCTCACCAACGGCTGTATCTGCTGTGAAATCCGCGGCGACTTCGTGCAGGAAACCGAAGAGCTTCTGCGGAAATACAAACCCAAGCGGCTCATCATCGAATCGACCGGCATCGCCGAGCCGGGCCGGATCCTTCAGGCGTTTTACGAAATTCCGCCGCTGAAAGTCCGGACGACGGTCGAGCCGGTGATCTGCACCGTCGACGCCGACGCATTTTTCGGGCTGATGAAGGAACTGGAATACAATCACGTCTGCCAGATCAAGACCGCCGATGGCGTGCTTCTCAACAAATGCGATTTGGTGAAGAAATCCGAGATTCCGAAAAT
>JAHFCY010000291.1 GCA_023249255.1 Candidatus Lindowiibacteriota bacterium | reverse complement strand
GTTCCCGGCGATGTTGTTTTTGGTGATCAAATTCGAAAAGGGCGTCCCGTCGATCCAAACGCCGGTGTCGTTGCCGGAAATATCGTTTTGGGTCACCACATTGGTATCCGCGTCGCTCAAGTATATGCCCGCCCACGTATTTGACCTGATCACGTTGTTCCTCACGGCATTGCTCGAACTCAAACTCCCAATCAGATAGATGCCGGCGAATGAATTCGAATTGGAGGTGTTGCCGCTTATCGTGTTATTCGAACTCGAGGTCAGCATGATCCCGCTGGATGCATTCGAATTGGCCGTGTTGCCGCTCACCGTGTTGTTGTTCGAATTCAGGTTGATGCCGTTGGACGAATTCGAATTGGCAGTGTTGCCACTCACCGTGCTGTTGTTCGAATTCAGATTGATGCCGTCGGACGAATTCGAATTGGCAGTGTTGCCGCTCACCGTGATGTTCGAACATGCGTACACATCAATGCCGGTTGAATTCGAATTGGCGGTGTTGCCACTCACGGTGTTGCCGCTCCCTGTGTAAAGAGAAATGCCGATCGTCGCGTTCGAATTGGCGGTGTTGCCGCTCACCGTACTGCCCGAACTCGAATCCAGATAGATGCCGTACAACGTGTTAGAATTGGCAATGTTGTTGCTCAGCGTATCCGTGTCAGAGCCGTTATTCAGATTAAATCCGTAGTTGCCGCAGGTACCTGCGCTGTCTGACGACAAGGTCGAGCGGTCGACGTTGAACCAGAAAATTCCGTCGTAGGCGCCCGTCACGCCGATGTTTTTGATAAGCAGATTCACCTGCGTGTCGGCGTAGATGCCGTAGATGCCTGCGAGCGTATTTGCGCCAGGCGGATCAATGATAGTCGAGGCCGAGTCTTCGCCGATCAGCGCGATGCTGTCCGTTTTGACGTTGACACCCGCGGTTTCAGTGCCGTTGTTGGTATTGACCGTTGCGTACGAATCAAAAATCCCCTTGTCGACCAGGATCGTGTCGCCCGACACGGCCGAGTCGAAGGCTTTGTTGATGCTCCGGAACGGCTCGGCGATGGTGCCGGGCTGGGTGTCGGCGCCGGTCGAGGTCGTGTAGGAATCGCCGGTTGTCGAGGTGTCGTTGACGTACCAGACGGCGGCATGGGCGGGGGAGAGAGACAATGCAACAATGAGCAAGGCAGCAACGAGCAATGAACAATTAAAAAGATGTGGCCGAACGGGGACGGAGATTGACATATTGACTTTTGGCATCAGAGCACCGTCTGATGACACGCAGCCGGGCTTTAAGCCCCGGCTGAATCGATTACTCATTTGGACTCCGGAATCCGGACGCCGAGATCTTTGCAGACGCCTCGCGCCGTGAATGTGTTGATTTCACGATGGCGGGGAACCGAAGCGGACACCCCGGTCTTTGGATTGACGTACACGGTATGGCTTTTGCCTTCGCGCTCAATGCGGCACCCCTCGCGTTGGAGATGCCGGATGAGGTCCCGGCGTTTCATGCCGCCACGCGCACGACATCTTCGATCACCTTTTTTCCGCGCGTTTGACCGCGAAATCGCCGGCGGTTGGATTCCAAAACAAGCGCGATCGCCTCTTTGATGTTCCGCCGGCTTTCAGCAAGCGTCCGGCCTTGAGAGTGGGCGCCGGGAAGGTCCGGAACGTAGGCGGCATACCAACTCCCGCTCCTCACGAAAACCACTTTAAATTCGCTCATTAAAAAGTCCCTCCACCAACTGGATGTCTGGATCGGCCCGAACGGGGACGGAGGTTGACAGATTGACTTTAAGCATGGGCTTCGATTTTTTCGATCCGTTTCTCATGGTCGTCCAGGCGGTCGCCGTGGCCCGCGATTTGATGGCCCATGGCCGCCTGCTCCTCACGGCTCGTTTTGATTTCCAGAAAAACGGAGTCGACATGCGAGACAAATTGACCGAATTTTTTGTCCATGTACCCAAGGGTTTCACGTTTGGCGTCTTCGATTTTGAATTCCAGCCGCGAGACTTCGACTTTCAGTTCATTCCGTGTGGCGAATTCGGCAAGATTTTTGTCCATGTGCGTTATGACGGCCTTTAAATCGGCTTTGATATCGTCCCGGACGATATGGAGTTCGTCGCGGACAGATTTAATATCGTCTTTGGTCGCCGCCTCCTTGCCGTTTTTAGAGCGGCTGGAAGGCACGGATGGCTGATTTCGTTTCATGATGCGGCAGTATGTCTGGCGAGGCGGTTTGGCGTCAAGGAAGACCGGCTATGCGCCGAATTTTCATTGACGATCGTCGGGTAGTATTCGCGCCACGCGGAAACGTAGCACACGCAGCGTGGCAATTGCCGTTTTTGATAATAAGAAACAAGGGGGTCATCTCCTAACGTTATAACATTCGCGGTACGGAGACGATTCTGTTGCGGACTATGCGGCATCGCACAACACCGTACGGACATCCGGGTCATTTCGATCCCGGGCAACTCGGACAACGATTCGACCGTTCTTGCGCTCTATGGTGATACCCCACGGGTGGATCGCGTCTTTGCCGATCACAACCGGCGACGGCAGACTACTGCAGACGATCATCCCCACATCAAGTTCGTGTCCTTCAAGACAAATGACGAGAGGAATCCACCCTACGGCATCGTGGATTCTGCCCGAAAGTATATTCCTCCGTTGCGTGCCGGAACAACGAATCCAATCGGCTGATTTTGGAAGAGCATTCAGACAGATTTTCGAGTAGAAGACGGCTGGGTCGATTACAGCATCCAACTCGGATCGAAATCCGTCCGTAGTTTCAATCCTGATTTTCACGAGAGGTTTGATCATTGCCCTGCCGCCACACTGCGGATTAACTGCGCGCGTTTGAGGCTCGAGACGTCTATTTTTATTTTTCGCCGGCGTATATCCAGGCCGATGTTGAAATTTTGCATGAAGTCGTGGCCGATCAGAATGTCCTCCTTGATGACGCCCTCTGAAATCACATACGCCGTGTGATAACATGGATAACCCTTCAAGATGATCGTCAGATGAATCGCATGGCGGCTGAAAAATTTCCCGCCACCCAATCCATGGAAACGCAGTGGTTCGGGCAATTCCCAAGGTTCGCCGATCCTGTTTGCGGCCGCCTCGCTGATAAAGGTATAGGGCGATCCGCTGTCGAAATAGGCGGTCAGCCGTTTCATCCGCCGGCCCGGCGTTCGAAGAGCGATGGACGCGATCACGTCACCCATGGTGCATGGCCTCCGATGACCCAACAATCGGAAGATGGGCTGAAATACCCCCGGCGGCTACGGCAGGCAGAGGGACCCCATTGGAAGGCCACAACGACCGCTTAAAAATACTGATGAGTGATGACCACCGACTGAAGACACACCGAGGGCGTCCCGGGCGAGTCTGGATATGGCGAAACGTATTTCCTGTTAATGACATAAATCCTCCAACAACCCCGAATAACAGTTGAAGGCTAACTGTCGACCTCTGTCGTGTCAACAGAAAAATGAGGGGGAGAGGGAAGAAGACTGAAGAAGGATGGAGAAGGGGGGAAGGCAGGGAGGCACGGGGAGGGCTATATTAATATTGTATGTGTATATAGGGGGCTCATCAGACGCGGGCGGGGGCATCCAGAAGGTCGTCCAGGGCGGAGAGGACATGCGAGGGGGTGATCGAGTCGCGGCAGAGATAGCCAATGGGGCACGTCCGCAAAAAACAGGGGCGACATGGAACGGCGGCGGCCAGAGGACGCACGGCAAAGCCGATGGGGGCGGTTGCGTGCGGGTCGGTCGAGAAAAAGAGG
>JAHFCY010000290.1 GCA_023249255.1 Candidatus Lindowiibacteriota bacterium | reverse complement strand
AACAACGGGTGCATGATACCGCCGCACCATCTGCTCTACCGGCCGGTGGGGACCTCGGTCCAATGGAAAAGCCGATCCCCGTCGAAACAGCCTCCGTTGCAATGCGGCCGGCTTCTGTAGCGGCGCCCGCCGATCCGCCCAAGTCCAGACCGCCTGTCACAACTGATCAGGCTCTTGTTTTGGGAGAAAAGATCAGAAAGTGCGCGAAGACTCTACTGGCGCACTTCAAAAAGCATCCGGAGGATTTGGATAAATTTAAAAAGTTGAACGACAAAGCCCAAAAGTTTTCCGATTTGCCCGATGACGAATGGCTTCAGGAAAACGATGAGGGGGTCCTTAATGTTCAGGCCGGCCGTGTTCTTCTTATGCAAGCCGCGCGCCTGACAAAGGGCGGGGGCGAACAACCGCAAAAATCCAAACCGAAACGACCATCGAGAGGTGAGGCTGGTTGATTCTCAACTACAACGTCGGTCGTCTGCGAGAATTCCAAAAAGTCTGTCTGAACATCCAGAGGCGTGTCCCCACGTTGATTGTGGGACGGGATGGCATCGGCAAAACGCATCTACTCTACCGCGCGGTGGATTGGGTCAGACGCGAATCGCGTATGGGTTCCAAGATTGTTTATATCGAATCCTTCGAGCGCGACAAAAAAGGCGTCTTTCGGGATTTGTATTTGTCTCTTCAACCTCATGGAATAAATTCGGCGGCCGGGCCGAACACGAGCGCCACCCTTTACCAATATTCGCAGTACCTTTTGGATACGCTTCATCAACACTACCCGGACGGCAACGTGGTCCTTTTCATTGATGAAATGAGCGGCGTAGATAAGCTGAGCGCCCCCATTTTGGATCAATTGCTGGACGGCGGTGTTTTGATTGTCGGCGCTTCCCGGGTGCGCAAGGCCCGATGGCAGGCCGGCGGACACCATACAAAATATGACGTGGTTCGGCTGAGACCCTTCGCGCCGAAAGAGTCTTTGGAATTGGCGACGTGGGTGTGGAACGGCTACGCGGCGCGCGGGATGATTACCGCGCCGATAAGCCCGGAAATCAACCGCAATTTATTTTCATTTGTCATCAAACGCACAAATGGAATGCCCGAGGCCATCATTGGAACTCTGAAAAATTCCCGGCACTTCCACGTCCTCGACCAGGACACAATACGGGATATTCCCATTCACGAGGGCGGGGTTGAATATTTGACGGGGCTTCCGCTGGTCGTTGCCGTCTTCGCGGGTTGCGTAATTCTCAGATTCTTCTTCCGAAGCATATTCATGTTTGACGTTTCCAACGTCATGGCAATGATGGGCGGCCTGTTTATGGTTCTCCGCATTTACATGGCCCAGAAGTCGCGGCCCTGATGACGGCAATAACACACGTGGCCGGGGGCATTGTCTTTACGGGATTTGTCCTCACCAATACCTTGGTCGAACTGGATGCCACGGTCACCGGAATAACTATTTTTGCGTCTCTCCTTCCCGACATAGACCATCCGCGGTCGACGATTTCAAAAATTGTGACCCTGGGCGGCCTGCCGCACAAAATCGAAAAGAAGTTGGACCTGAAACGCGGAACATTCCTGTGGAGATTCTTTCGTGTTTTTCATCTTCCGGAACTGATTGAACAGAAATTCCTGCATCGCGGGGGGATTCATTCAGCGCTTGCGGGTGGCATCGCCGCCGTCGTCTTTTATTGTTTTGCGTTTCTCCTCAGCGATCGGCCGCTGGCTCTCTCTTGGACGTTTTTGAACGGATATGTTTCACATCTGCTGCTGGATATATTCAACCCGACGGGCGTTCCATTTTATTACCCGATCAAGAGTATGGTTCGACTGCCGGAAAACGGCGAGGGATGTATCCCGGTGGGTTGGGCAACCGAACGCTGGTTGTTCTTTACGTTGATCATCCCGGCGATTGTGATGCTGGTTCTGGCGCATCTCGGCATCCAGACGGTGCTCTACAGATTTAATCCGTCGGCCTACGGCGCCGTGGCCGAGATTCGAAAACACGAGGATATGTTTTATCAGGCGTATATTTCCGGATATGGAGAAAGAAGCCTCACGCTCAATGAGGGTCGCTACAACATTCTCGGGATAAGAGGACGGGATGACATTGTTCTTGAGCGTGATGGCCGTGTGTATTTCATCAATCAGAAAGGTGGAAACATAGCGACGGACAGGGTCGTCGTTGAACCGCTCGGACCGAAAAAGGTCGAGTTTAAACAGATTGTATTGAGACAGGGCGTCATCTCTCAAATTCAGGATCAAATCGGCGGTTACGGGTTCGTCAATGGAGAAATCGAAGTTCGGGCGCGGCCCATTCCGCCCGTATATTTTGACGATTATCCGACGGTTCGAATCATCCCGCTGCCCAGCGGCCGCTATGTGGTCGTCATGGAATATTTCCCCTTGTCGGAGCTTAGAAAGTTATTTCCTCCGAGTATTTTCATTCACAGCGGCCAACTGCAAATCACCAGAATTTCATACGAAAAAATTCCAAATCCAAAAAAGACGGAGGGGGGCAAACCATGAAGAACGGCATGAGGGTGTTGTTGTGCTGTGGGGTCATCATTTTTTCCGCTTGCGGCGCGATGGCGGCGGATGCCAGAAAACGCCTTGCGGCGGAGACAGAAATTCCCGTCGTCACCGGCGTCGATGTTTTCAGCGGCGCTTATGGCGGGGCCGTGATCAGGATAACAACCGATCGTCCGCTGGATCCTTCGCGAATCGTCACTTTACCGATAGAAATTGGAAGATACGAGAACCTGCGCTATCCGGGCGCGGTTGCATATCCGCAGATGTTGTTTTTTGTCGAAGCGACGATTCGTGGTGTGGACACCGGTCTGTACACCTATGAAGACGTCGGTTTGGTTGCCCTCGAATACGACCAAATCTCCCCGAAGGATCATCCCGGACGAGTGGTGTTCAAGATTGTGTCCGACGTCTCGCAACAGATGGTGTGGGACGCCTTCCTGATTCGAAATGAATTTTTCGTGACTCTTGCCCCGTTCGCGCATGTGTTCGGGGTACTACCTGAAAAGGAGCAAACGAAATGAACAGATTTTTCGTCGCGGTGCCCCTGCTTGTGTTCGCGCTCGCCGTTTGTTTGCCGGCCTTGGCGGCGGATACATCAAGTATCGAGGAGGTGGCGGTACAGCATATCGAAGTTTGGGACTCGCGGGATGGGGGTTATCTTGTGTACATCGTCACCAATAAACCGGATCTCACCCTTGCAGATGTGACCCCGATAGCGTCGGAGGTTGATGTTTCTACCGAAGATGGGTTGGATACGAGACCGATGCCGCTTTTGACGGTGGCCATGCCCATGCCGCTTGCGATCGCGGACGGAGAGCGGGCGATCAAAAAGGGATTTCTTGATTCGCTCTACTGGTGGCAGGGCAAATCGAAAAACGGCGACTACACAAGCGTGCAGTTCCTCGTCGAAAATGGACAGGACATCCGCTACGACTTCTGGATAGTGGAGAACAAGGTCGTGGTTGCTCTCTTGCCGGAGGCGACCGTCGACGACAATGTCCGGCCGACCGGGACAACGGCAAAGGAGTGACGCCACGGAAATTCTTGCGGTGGCTGTTGATTGCCGGGCTTGTTTCCAACGGGAGACCACAAGCTCCCTTCGATCCCGATGTTTGCGTGGCCGCCGGCCGCGCGGCGCATCATGGCGGACAACACAAGGCGGCAGATGAAAAAGTTGTCGGATGGAATATTCCGGATGCTGAAAGGAATCTGTCCATCGACACCGGCAACACTGAAGTATCCCGTG
>JAHFCY010000289.1 GCA_023249255.1 Candidatus Lindowiibacteriota bacterium | reverse complement strand
GGGAGGAACTTGGCGTGGACGTCACGACCGAAATTCCGGCCGCCGAAGTCGATCACGCCTATACGCATTTCTCCGTCACGCTGATCGGCATCCCCTGTTCGATTCGCCGGGGGGATCCACGGCCGTTGGCACACTCGGCGCTTCGATGGGTCCGTCCCCGCGACCTCGACCGATACGCCATGCCGGAGGCAAACCGGAAATTGATCCGGAAGTTGAAGGAGACATTCCGCCTGTGACATCCAACTCGCCTGTAGCCCAGGCTTAAACCTGAGCTGCTCATCTCTTGGCTGCTTTGACCGGATTTATTCCACGCGAATCGTTACCGAATTTTCTTTCCCGATTTTTTCGAGTTTGGCCTGAAGGCCGGCTTTGTCCCACGGACCGGAGGCGTCCAGGACGGCAAGTTTGATCGTCATGCGCCACGTCCGGGCCCACTCGAATTTAATCATCCGCAAGGATTCTATCCGATTCAAAACATCGGCGCTGGCAGTCAGAACCGTGCGAATTTCCGAAGGCCACACAGGCGGAAACTCGGACGTGAATCGCCCCTCGTAAAACAGCGCTTCTCCACCCGGCAGTTTCGCCGGCATCGCGATCGTCGAGAGATCGGTGGCCGGAAGCCTCGGACGGCCGGCGGCAACCCACGCCGTGTACCAGAACGACGCGATTTCGTGCGCGGCCGCATTCATCCGGCGCGCCGCCACAGGGCCGAACGTCTGCCGCGATTTCACGACGCTGTAGCCGTCCACCGCGCTGTCCGGATACGCGTTCTTCCGGTCGCCCGCCAAAACTCCGGGAACTTCCGGGGACGACGAATTGACGATCGACCAGATCCGCTCCGGCGCCGATTGAATTTTTTCGGCGGCGACCGGCTCAAACGGCAAAACCTCCGGAAACTGGTCGACCATCCGCGACTCCCATCGCGCGTGGACGCCGAAATCCGAACTCAATTGGCCGTCGTAATTTTCCGTGGTGTGCAAGGGTACGTGAAGATCGGCGACGTAGTGGGACAGTTCGCCCGACAACTTCAGGATTCGCGGATAATTTTTATTCTGAAATGCCCGAACGAGATCCTGATAAACGAGCTGGGTATTCCAAGGCGCCCATCCGCTTTTCTGCATTTTCTCCATCCCGAGTTTTCGGATTGCGTCGTCCGTGAGATGGGGAGGATTTGGGGGATATTGCTCAAGATCGATGTAGTGTTTGGGTCCTTCTGATATGTCGCTGTCTTTTCGGACGTCAGGCTCGATGCACCACTCGGCCAGGACAGCGCGGTTCATCCAGTAAAAATCCTGCATCTTTGTCGGCAGGAGTCTCGTCGCGCGGTCCGTCGCGATCTGGTGGCCGGTCAGTCCCCATCCGTGCGCGGACGGCGCGAGCATGGACAACCAAATCAATGCGACAATGCAGCAATTCAACAACAGGCAATTGACAATGATTTTTGGGCCGGTTGTACATTGTTCATTGCTGAATTGTTGCATTGCTGCATTGAATCCGTTTTTCATCGAATCACCACTGTCTCCTCCGGCGTCGACACGACCCATCCAACCTCCGGATGGTCGTACGCCGAAATCATGGGATCGGCGCGCGTCTCCCGGACTCGACCATCCGATCCGATGATCGTCAATCCTGACGCTCCGCCGGCCGCGACGCATTTCTCGGCGGTAAGATAACACAGACAGACTTCGTATCCATCCTGGGGAATGGTCCAGCGCTCTTTGACCCCGAGGCGGCTTCGGTCTCGAAGTTCGACCGCGCGCGCAAGCGGATCCAGAACGAGGAGCGACTCGCCCAGCGGGAGAATCGCCGTGACGTACGGTGGCAGAGACGCGTCTTTCGGCCGGAAAACGCGTTTGCATTTCATCAAATCCTCGCTGACGGCAAAACTTTCGCCGCATGTCCGGGCGATCACATAAAATCGTTTCAATCGCGGGTCGGAGACGATCCGGCGGATCTCGGACAATTCCGAAAGCGCGGCCGTGCCGGCAATTCCATCCGGGCCGACCACCTGAAGGCCCGCCGCGGCGAACGGCGCAACCACTGTTCGGGGCCCGACCCTGACGGCGGACAGTGCATCCGGCAAATCCGGGCCGATGGGCGTGGCGCCGCCAAACGAATCGATCGCCACCATCCGGCGAATCACGCGGTCGAATCCAACCACGCGACGGCCAAACCACACCAAGTCCGCCAGCGGCCGGGGCCACACGATCTGCCGGCGGCGGCGCGCGGGAACCGCGCCCAGCCTTCGTTCGGATGCGCGGACCGTTTGATTTCGGCCGCGGGTTTTTGCGGCGTAGAGCGCCTCGTCCGCAAGCTTGAGCGCGCCGGCGCCGGCGCCCTCGGCCACGCCCGCGCTTGATGTGATCCGGATTTCGGCCGACCGGTGACGGATCGGCTCGGCCGAAACCGCCTGACGAATATTTTCCGCCGTCTCGGCAGCGGCGGTTTCCGTAACTCCTCGAAAGATCAGGCAAAATTCCTCTCCGCCATATCGCGCCGCAAATCCGCCATCGGAAACCTGCTGAGCCAGCCGCGCGGCGAATTCCCGCAGGACGGCGTCGCCCGCGTCGTGGCCGTATGTGTCGTTCACATGTTTGAAATGGTCGATGTCCATCATGACGATCGACAGCCGCTCGTCCGACATCAGCGCGTTCGCCAGTTCCGTATCGAGTCGGCGGCGATTATACAGACCCGTCAGATTGTCGATGTAGCCTTCCTGAAGCCGGTGGATGAGTTCGGCGCATCGCGCGTACGGAATCAGGGACCGCTCGTCGCCGTCGGGCGGGACCGGCGCGACAAACATTTCGCCGATCGGTCTTGCGGCCGGACCAATCGCCAGACGATACACGTCCTGCGGCCGCTCGCCTTCGGCCCATTCGCCGACGCCATCAAGGCGAAATTCCACGAAGCACGCGTTCAGAGATTCGCGCGCAAACACCGCCAGACGGCGCAGTTTCTCCGCGGGCGAGCTTTCGCCGTCCGCCAGAACCTTAAAAAGCTGGTCTGACATTCGATGTCCCGGACTCTCCTTCAAGAACGAGGTTGACGTAGCGCTCCATGTACGGCCCCCGCGGATCGAGTTTCGCCGCCTCCCGAAACTGGATCGCGGCCTGTGCGGTGTCTCCCATCGCCAGGAGAGACTGGCCAAACCCCGCGCGAAGAGCGGCGGATGCGGGGCTTTTCTCGACCGCGAGGGAAAACCGCGCTCGAGCCTGAACGAAGTGCGACGCGTCGCCCTCCGCGGCCGCACGCATGAGATGAATCCTCCCGAGCGCCGCATCCGACATCGGGGACGGCCAGATTCGCGAGGCTCGCTCAATCCGCGCCTGCGCTGCGCGAAGCGTTTCTGACGAGGGCCTCTGACCCGCGGAAGTCAGCAACTCCATCCCCTCGGTTTGAGCGTCATGCGCGACGTACAGGGCAGAGCAGAAAATAAATCCCGAGAGAGCGAATAGAATCAATCCCGCGCGATACAGGCCCGGACGGACGGACGGCGCGATGGAGATACGTGGAGATTCAACCGGAGAATCCCCCGGGGCCGGAGGCCGGGCGATGCCGAGCAGGAAAAAAAATAAAACCGTCATGGATGGAATTTCGAAGACGATGTCGACTGTGCTGTAGGCAAGCATGAGCGCGAGGCTCGCGCGGCAGGATGACGCTTCACGCCAGATATTTCGCGCCAGAATCCATAAGAGTCCGATCCACGCGAGAACGCCGACAGCGCCGGCCTCCGCCAGGAGCGTCATTTGAATTCCATGCGCGTAGCGGGTCTGGGTAAGGCCG
>JAHFCY010000288.1 GCA_023249255.1 Candidatus Lindowiibacteriota bacterium | reverse complement strand
CCGGACAGGCTGCGTTTCGCGCTGGAAAAATATGGCGCGGCCAATGGCGCGGCGGTCGGGGTGATCGCGGAAAGCCATACGAGAAATCCCTATTACGCCGAACATCTGCACGCGCTGGTCGGGCTGATCCGGAAAGCCGGATACCGCGCGGAAGCGTCATGCCCGGAATGCGCGGACGATGTGGCGGTGCGGTCAGTGTCCGGCCAGACCCTGACGCTTCTGCCGATCCGCCGGCAGGCGGACAAGATCGTTTTCGGATCTGAGTTTGTCCCGGATTTTCTGCTTCTCAACAACGACCTGGCCGCCGGTTGGCCGCTTCTGCTCAAAAATCTTTCCCAGCCGATGGTTCCGCCGCCAACTCGCGGCTGGTTCTGCCGGCGAAAGCACGCCTTTTTTGAAACCTACGCCAAACTCGCGGAGGATTTCTGCGTCGAACTTGGAATGGACCCGCGAAGCTTGGTCCCTTTCAGCGTTCACGTGCCCGATGTCGATTTCAAGAACAAATCCGGGCTCGACCGGATCGCGGCGGCGGTCGACACGGTGCTTGCCAGGACCCGCCGATGGAACGACGAGCACGGCGTAACGGAGACGCCAACGGCTGTCGTCAAAAGCGATTACGGAACGTACGGAATGGCGGTCATGTCGGTTGCCGGCGCGGACGAAATTCTGCAGATGAACCGAAAAAGCGTCAACAAAATGCACATCGGGAAAGGAAAAATCCAGACGACGGAAGTGCTGGTGCAGGAGGGGATCCCCACGGAAGATTCCGTCGACGGCTGTCCGGCCGAGCCGGTGGTCTACCTCATCGACGGACAGCCCATCGGCGCGTTTTTCAGGCACCATTGCGAACGCGGAAACAAATACAACCTGAACGTCTCCGGCATGTCTTTCAAGACCGTGTGCCTGCGGAATCTTCCGGCGGACGATCCTCTCAAACCCGCCCTGGCCGTGGCCCGGCTTTCGGCAATTGCGGCCGCGGCTGAACCCAACCCCCTGACGATCCAACCGGCCTGACCACGAACGCCGGCCGGGTAACGGCGCCGTACGAAATGGAAAGTGGATGCGTGGGGCCGGACCGAACGTAGGGGCCGGCCATTTTGCCGTCGTAGACAAAAAATCCGATTGAGGTCATCTCGCGTGAAAGTCCAACGCGGCCCTTTTCGACCCTTAAGACCGATTCCTTCGGCGCGGCCACGTACTCCTGTAAAAGATACCGGCCTTCGCGCAGCGCCTTGCGCAACGCCCGAACCCATCCGGCCCGGTTCGTCACCCGGCCGACCACAACCCCGCGGCTGCCGTAAGCGTCAAGGGGTTTGACCACCCAGCTGTTTTTTGCCGACACTGCGGCTTCCGCCGAGGCCGTTGTCAGGATCGCCGCGCGCGGAACATGCCGGTCGATCATCGCGCGTTCGGCCACGGTTAATTTTTTTCGCACGTGTGGATGCCGGAGAAGCGCCAGGATGGCCTTATTATGCAAAAGTTCCGAGCGAAACGATCCCACCATTCGGACACGCCCAAGCCGATATGCCTGTAGAAGCGGCGTGATTTCGTCCCAATGGCGCAGTGCGTCGGAGGTCACCAGCCGGCGATAGACGAATTTGAGAGATCGACCATTCGCCTGAAGATCACGCCGATACGAAAGGTCGCGCGGAGTGAGGATCAGCGCCCCGGCGCCGAATGCCGAGATCCGCGCCCTGACCGCGGCGAATTCCGACGCCGTCGAGACGCCGGGCAGATCGAGAATGCCGATGGGCCCCAGATGGGCGCCGCGGTATTTCAGGAGCATCCGAACCAGAGGGCCAACCATGTCAAGTGAGTCGAATGTTTGGCGGCGCAGGAATTCCCGATAGACCGGCGTGCGAATCACCGCCGATTCGATGGCGTTGGAGTCGTTCATGCCGGCGGAACCGTCCGCATTCGTTTCGACCAGCCGAAACGCGCCGTTCACGAAATGCCCGTCAAGCCGCAGAATCGGCGCGAGCCGGTCGTAACCGGGATTAATTTGAAGAAGTTCCAAAAAGTGTTCCGGGAATTTGTACGCGCAGAGGAGCGCGGGATCCTTCAACGCCATCCGGCCGACCTTCTCCAGAATTTCCGTCAGCCGGCCGCACATCGCCGACATCCGGTTGAAAAAAACCGGAGACTCCAAAAAAGGCGTGAGCGAAAAGGGTGTCGGCCGAGCCTGTTTTCCCGTGCCGAAGATTGCATGCAGTGACGGCAGGACTCGATGCGCCTCTTCGAAAGACTGCCGGGCAAGGGCCGGACGGCGAAGACAGTACCGGTTGAAGTTTGACGCCGCCCGGAGCATGTCAGGCGGCCGACCGGTCGAGGAGCCGGCGGGCGACCTCCATAAACCTTTCCAACCCGCGTCCGTCGACCAGCGCCATGCTTTTTTCGCGCATGCGCCGCAGACGTTCCGGCGTTCTGTTCAGCGCGTCCATGAGAGAGGCCAGAAGCTCGACCGTGGGCGATGGAACCAGAATCGCGGCGCCGTCGGTCGAAAAGAGTTCCGCCTGCGCCGTCTCGTGGGGCGCCTGCGGCAAGACCACCGCGGGGCGGCCGAGCGCCATGGTCTCAAAGAGGGTGACGCCGCCGGAAATCAGCGCAAGATCCGATTTGAGGAGGGACTCCAAAAACGCGTCATGCGAAAGCTGGAGGATTTCAAGATTTCCCCGGGGCGTCTGGGCGGTTTGGGTGAACCACTTGAAAGACATTTTCGGAAACCGTTCCGTCAGCGGCCGAAGATGTTTCCAGTGGGCGCGAGGATCGAACGTTCCGAAAAAACAGACGACCGTTTGAATTTCCCCGGCCGCCGCCGGCGCCGACCGATTGCGCAGTTCCAGAATGTCCGGCGAAAGGATCGCGTACGGAGGTCCGAAATAATCGTGAGGGCCGATCGCTCCGTTTTTGACTCCGGCGCGAAACGTCGCATCCGCCGCCTCCGCTCCGCGGCCGGCATCGTCTATCGTGATCACCGCCGCCTGCGTTTCTTTCAAGTAGCGGATGAATTCCGGCGACGTGTCCTGCACATCCAGGATCACGAGGCCCGCGCGGATGCGCCGGCACGTCTGGGACAGGATCAGGGATTCGTTGTCCGTCGGCCGCAAATACTGAACTTTATAATCAACGCCGGTGAGGACACTCCGGGTCCAGTCGTTATCTTTGCACATGAGAACAATCTGGTATCCGCCGGCCTTGAGAACGGACGCGATGATTTTGGTGCGCGCGATGTGCCCGCCCCCGATGCCGGGGCCGCCGTCGGCGCGGAGGACGACGGTGGGCCGGATCACCGCCTTCATGTTTCGGCCTCCTTGAACGACTTCTGCCGGACGTGGAGATTGGCCGAAAAAAGTTCGGGATCCGCCTGATACAACTCTGCGATTTCTTTTAAACCGAATGCCGGATACCTCGGCAGGAGGCGCCGATAGATATCCCGAACGACCTCCAAGTCATCTTGGGTATCGACCGTCAGACGGATCTTTCCGCCCGGCAGACCGTATAGATGCTCCGTCACATCGAGGCTTGACGTCCGGACGCGCCCCGGCTTTTCATAAAAAAAAGGCGTGACGTGCTCGCGCTGATAAGGCTCCGTCGCTTCCCGGCGCGCGCGGTCAAGGGCATCGAACGTGAAAACCTCGGCGCCGATTCCGAGCGGGCAGTTTGCGGTGCTGCCGTAGTCGATCGACAAACTCAAAAATCGCTCGACCGCCGCATCCATGACGGCCGCGTCCACCAGAGGATTGTCGCCGGTCACGCGGATGATCACATCCGCTCCGGCGGTTTT
>JAHFCY010000010.1 GCA_023249255.1 Candidatus Lindowiibacteriota bacterium | reverse complement strand
ACGATTTCAAGCAATGCCCCCAGCCGGCCCTTGTCCTGGGCCGACAGCGACAGCTTTTCCTTGTCACGGACAACATCGGCCTGAACGCCTTTGAAATCAAACCGCGTTTGAATCTCGCGCAGCGCCTGATCCAGGGCGTTGTCGACCTCCTGCAGATTGACGGTCGAAACCACGTCGAACGAAAAATCCTTGGCCATATGGCCGCGTATCTTACACTTTCCCGATGGGCGGTTCAACCTTGCTGGCCGGCCGACAGGCCTGTTGCGCGGCCGAATGTCGAAAGTTACCGTCGCGCCGTGAATCCGTTTTTGTCGGTTCGTGGACTTTGCAAATCGTACGCCGGTGTTCCGGCGGTCATCGATCTCTCATTTGACGTGGGCCCGGGCGAAACGTTCGGCCTTCTGGGGCCCAATGGCGCGGGAAAATCGACAACCATTGGATGCCTGTACGGTATTGTCCGGCCGGATCGTGGCCGGATGGATGTCATGGGAATCGATGTCGCCGGACATCTGCGAAAAATCAAATCCATGGCCGGTATCGTTCCGCAGGATGAATGTCTTGATCCCGATTTGACGGTCGAGGAAAATCTGTGGGTCTACGGAATGTACTTCGGCCTGGAGGCGCCGCTGGTTCATCGCCGGACGGACGAGATTCTTCAGTTTATCGAACTTCAAGAGCACCGGAAAAAGAAAGTTCCGGAGCTGTCGGGCGGCATGCGCCGCCGGTTGATCATCGCGCGCGCGCTGGTCAATGAGCCGAACGTGCTGATCCTCGACGAGCCGACCACCGGGCTTGATCCGCAGGCGCGTCATCTGGTCTGGAGCCGCCTCCGGGAACTGAAACGCCGCGGTGTCTCGATGCTGTTGACCACTCACTATATGGAAGAAGCGCAGATGCTGTGCGACCGGATGGCGGTCATCGACCAGGGCCGGAAAGTGGTGGAGGCCACGCCCGCGGAACTGATCGAGCGGTATGTCGGACAGCACGTCATCGAAATCCGAATGCCGGCTCTGCCCGCTGAAATCAAATCGTCTTTCCATGCCGACGTCGAATGTCAGCAATTCGAGGACACCGTCTACGTATTGCCCCGGCATCACGTCACGGAAATTTTGCGGCGGCTGTCCGAGACGAATCTGCCGTTCACCAGCCGTCCGGCCAATCTTGAGGACGTGTTTCTGAAAATCGTCGGGAGGGGACTGCGTGATTGACGTGCGGTTTGTTGGCCGCGTGTGGCGCCGCAACGCCCTGGTGTGGTCCAAATACTGGATGAGTTCATTCGTCGGGACGATCGGTGAGCCGCTGATGTATCTGTTTTTTCTCGGATACGGCATGCAGCAGCTGGTGCGCGACGTGGGCGGGATGCCCTACAGCGTCTTTATTGCGCCAGGGCTCATCTTGACTGCGTCGATGTACGACGCGACGTTTGAGTGCACCTATGGCAGTTACACGCGCATGGCCAAACAGAACACGTATCGGTCAATCGTCTCCACGCCTGTGAACGTGGCCGAGGTTGTGGCCGGCGATATCCTGTGGGCGGCAACCCGGGGCGTACTCTCCGCGTCGCTGGTCACGATTCTGCTCGTGGCGCTGGGCCTTCTCCATTCATCGACTCTGGCGGCGGTGCCGTTCCTGTCGCTTTTGTGCGGCGTCCTGTTCGGATCGATGGCGATGGTTGCAACGGGCCTCGCCCGGGACTACGATTTTTTTACCTATTTTTTCACGCTTGCGATCAGTCCGATGTTTTTGATGTCTGGAATCTTTTTCCCGCTCGGTGGATTTTCGCCGTGGGCCGTGGCCTTTACCGAGTGCCTGCCGCTCACGTGGATGGTGAGGCTGGCCCGCGGGCTGGCCTATGGGAAATCGGATCCGACCATCGCGGGTGATCTTGTCAAAAGCGTTGTTCTTTCCGGCGTGATGTTTTACTCGGCGGTGTGCCTGATCCGCCGCCGGATGATTCGATAAGGTCGCCGTTTCGGAAAAAAAGCCGCATTACTGGTCCCGTCGCGCCCATGTGTACGGGATTTTTTTGGTGTGAGCGGGCAGTCGATATTCGTCGGGATCGCCGCGCCGATAGGGTTCGTCCGGAATATTGATCACGATGGTCTCGACGGCGGAAATACATTTGAATCCATGATAGACGCCGGGCGGAATCCGAACCAGGACCGGCCGGTGGTCGCCGACAAACAATTCCTGAACTTCCCGGCTGGTTTTTGATTTTTTCCGGGCATCAAAGAGAACAAGTTTCATCATGCCGCGAAGACAGGCGAAATAGTCGCTCTGCCGTTTGTGATAATGCCAGGCCTTGACGACGCCGGGGTAGGCCGTGGTCATGTAGATCTGCCCGAATCGAACGAATCCCTCGTCATCCACCCGCAAAATCTCCATGAGCCGCCCCCGCTCGTCGCAGACCGGCTTTAGCGGCTTGATCCAGACTCCCTCGATCATCTTTCGATCCCTCCGTTCAAAGTGATATCATGATATCATGATATATATCATGATATCATGATATCACTTTTGTTTTCCGTCTGCGCGTCGCCTCCCTCCTCCGCCCCACCGATGGCCGTATTGCCGATCAAAATAGTTTCGAAACGCGGCGTTTCGCCGCACAACCGGTTCCCACCACCGGCGGTTCTCCCTGTACCAATCGACGGTCTGGCGGATGCCATCGGCGATATCCGGTCGCCGCGGCTGCCATCCCAGCTCGCGCCGGATTTTCGCGCCACTCATGGCATACCGCCGATCGTGGCCTTCCCGGTCCTTCACATAGCTGATCAATTTCTCCGGCGCGCCGGCGGCGGATAAAATTTTTCGGACGATCCAGATGTTTTCCCGTTCGCTCCCACCGGAAATATTGTATGCCTCGCCCGTCCGTCCGCGTCTGGCGGCAAGCCAGATCGCCTCGGCGTGGTCTTCGGCCCGCAGCCAATCCCGGACGTTGCGTCCATCTCCGTAGACCGGGATCGGCTCGCCCAACAGAGCGCGGATGATTGTGAGCGGGATCAGCTTTTCCGGAAACTGAAACGGGCCGTAGGTGTTGCTGCCTCGCGTGATGATGATGCGCATGCCGTACGTCGCGTAATAACTGTGGGCCAGCCGGTCCGCCCCCAGCTTCGACGCCGCATACGGGTTGGTCGGCCGAAGCGGACTTCCTTCCGTCGCCTTCCCCGACGAAACCGAACCATATACTTCGTCGGTGCTGACTTGGACAAAAAATTTAAGCCGCCGCAGCCGCGCTTCTTCGAGCAGGACGTATGTCCCGATCATGTCGGTCCGGATGAACGCGCCGGGATCAAGAATCGACCGATCGACGTGTGTTTCGGCCGCAAGATTCAAAATCCCGTCGACTCCGCGCGCCGCGCGCCTCACCACGCCGGCATCACAGATGTCGCCTTTGATAAATCGATATTTTGGATGGCGGCCCACATCCCGGACATTTTCCGGATTTCCGGCGTAGGTCAATTTATCCAGATTCACAACGCCGATGCCCTTCGAAATCAGCAGCCTGACCACGTGGCTTCCGATAAAGCCGCAGCCGCCGGTCACGAGAATGTTCACAACTGGATCTCGCCCTGATCGCCGACCATGATCCGAAGGCTTCCCTCGCAGGAATTGTCGCGCGTGATCTGCACGCCCCGGCCGAGCAGGCTGTCCGCAAGGGGCCTCGGCAGATTCGTCAGCCTGACGTCCTCCAGTAGGATGCTGTGGTTGATTTCGCTTCGGACGATTCGCACGTTCGACGAGATGGACGTGAACGGCCCGATGGTGCTGTCTTCCAGGACGCAGTGCTCTCCGATGACGCACGGACCCGTGATCCGGCACCGGATGAGACGCGTGCCTTTGCCGACAGCGAGTGGCCCGCGGATTTCACACTGCTCGACTTCGCCTTGAATGTTGTCGTCTTCCATTTCTTTCAGCACAAACCGGTTTGCCTCGAGTAGGTCCTCTTTTTTCCCAGTGTCTTTCCACCAGCGCTCGATCTTTTGATGGGCCATTTTTTTGCCGTCGTCCAGCAGGAGCTGAATGGCCTCCGTGATTTCCAGTTCTCCCCGGCCCGACGGTTTCAAACGCGTGATCGCGTCAAAAATGGACGAGTCGAACAGATAGACCCCGACCAACGCCAGATTCGACGGAGGATCCGCCGGCTTTTCAATCAGCCGGACGATCCGTTCGCCTGACAATTCCACGACGCCGAAGGCTGACGGGTTCGGCACCGGCGCAAGAAGAAGCAGGGCGTTCGGTTTCTCCCGCGAGAATCGGTCGACCAGGGATTTCAGGGAATCTTTGATGAGGTTGTCTCCGAGAAACATCAAAAACGGTTCGCGGCCTAGAAACTCGCGGGCGGTCCAGACTGCGTGCGCCAGTCCCAGCGGCGCGTCCTGCGGAATGTACGTCGCTCGAATTCCAAAGCGCGATCCATCTCCGACGGACGCCCGAATGTCGGCCGCGGTGTCGCCCACGATGATTCCCACATCCCGGATACCGGCCTGCGCGATTGCCTCGAGGCCGTACCACAGGATTGGCTTGTTCGCGATGGGGATGAGCTGTTTGGCCGACGTGTGAGTGATGGGCCGAAGCCGGGTCCCCCTTCCTCCGGATAGCACGAGTGCTTTCACGGCGCCATTTAATACTGGAAAGCGGCTGACACGCAAGCGCCGGTTAATGAAATTGTGGCCGCCGCCTCTCGAATTTTTCCCGCCCTGAACTTGACATATACCGTCACGTTACCCATAATCAGCGGCTTGTGAATTTCACACTAACAAAAGAGGAGTTGAGGTCAAGTGACAGTTGGTGGTTCGGGTTCTGTGGGTGATGTGGTTGAGGCGGAAGTCGTTAAAGTTGCTGCTTTTGGGCTTTACGTGAAATTGCCCAGCGGTCAGGAAGGACTCGTTCATGTGTCGCAAATCGCAAACGAGTTCGTCAAGAATGTCAGTGATTATGCCGTGTTGGGAGACAAGTTTCAGGTCAAGGTTCTCCAGAATCGCGGCGGCCGGCTTGAGCTGTCGGCAAAAGTGGTCGAGCCGTTGAAGAAGAAAATTGGCGGCGCCGGCGCCGAGCAGAGTGTGCAGGATGTGTTTGAGGAAAAGCTGAAAAAATTCATGATCAATTCTGAACGGGCTCAGGCAGATCTTCGTCGAAATCGTGAGGCGAGGCGTACCGGCAAGAAGATCAGTCGGTTTCGCCGATAACGCGGGATGGCCAGAGACGTGAGTGAAACGGCGGTGGCGGCGCGCCCTGTTCCGGACGATTCGAGTATTGTTTCCCGCCAGCTTTCACGCCGCCGGATTCGCCCGTTCAGACCCATTCGCCGTTGCCCGGCCGGTTATCCGATCGTGATTGAAACAACTCCCGTCTCGAATTTTCAGACATCCGGAGGCGTCGAACCAAAGCCCGCCGGAATTTTCACAACACTTTACTGGCTGACTTGCCCGCGGCTGATCCGCCACATCAGCCGGCTGGAGTCTGCGGGATGGATCAAGCGCGTTGAGTCGGAAGTTTCGTCCAGCCCGGAAATTCGCCAGCCTCTCATGGAACTTCATGAAGAATACATTCGTCGCCGCCGTCGCATGATTGGCGCCGACCGGATGCGCCGCCTCCGCCGATCGCGGCCGGCCGTGGCGCAGACGCTGGATCGAGCCGGCATTGCCGGCGTTGCCGATTTTTCCCACATCAAATGTCTTCATGCCCATGCGGCGTTTCATCTCGTTTGCGGCTCGCATCCGGTTATTCAGTCTCACCCGGAGTTTCTGACGGATCTGGCTGATTGCCGCGACTGCGACCGCCTTTCGGCCGGCGTTTCGGTGTGACGGCCATGCGCTTCAAATATCTTCGGACGATTTCCCATCCGCTCATTCAGGAAAAATTGACGACCATGCGGGACCGCCGCACACCCAACCGGGATTTCCGCCAGCTTCTGTCCGAAATCTCGGCGCTCATGGTGTTCGAGATGACGCAGAATTTGCCGACCCGCTCGATTTCAGTTGAGACGCCGCTCGGGAAAAATGCAAAAGGATTAAAACTCGCCCGCCGGCTCGCGCTCGTTCCGATCTGGCGCGCGGGATTGGGCATGCTCGAAGGCGTACACCGGCTGATTCCCCAGGCCGGAGTGGGACACATCGGAATTTATCGCGACGAAGTTTCGCTTCAACCGGTCGAGTATTATTGCAAACTGCCCCCGAATCTGGCCGAGGCTGAAACCATCGTGCTGGATCCGATGCTGGCGACGGGCGGCTCCGCGGCGCACGCCGTAACGCTCTGCAAACGCGCCGGGGCAAAACACATTTCGTTTTTGTGCCTTCTCGCGGCGCCGGAAGGTTGCGAGCGGTTTTTTGCAGTTCATCCGACCGTTCCGGTTTACACGGCGGCGTTTGATGAGGGCCTCAATTCCCGCGGATACATCCTGCCCGGGTTGGGCGATGCCGGCGACCGGCTCTACGGGACGGAAAAATAGCATGTCGTCCGCGCTTGGCGTCCGCACGCTGGCCCGCCGGTACGCCCGTGCCCTCGCCGATGCGTCGCCCCGCGATCGCACGGTGATTGCCGACGCGCTTGAAGGCTGGAGACAGACGTGCATCCATACGCCCTCCCTGCCGGCCGTTCTGAAAGATCCGCGTGTTCCCAAACCCCGGCGGATTGATCTGGCCAGGGAAATTTTCACAAAATTGGGCGGCACGGCGATCCTCATCAATTTGATCACGCTTCTCATTGAAGACAATCGCATGAACCTTCTGGATTCCATCCATGAAGTCTATTTGGAGGAGCGTGAACAGCGCGAGGGCATTCAGACCGTCGTGCTGGAAACGGCGGCGGCCTTGCCGGAGCAGACGCGGGAGCGTATCCGAAGCCGTCTGGCCGAAATGCTCCGGCTTCACATCCGCATTGTTGAACAAACCCGCCCGCCGATTCTGGGCGGAATGAATCTTCGCATCGGAAGCCGCGTCTGGTATGGCAGCGCCCTGAACCGTCTGCGGCGATTGTTTCATTAAAAACGAGGTGAACTGCTGATGTATATCAAACCGGAAGAAGTCGCATCGATTATCAAGCAAAAAATCGGGGAGGCTCCGAAGGGGCTTGAGTCCCGAAGCGTCGGCGTCGTGCTCTACGTCGGCGATGGCATCGCGCGCATTCACGGACTGAATGATGTCGCATCTGGAGAGTTTCTCGAATTCCCGCATGGCCTGACCGGCATCGCGCTGAATCTGGAGGAGGACAACGTCGGCGCAGTGCTGCTCGGATCTGACGTGCTTGTGAAAGAGGGTGACGAAGTCCGGGCGACGGGACGGATCGCCTCCGTTCCGGCCGGCAAATCGCTCCTCGGTCGAGTTGTCGATCCGCTCGGCAAAGCACTGGACGGTGGCGCGAATATTGTGGCGGAGGAACTGCGTGAACTTGAGCAAAATGTTCCGAACGTCGTGGAGCGTCAGCCGGTGAAGGAGCCTCTACAGACGGGGATTGCCGCCATCGACGCCATGATTCCGATCGGTCGGGGCCAGCGTGAGCTGATTATCGGTGACAGACAGACAGGTAAGACCAGCATTGCCCTTGATACGATTATCAATCAGAAAGGCCAGGGCGTGTACTGCATTTACGTCGCAATCGGCCAGAAACGGTCGACGGTGGCGAAGGTCGTGCAGACGCTGAAGGATCACGATGCGATGGAGTATTCGATCGTGGTTTGCGCTTCGGCCTCCGATCCCGCGCCGCTTCAGTATCTCGCTCCGTTCGCAGGTGCGGCCATGGGAGAATATTTCCGCGATCACGGTCAGCATGCGCTGGTCATCTATGACGACCTCTCCAAGCACGCGGTCGCCTATCGGCAGATAGCCCTGCTTCTCCGCCGTCCGCCGGGACGCGAAGCCTATCCGGGCGACGTGTTTTATCTCCACTCGCGTCTGCTTGAGCGCGCGGCCAAATTAAACGATCAGATGGGCGGCGGCAGTCTCACGGCTCTGCCGATCATCGAAACCCAGGCCGGCGATATTTCGGCCTACATTCCGACCAACGTCATTTCGATTACCGACGGGCAGATTTTTCTCGAAGCAAATTTGTTTTATTCCGGCGTGAGACCCGCCATCAATGTTGGTCTGTCGGTGTCCCGCGTAGGCGGGAACGCTCAGACCAAGGCCATGAAACAGGTGGCCGGCCGCCTCCGGTTGAATCTGGCCCAGTACCGGGAACTCGCCGCGTTCGCGCAGTTCGGAACGGAACTGGACAAGACCACCCGCGCCACGCTGAATCGGGGCGAACGGCTGGTCGATCTGTTCAAACAGGGTCTCTACGCGCCGCTTCCATTGGCCGAACAGGTTCTCCGAATTTACCTCGGCGTGAATGGCCACCTGGACGATGTCCCGCTCGACAAGATCCGCCCGTTTGCAGATGATTTCGTTCAGTATGTCAAGCGGTCCCACCCGGACATTCCGAAAACGATTACAGAAAAAAAGGAACTCGCGGATCAGATCCGCGGCCAGATCGATGAGGCGATCCGGTCGTTCAACGCCGGTCGCTCGCAGGCGGCGTAGGATGGCCACGCTGCGCGACATTAAAAAACGCATCGGCGCGGTCAAGAACATTGAGCAGATCACCCGTGCGATGAAGATGGTGGCGGCGGCGAAACTGCGCAAAGCGCAGGAGCGAATGATGGCGGCCCGGCCGTACGCCCGGCATCTTCGGTCGGTCATGGCGTCGGTCGCCGCGCGCGTTCCGTCCGATTTGCACCCCCTCCTCCGTCCCAATCCGCCCGGAAAGGGTATTGCGTGCCTGGTTGTCAGTGCCGACCGGGGGTTATGCGGCTCTTTCAACGCTCAGATTTTTCGCAGGACGCGTCGGTTCATCGAGGAGCATGAGAGCGATGCGCCGATCCGGTTTTATCTGGTGGGACGCAAGGCTCTCGGGTATTTCAAGGTCCATCCGGTGGAAACGTTCGGCTCGATGCAGGATTTTTTCCGCACGCTCGAATTTGCCAACGGCGCACAGGTGGCCACGAATCTGGTCGACGACTATTTGCGAAATCTGCCCTCGGCGCTGTACGTGATCTACAATGAGTTCAAATCGGCGGTCGCCCAGAAATTAGTGGTCGAAAAACTTCTGCCGTTTTCTCCCGCTGATCTTCCGCCGGCCCACCGGTCCGATTACATCTACGAACCAGATGATCCGGAGGAGATCATGACGAACCTGATCAAGCAGCACATGGAAGTTCAGATTTTCACGATATTTCTTGAATCATATTCGGCCGAGCAGGCGGCGCGAATGCAGGCCATGGAGAATGCCGCCGATAACGCCGTGGATCTTCGGGCCGATCTGACGCTTCTGTACAACCGCGCGCGTCAGGCGGGCATCACGAAGGAGCTCGCCGAAATCGTAGGCGGGGCGGAGGCGTTGAAGTAGGAGAGGCGGCTGCAGCCGGGACGCGGGCGCGTGACCGGGAAACAAAGTGATATCATGATATCATGATATATATCATGATATCATGATATCACTCTGACCGAGGAGGAAGACACGATATGTCAAAAGGATTTGTGAAACAGGTGACCGGACCGGTGGTGGACGTCGAGTTTCCGCCGGACATGCTTCCGAAATTGTACTCCGCGCTGAAAATCAATCTGCCGGAGAAAAAAATACATCTGACGATCGAGGCAATGCAGCACATCGGCGACAACACCGTCCGGGGCGTTGCCATGTCTTCGACCGATGGGCTGGTCCGGGGCATGCCGGTGGAGGATACCGGCGGGCCCATTACGGTTCCGGTTGGCCGCGCCACGCTTGGCCGCGTTGTCAACGTGCTCGGAGAGCCGATCGACAAGCGCGGCGAGATTGCCAACCCTGACGCCCGCTGGCCCATCCATCGCGAAGCGCCCCCGCTCGACCAGCAGGAAACGCAGACCAAGATGTTTGAAACAGGCATCAAAGTCATTGATCTTCTCGCGCCTTATCCGAAAGGCGGAAAAGTCGGCCTCTTCGGCGGCGCCGGCGTCGGCAAGACTGTTCTGATCATGGAACTCATCCGGAACGTCGCCAGTGAACATGGAGGATTTTCCGTCTTTGCCGGCGTTGGCGAACGCACGCGCGAAGGCAACGATCTCTGGCTTGAAATGCAGGCGTCCAAAGTTCTGGACAAGACCACGATGGTTTTCGGCCAGATGAACGAGCCGCCGGGATCCCGTTTTCGCGTTGCCCTCACCGGACTCACCTGCGCCGAATATTTCCGTGACGAGGAAAATCAGGATGTCCTCCTGTTCGTCGACAACATTTTCCGGTTCGTCCAGGCCGGCTCCGAAGTGTCAGCGCTCCTTGGCCGCATGCCGTCAGCTGTCGGATATCAGCCGACGCTCGGCACCGACGTCGGCAACCTTCAGGAGCGCATCACGTCGACCAAGCGCGGCTCCATCACGTCGGTCCAGGCCATTTACGTTCCGGCCGACGACCTGACTGACCCTGCTCCGGCTACGACGTTCGCCCACCTTGACTCCACGACGGTTCTCTCGCGTCAGATTGCGGAGCTGGGCATTTATCCGGCGGTCGATCCGCTCGACTCCACGTCGCGGCTCCTCGATCCCGCCGTCGTCGGCCAGGAACATTACAAGGTTGCCCGGGACGTCCAGCAGGTGTTGCAGCGATACAAGGATTTGCAGGACATCATCGCGATTTTGGGCATGGACGAGCTTGCCGAAGAAGACAAACTCGCCGTCGCCCGCGCCCGCAAAATCCAGCGGTTTCTGTCCCAGCCATTTTTTGTCGCGCAGGAATTCACCGGAACACCCGGCAAATTTGTTCGCATTGGCGACACCGTCAAAGCATTCGCAAAAATTGTTTCCGGGGAATGCGACGAGATGCCCGAGCAGGCATTTTATATGGTCGGCGGCATCGAGGAGGCGGAGGTCCGGGCGAAGGAAATGTTAAGCGGATCATGACTCTTCCATGAAGCATTTTCCTCTGCGTCTCGTCACTCCGAATCGGGAGCTCTTTAACGGCGAGGTCGAGCACGTCCGCCTTCCCGGTCAGTCCGGACATTTCGGCGTGCTGGCCGGCCACGCGCCGCTTTTGGCGATTCTCCATGTTGGCGCCGGAAATTTTCGCGTGCCGGACGGGAAAGAACGGGCATTCGCTCTCACCGGCGGTTATGCGGAAGTCCTGCCGGAAGGCGTGACCGTCATCGCCCGCACGGTGGAATTCCCGGAGGAAATCGACGCCGCACGCGCCGACGAAGCCCGCAAACGCGCATCGGGCCGGATCAAGTCTCACGAGCGCGGGACGGATCTGGATCGCGCACGTTCCGCATACGCCAGGGCGCAGCTTCGTCTAAATCTTTCGCGGCTTACCGCCCGTTCTTGATGTTCTCACGCAGTCTGCTCGTCGCCGTTCTGATTTTTCCTGTCGTTACGATCGCCCGCGCGGACCAGTTCCCCGATCCGCCGGTCGAAAAAGAGTCTGTGCAGCCGCCGTCCGTCGACGTCGTCGGGCTTGGGCTTCAGGCCCGCTTCGACAGCGCCGCCAACCCGGTCCCGCCCAGGAGAGGATACAAAGTCGGACAGCGGATTGTTTTTACGATCTGGGTCGATAACGATGACCCGTACGACGGCATGCGGAACATCAGCATTCGCATGCCGCGCCTGCCGGAAAATTGGCGACTGGATCTCTCGCGCAGTCAGCCGGCCTACGGCAATATTTTCGTCGACAGCAGATTTCCCTCGCAGATTTCCGATACGCCAATCAATTGCCGGATTCTCTATGTCACGAAGCGCGAGGGCGACAAGCGGCGTCTGACGCCGGACGATGATTCGAGCAACATCCGCGACGTGGTGTGGATCATCTCGCGGGGAAACTCTGAACAGGTCGTCGGACCCCACAATGCCAATGACGACATCTGGCATGGCGAGGCGGCCGATACGCGCTTCGGCGCTGCCGTCGATGCGGACAACCTGTATGTGCGGTATGCCGTCGTGGTCGTCGACAAGCCAGCGAAGAAAAAATAAAAATGTTGCATCTCATTCTCAATCCGGGATAATGGATTCAGGATGAGTTTCCGTTTCAACATGCGCATCAGTCAGATCGCCGCTCTGGCGGGTGTCAGCCTCCTTGCATGGGTCCCATTGGGCTGCGTTACCGCATCGCACGCCCCGGCCCGGAGCAGTGTTCCGGCTCCACCTCCTATCCCGTCTTTGCCGTCTTCGTCCAACCCTCCGTCTCCCCAGTCGCTCATGGCCTGGAGCCGGGCCGTCTATTCGTTCGAAGGCGGGCATTACGACGAGGCTGCATCGGCCGCGCAGGAGGCGATTTCCGGAGGCATGGACAGCATGGAAACGCGGCGGCTTTACGCCGAGTCGATGGCCTACGCCGGTCACCTGACCCGCGCCGAAGAAGCGCTTCGATATTTGATTCAACATTATCCTCCCAAACCGTCCGTCTATTTCCTGCTCGGGAAAATTTATCTCGTCCGCGGTGAGAACGAGAAAGCGGAAGAAGCCCTGATGAAGGCGTTCAACATCGGCGGTGCGGACGATGAAGCGCTTTATCAGCTGGGGAATCTCCAGTTGAAACAGGGATTGACGCCGCGCGCGATCGAGTCGTTCAAAAAATACATTGAGCGGAATCCCTCGGATCCCGAGGGTCTCACGCGATACGCAGTCGCGCTCCTCGACGGCGGGAAGATGGACGAGGCGGAATCAATCCTGAGAAAATTGCTCGACGTGGATCCGCAGAACCGCCTGGGATTGTTCACCATCGCGATTCTCGAGGAACAGCGTGGAAAATCCGAGGCGGCCGCGTCCTACTACGACCGGTTTTTGGATGTCGATCCGGAGAATACGGAAGCCCTGGCCCAGCGCGCAAGTCTGGCGGAATTGATGCAGGATACGCCGACCGCGATTGACGTGCGCCGCCGGCTGGCCCGGGTCTCTCCGGCCGCCCTGCAGAACAGATATCGACTCGGCCAGCTCCTCGTCGACTCCGAACGGGATGACGAGGCCCGCGGGATTTTTTTGGCACTTGCCAAAGATTTTCCGGAACTCGGCCAGCCTTACGTTCAGATCGGCTATATTGAGCTGAAACAAAACCGGCACGCGGAGGCCATCGAACAGTTTGGCGAGGCCGCCAAGCGCATGCGCAACAATCCCGAGATTCAGACGCTCATCGGATTCACGTATCTGGCGATGAAAGACGACACCCGTGCGCTGAAGGCGCTCAGGGAGTCCCTGCGGCTCGATTCCAAAAATGCCCAGGTCCTCTTCACAGTCGGCGAACTTCAGCACCGGCTTGGCCAGTTCGATCAGGCCGAGCGCACATTTGAATCCCTGCTGACCGTCGATCCGACCAACACCGATGCCCTCAACTATCTGGGCTACATGTTCGCGGAAAAAGGCGTTCGGCTGTCCGAGGCGGAACGATTGCTGAAGAAGGCTCTTGAGAAGGAACCGGCGAACGCCTACTACCTGGACAGCCTCGGCTGGGTCTATTTCAAAAAGGGCAAACTCAGGCTTGCGCTGGAATTTCTCGACCGCGCGTCAAAAATTCTGCCGGATCCGATCATCCTCGAACATCTCGGAGACGTCCATGCCGCCATGGGATCGATTCAGGACGCCCAGAATTCATATCTTCGTTCGCTTGAAAAAAATCAGAACAGCTCCGTCGAAACCAAACTGCGAAATCTTCCGGCGCCGTCTCAACCGTAGTTGCCTGCCGGAGTATTCGGAATGAAACAGGACGGCGTTCTGCACCTTCGCGCGCATGCCAAAATCAATCTTTTGTTACGTGTTGGTCCGCGCCGACGGGACGGATACCACGGCATCGTCACGCTGTTTCAATCCATTTCAACGGCCGATCATCTGTGCATTCGCCGCCGGACAGGACAGTCCGCGGGCGGCCTTCGGATCGACGTGGACGATCCGACGGTTCCGGCCGACTCGCGCAACACCATTTCCAAGGCCTACGCCTATTTTTGCCGGCGACATCCCGAGGCGCGGGATGACCGCTGGGAAGTGACTCTGCATAAAAAAATTCCGCATGGTTCAGGCCTGGGCGGCGGCAGCGCTGACGCGGCCGCATTTCTGATCGGCGCGGCGCAGCTACTCGGTGTCCGCGCGTTGCGGTGCTCGCGCGCGGCCATCGCCCGCGAGGTCGGCGCCGATGTTCCTTTTTGTTTGACGGGCGGCACCGCCCTGGGCCGGGGTCTTGGCGAATGCCTTCTCAGGCGTCGTCCGTTTCCGGCATACCGTGTTTTCCTTGTCTTGCCGAATATCCGGATTTCCACAAAAGAGGCCTACGATGCCCTTGACCGACTTCCCCGCCGGAAAAACTTGACAAAGGCCGTTTCTGCCCATAGCCTTAAAGCAGTGGATTGGGGAATTCATCACAAACTAACACCGCCGCAGTGCCCGAATGATTTTCAATCGCAGGCGTGCCTTGCGCATGGAGAAATGGCGCAGTTGGCGGACCGCCTGTCGCCTCTGGGATATTCGGCGATGAGCGGAAGTGGCTCGGCGTTTTTTGTCATTCCGAAAACGGGTGTAGACTTGAAGATCATTCAATCAGCGGCCGGTCGTGCCGCGGGTATCGAGGCGCGATTCGCGCGCCGGGGAGTGGATGTGATGCGATAGATTGCGGGATATGCGGGATGTGTGTCAAGGGGGTGAGATGCTCGTGGAAGTCACGGAGGTTCGCATCAAGAAAGTCAACCGGGAGATGGATCCCAACGCGAAGGAGAATCTTCTCGCGTGGGCGTCGATCACATTTGATCAGGCTTTCGCGGTCCACAACATTCGCATCGTCGACACGATCCGCGGTCTTGGAGTGATGATGCCGTCACGCAAGACCAAGGACGGGGAAGTAAAGGATGTTGCGCATCCGTTGAATCTGGCGACCCGCCGGAAAGTCGAGCAGGCCGTTCTGGCCGAATACAAAAAATTCATTTCCGTGGCGCCGCATCCGCCGAATCCCATGCCCCCCGCCGCCTGATATCTCTTGAAAGTCTCCGGCCGGCACGGTAGACTGTCCTTCTATGCAGACACAGATGATGCCTCCGGTTCTCCTGCAGCCCGCTCTGGTTCTCAACAGCGCGTATCTGCCGGTTTCGATTGTTAAAGCCTTCGAGGCTCTGTGCCTCGTCGTAACGCAGAAGGCGGATATCATCTCGGGTGAGGAAAACGAGCCGATTCGATCGCAGTTTTTGAGATTTCCTCTGCCCCGGGTCATCCGTCTTGTCGGGTTTTCCGGCATGCCGTCCAATCCCGCATGGTCCAGGCTCAAGGTTCTCTACCGCGACGACCAGACGTGCGCGTGGTGCGGCACGCGCCGGCGGATCGACGATCTGGACTGCGATCACATCGTTCCCCGGTCCCGGTGGTATGAGTGTCCGCGTGATTTGCGGCGGCCCTATGAGGTTCCGGCGTCGCGCCTTCAGAATGTCTACGCCCCTTGGAATTCCTGGCAGAATACGGTGGCGTCCTGCCGGCCCTGCAACGCAAAAAAAGGCAACCGGTTCCACTGGGAACTTGGATTGAAGTTGTTGTGGGAGCCCTACGAGCCGGAGTATGTGCCGTCCGTCGTCGTATCGTTCGACCGCGCCCGACAGCTCGGCTGGCTTGATTATCTTTTGAACAGCCGGGGCAAACCGATTTCTCCCTCCGCCGTCAAAGTCGTCGCCCTGCCGCCGATCTCCCGCGCCTTAAAACAACAATAAATCCGTCAGCCGGATTGGGGCGTCGCCAAGCGGTAAGGCAGTAGCCTTTGGAGCTACCATTCCCAGGTTCGAATCCTGGCGCCCCAGTTTAAAATTTATCGAATTTCCGAATCAATAAGCCGCGTGGCAAAAACCATCCCGATCAGGCACATCAAAACCGAATAAATCCAGATGGTGTTGGTCAGCGCGAAGGCGAGCAGGAGCGGCACGCAGGCGCATACCAAAAATTGACAGGGGAAAAATGGCGACAGGGACAGTAACCCTTCGCAGACGATTAACATCCGCGACAGAGCGCGAAAGGTCGTAGCGTGTTCCGACACCGGCAAATGTTTGATCCACTCCGCCAACATGCCGGCCTCATACGCGCCGAAAATATGGGTCAGAGCAGTTCCATTCCAATACTGCCACGTCAATTTTCCAACGAATCCGCCGGCAAAAATCATTCCGACGATCAGCGCCGCCAAAGTCTTCGCATGAACGGATAGAACCGCGGCTGGCTCGTCGGCTTGGCTGATCAACCACAGCGCCCACACTCCCGACCAGAACGACGTGACAAACGTCGCGTCATTATGGGTGTCTTGATGCACGGCCAGAACAGCTGAAGATAGAATCATGATCCATGCGCTGAACCGATAATAGGCAATATTCCGGGTCAAAAAAATGCCGCCGGCCAGCATCGGCAGAGCATAAAACAATTGGGCGGTTGCGGGCGAACGAAAAATGGGGGGAAAGAAATCAAATGACCAGGGTTCGGTTTCGATCACTCTGTACAGATAAACGACGAAAAGCCACGCCTTCAAGTACCAGCCGGCAAGCCAGAACATGGTGAAGAGCCGAAACGCTCTCGTTGGGCTATTCTCCATCCACGGAACGCGTCACATCAAACGCATTGCCAGACCACAGCACACGATAGCGGGTTTTGAGAATCACATCCCGGTATTGGGAAATTAGTTCCACATCGTACGGTCCGCCCGCTTTCATAACGGATCGGTCAAACCGGAAAAACAGGAAATGCATCGGATAGTGATTCGTCCAGACAGTCGAATTTCCCCGGCTCGATTTGATTTCCAACCGATTTTCAAAGCTGTACATGGACGGCACAAGCTGCATCGGCGCCCAGACGAGAAAGGGCATGCGTCCCGGATGAAACTTTTGCATGTACCACGCCTGAACATGCGGGGAACAGGGGACGGTGGCATAAAAAATGAAGAGGCAGGCGAGCAGAAGATACAGGCAGGTCGTTCCGGGACTGCGCGGACGCCGGAAAACGCCTAACATCTTCGAAGCCTTGCGGCGGTGCGATCCGCGTCAAATTCCAGCATGTGGTCTGTCGTGATGCCGGTTCGGGCGATGAAGCCTGCCTCGCACTCCAGGACGGACTCGGCGCCGCGGCAAAAAGGGCCAAGATGGTTCGGCTGCCGATTCGGGTAAAGTTTTACGACTTTCAGATCGCGGTTCAGGAAAATCACGTCGATCGAAAACCGCATAAAGAACGTGTGGATGCCGCGGCAGGGGTTGATCCACAAACTGACATCGGGGCCGATCGGACGTTCGAACATCAGGCCCCCAAGTCGCGCAAAGAATCCGTCCGCTCGCCGGACTGTGATGGTGACGCCGGGCAAATCGTAATTGTTGGGGACCAAGGCTCAACTCTCAATTTTCAAGTTTGAAAACTTGAGCATTGAGCATTGAGAGTTGAACATTGAGCCTTCATCATTGAAGCGGCTAAAACTTCTTCATTTCTTGTATCATGATCAGGATCGTCGGCCCGACGGTGATGAGAAAGACGGTGGGAAAGATGAACAGGATGAGCGGGATCATCATGACCACGGGGGCCTTGACCGCCCTCTTTTCGGCTTCCGTCCGGATCGCGTCATAGATGTCCCGGCGAATGACCTGCAGAACGTCGCCCAGAGCCATTCCGGTTTTCACGGATTGGATGATCCCATCGGAAAAATTCTTGACGGATTTGGACTGCGTGCGGTAGTAGAGCTGTTGAAGAGCCTGCGCGCGCGGGAGGCCCATTTTAATGTCATGCAGATAAATTTTGAATTCGTAGGCCATGATCTGCTTGTTGGACGATTCGCCGACGATCCGGTCAATCGCATTGTCGATGCTCAATCCGGCCTGAACGCCGACCTGAAGATAGTCGAGGATTTCCGGAAGTTCCCGTTCGATGGCCGCCTTGCGTTTCGTGATGCGGGCCTCCAGCGCGTACTTCGCCGCCACGCCGAATACAAAGGCGCCCATGAATGTCATGTACAATCCGCGGCCCGCGTCGAGATGAAAATACAAAAAACAGCATCCGGCCACGCCCCCTGTCGCCAGCAGGACGACGCAGATATTCTTGATCAAAAATTCCTCCGCGGTCATCCGGAGGGGATAACCGGCGTTCAGGATTCTCTGTCGAATTTTCTGGTTCATGGTATCCGAAATGCGGGTCGAGATCACCGCCTGCATTTTGTCCAATACCGGCTGGATGATTCTCTGCTGAAACGTCGTGTTGATGCGCTCCTTCCGGGGGCCCTCATGGAAGGAGAGGTACCTGGAAAATCGGGATGCGATGTCCGCTTTCTGGCGTTCCTCCACGACGCTGACAATCGTGACGCCGGAAAAAACAGCGATGAAAATCCAGGCGGCAATCGTGAATTCCATATCAGGGATGTATAGTCCCCGGAGCCGCATCGGATGAATACCACGGATGTATGCATCCGGTGCGAGAGAGTGACGGGGGCATGGCTTAAAATTTGAACGAAACGATTTTGTAAATCAGGGTTGATCCAAGGACCATCAAAAAGGCGCAGGCGATAAGCAGATAATGACCCGATTGAGTGTTCAACATGACGTCCGAGTAACCCTGCTGGGCCTTGCTCATGAGCAGGTACATGAAAAACGGAACCGAGATGCAGACGACGCCGGAAATTTTACCCTGAATCGTCAGCACACTGATTTTGTTGCGCATTTCCTCCCGGTCCTGGAGCGTCTGAAAAATGGTGTTCAGGATATGGACGAGGTTCGAGCCGGTCTGCTGTTGGAGAATCACGCCGCGCACCAGCGCCTGCATTTCACTGCAGGGAACGCGCCTGGCCATGTTGTTCAACGCGTCCTCGATGGGGAGGCCAAGACCGTTTTCGTTGAGAAGCATTTTAAACTCGCCGGCCAGAGGTTCATCGAGGTCGCCCGCGACGCTGCGCATGGCCTGAATAAAACTGTTGCCGGCTTTCATGTTGTTTGCGAGCAGGGAAATGCAGAGTTTGAGCTGTTTCCGCATTTTTGACAGCCGGAGATGAATGTAGAGATTCAGGAAGACGAACGGCATGACAAGCGATCCGATAATGGCGGCGAGACTTGCTGGACCCGCGCCGCCCGACAAATAAATCTGGACAATAAGCGAAATGACCATCAGCACCAGAATGCTGATTAGAAATTCCGAAGTTTTCACCGGCACGTTCGCCACGGTCAACGTCCGGTCAATGGCGTTGAAGGCCGTCTTGAGCACGGGGACCTTGTCCATCCTCTGGTCCAGCTTTGCGTAAATGTCTCCCGTCTTTTTTTTCGATATCGTATGCGCCGCGGCGGTGTGGACATAGCGTCCCAGACGTTTCAAGGGGCCGGATTCGCGCTGGCGCAGAATGATCCAGACGACGGTGACGACCAGAACCGGTGCGAGCAGGAATACCAGGATTTCCATGTATTCGAATTAGCGCTCGACGTAAACCTCTTCGGATTGCTCGCCACGGACGCACTCGATCTTGATGTGTCCGGTGTCGTATTTCATTTTTTCGTTCTTTTTGATGATGGCGTCGCTGATCAGCGCAAGATGAATTTCAGCCTTGTTGTAGGCCAAAATGAGTTTTTCGATGTCGGATGTACTTGCCGCAAGCGTGACCCGCTTGACGTCGCCCGGCGTGCGCACCCGGTTAATAGTCGGACCTCCGATGACCGGCTGAAGCGCTTCGATATCCGTCGCGACGACTCTCAAGCCCGCCAAAATCCGTTTGGTCATGTTGTAGACCCGTTCACTCACCGGTTTGGCTTCCACTTCATCCTTCGGAAACGTGAACGTCGCATACACGTCCACGTAATCGCCTGGTTTGATCAGTCCCGAAACGCCCGACGCGGCGTTGACGTTGATGCTGACGCACCCCTGGGTCCAGTCGACCATGTACGACAATTCGGGCTCCTGATCGACAAGCCCGAGTTTGTCGGCGTAGAGAATTTCGCCCCGGGCGATGGGAGAGGCGGCGTAATAGGCGGTTTTGGGATCGAACTGCGAGACCATGTTCTGATTGTACAGAGTCAGTGGAACCATCTGCCGCACGAACATGACTTCCGAGAGCGCCTGCCGCTGCAGTATATCGGTTGCCGCGACAAGAATCTCCCTCCCCTCCGAAGGCTTGGCGCGCAAGAAGGGCATGGAGATTCCGCCTTTCAATACGGCATAGGCGATCCAGGCGGCCGCAAAACTCACCAACAACGCGATGAGGACGGCTTTTTTGTTGATCATGATTTTTTCTCTTTCTCGAATATGCTGTAATCGATTTTGATTCCCTGCGTTTCGATTTTGTCCACGAATTTCGGAATGAGTCCGGTGGCCGAGAAGTAGCCCTGAATGTGGCCCTGGTTGTCGAATCCGGTCTGGACGTATTCAAAAATGTCCTGAAGGATGATCGTGTCGCCCTCCATGCCCTGCACCTCCGTCAACTTTGTGATCTTGCGGGTTCCGCCTTTGAGCCGGCTCTGCTGAACGATCATGTCGACCGCGCCGGCGATCTGGGCCCGGATGGCGTGGACGGGAAGATCCATCCCGGCCATGAGAACCATCGTTTCGAGACGTGCCAGCATGTCGCGCGGCGAATTGGCGTGGCCGGTGGTGAGCGATCCGTCATGGCCCGTGTTCATGGCCTGAAGCATGTCGAGCGCCTCGCCGCCCCGGCACTCGCCGACGACGATTCGGTCGGGCCGCATGCGCAGGGCATTTTTGACGAGATCGCGAATGGTGACCGACACGCCGTCCGCGCTGCGGGCCGGCTTGGTTTCCAGCGACACCACGTGTTCCTGCGAGAGCCGCAGTTCCGCGGCGTCTTCGATGGTGACCACGCGGTCGTCGTTGGGAATGAAGGAGGAGAGGATATTGAGCGTCGTTGTTTTTCCGGAGCCGGTGCCGCCGGACACGACGATGTTCAGCTTGCCTTTCACGGCGTAATTGAGAAACTTCGCCATCCGCTCGTCAACCGTGCCGAATCGAATCATATCCTCGATATCCAGCTTCTTTTTTGAAAATTTCCGGATCGTCAGAGCGGCGCCTTTTAAAGCCACGGGCGGAATGACCGCGTTGACGCGCGATCCGTCGGGCAGGCGGGCGTCAACCATGGGACTGTTTTCGTCGATACGCCGGCCCAGCGGCGTGACGATTCGTTCGATGACGTGCATCAGGTGATCGTTGTCCCGAAATCGCAGGCCGCTCTTGGTCAGCCGGCCTTTTTGTTCGATGTAGATCAAATCCGGCCCGACCGTCATGATTTCCGAAATGGCGTCATCCTTCAGGAGCGGCTCGAGAATGCTCAACCCCACCATCTCGTTGACCATTTCGTCGACCAGCACCGTTACCTGGTTTGGCGTGAATGTTTTCTTCTGCTGTTCAATCAGCGCGCTGACTTCGGCCGCGATTTTTCCCCGCATGAATTCCCGGTTGTTCATCTTCGGTCCGTCCATCTGTTCCTTCTGAAATTTTTCGATCAGCCGGTGATGAAGATGGGTCTTGAACGGATCCTGCTGGGGCGCAGCCGCCTCGGCGGCCGGCGCGGGTTCGGCCGGACCAATCGCCTCGGCAGTCGGCTTGGCCTCGGGCTGGCCTCCTTTCAGTCTGGCAAGAAGTGACATGGCGGCCTACGCGGAACTCTTGAAAAACATGCCGGCCAGCCCGGTTTTTTTCTTCTGATCGCGGGGCCCGAACGGGATATCCCATTCCGTAGCCAATTTGCCGAGGAACAGCCGGACTCCCTGGACGGCGGGATCATCCTTGTTTTTTTCAACGAAGTCGGCTCCCTCATTGAGCGATTTGGCGATTGATTCCGACGCCGGAATGCGCGCGTAGGGTTTGCGGGTCAATGTCTTGACCAGCAAATCCTCCGAGATCGGGTAGTTTTTGGTATGGCGATTGATCAGAAAATCGAATTTGTCCTCGTTGTAGTTCAGCTTTTTCAAAAGCTGGATCGTCTGTCCGGCGTTCTTGACGGATGCGAGTTCGTCATTGATCACGACAAAAATCCGGTCGGATTTGTCGAATGCGGTCAGCGTGGCTTCGTTCAGGGCGGTGGCGGTGTCGAGAACGACAAAATCATAGCGTTTTTTCAGCATCTTGATCAATCCCGCGATGTCCTGCCCGGTGATGGAGTCGCCCTTTTCCGGCGAAAGCGGCGCGGACAAGAAATGCAGACTGGGACTCAGTTTGTGAATGTGGTTGTCGAGGATGAAATCGGTGATCCGGTTGTTATTGTTGTGAGCCTCGTCGATCAGTTCTCCGATCGTCTGCGCGCTGTTGGCGTTCAGGTAAAGATCGACGTCGCCGAACTGAAGGTCGAGATCGACGAGAATCGTCCGAAATTCCGAGACCTGACCGAGGAGGCGGCCCACGCAGACCGCCAGAAACGTTTTGCCGATGCCGCCTTTCGAACTGAAAAGGGAAATCACCCTCCCGGCCCGCGCGATTTCGCCCTGCTTGGCGCCGATCCTGCGTTCCACCAGGAGAATCGCCTTGCGCAGAACCTGTTCGGGATTATCGTCGTTGGTGAAAATGTCCCGTGTGCCGTGATTCATGAACTGGATGAGTTTGTCCGTCGGCGTTTTTTCCGCGGTGTGCAGAAGCACGATGCTGTCGGGAAGACGGGTGCCGATTTCTTCGAGGATGGCGCAGGTGTTGTCGTGGTTGCCGATGTGTTCGACAATCACGATGTCGTCGGCGGAGGTCTTCATTTCTTCCAGGGACCCAGCCTCCACATGGTGGACGTCCAGATTTTTGATGTTCTGAAAATGCCCCTTCAGCCCGTCCAGCGTCGCGCCCCGGCCGATGAAGAGAACGGTGTGTCTGTCCTTCACTCCTTGCCGCCCCCCTCTCCCTCTTCGATGATCTCCGGCGTCACGCTGATGATCAGGTCGGACGCCTCCAGCACTTTGGTATGGGTTCCAAACAACCCCCCGACGACCGGCAACTCCGCCAGGCCCGGAAGTCCAACGACGTTTCGAGTGTTCTTTTCCTGTTTCAGACCGCTCAGGAAAACGGTCTTTCCGGACTCCGTATTGATCTCGCTTGTGGCCTGCGTGAGTTTCATCGCCGGGATGAGGCTTCCCGAAATGGTGATGGCGTTGGAATTATCGAGACTCGAGACCTCCACGTATATTTTGGCCGTCACGCGATTTTGTTCGACGATGTTCGGCTCAAGCGTCATTTTAATGCCGTAATCTCTCCATTCAATCGAGGTCTGTGTCGTTCCGCCCGACGACGTTGACGACGGTACGGGGATCTGTCCCCCGATCACGATGTCGGTTTTTGCGCCGGACAGGGCGACGATGTCAGGCGCGGACAGGAGCCGGATGACGCCGCTGTCGATCAGGTATTTGATCTGCACCATGAAGGGATCGGCGACGGTGAACGGATGGCTCTTTCGAAGCGGCGCGACGATCCGGGGAAACGTGCTCGATTGTTTTGTTCCGTTCATGATGTATTCGGTGCGATAGGCGTTACTGGTGCCGACTCCGGTAAAGTCACTATACTGGAATGACCCCCAGTCAATTCCATAACTCTTGCTGGCCTTTTCGGATATATCCATGACCCGCACCTTCAACTTTACCTGCCGCGGACGCTTTCGAATGTCGAGGACATTGGTCACATCCTGGTCGGCGCCTGCCGCGTAGGCCTTGACGATCTTTTCCACTTTCTTCAGTTCCGCCTCCGTCTCCACTTGCCCGCTGACGATGTATCCCCGATCGGTCCGGCTGACAATCACCGAAGGATTATGGACGATCTTCTGGACTTTCGCATTGATGGCGTCAATGCCGACGGATGTATCCGATTTCGCATGCCGGCCGTCGCCGACGTCGATCATGTAGGCGAGAAGGCCGCCCACGGTCCATATCTTCAAACTGGTCCGGCCGGCCCGGTTGCCGTTGATGAGGAGTTCGCGTTTCGACACGACCGTGTAGTCGGCGATCTGCGGCGCCGCCACGGCGATCCGGGAGATGTCGGACTCGACGTCCACCGTCTTGAATTCTCCGATCGCGACGTTGATCGTGGAATTCGCGGACTGGCCGGACGACGCGGGAACGGCGAACATCATCAGAAGCGCAAGAGGAATCTGCATCCAATAAATCCTCTCCAAATCACCAGATCGCACAATCACGAATTCTCCAATCTTCTTCAGTATTCTCCATCATTCTGCATCATTCAGTTGTAGATCAGTTTGGCCTTGGTGTAAACCCCGGAGTCCGGCGCCGTGGCGCTGGCTGTGGCGGCCGAAACTCGATAATCGATGAATTTACCGGTGATGGCGCCGTGGCTGTCCACGCCGGTGATTTGAAACGCGGCAAAGCCGTAAACGGTGATGCTGTCACGGCCGCTGGGGTCGTCAAGCGTCATGACGACGATCACGACTTCGCCGTTATGGGCCAGCCGATAGTCGACGGCATCCCCCGTCGGCCCGTCCATATTCCCCGGCTTCGTCGTCAGAGACTGTCCGATGCTGATCGTCCCGCTGTAGCCGTATTTAAGATCGTTTTCAAAGTCGCTTGCGCCGGTGCCACTAAGCGAAAGCGCGCCGTAGTTGCCGTTACTGCCCGCCCCGCCGCCGTCCTTGATAACGTACGACGTCCCCTGCACGTAGGGGAATACCTGCACGGCCAGCGGCGCGACACCGCCGACGCCGTCGGCGGGCCGGGGAACGGACGCGGCCAGTTTGCACTGGACGGTCAGCGAATAGTTCTGGAAGAAGAAAACCTTGACGGATTTGGATGAAGTGAGAATGAGTGTATTACTGGCGATCTGGCTGAAATCGAGGCTGGTGTTCGAAGCATCCAGAAAATTATTCGTGCAGTAGCTGTTTTTTACGAGAGTATTCAGTTGAGCCTGGGTGGTGGAATTTGTTTTATAGTCGGGGTAGAGACTGGCGGCGGCCAACAGGGCGGTTTCGCCGCCGTTGAAAAGTTTATGCCGGGCATGGATCACAAGAGCCGACTCGGTGAGCATGCCCAAAATGGTGATGACGCTGAGGAGGGCGATGACAAAGGGGATGACGACGGCGCCCAGCTCGACGGATTTCGGATTTGACCGGGAAGGGCTGAGGGTCACAGCCACTCACTCCACAAAGACCGTCTTGACGGATTTGAGGGTGAATGAGCTTGGGAAAAGCGTCGCACTGTTGCCGAAGATGTTCAACGGAGCGATATTCATGACCGGGGTGACGGTCGCCGTGATCGTCAGCTGGATCGACGTGTCGGGACTCCAGCTTGTGATGGTCACGCCCGAATTGTTCGCGACGGTCAGCGAAGGGCTGAATGTGGAAATCTGCTGGGTGAGGTAAGTCTGAATTTCCGTCTTGGTCGCGCCCCGGGCCGCCAGCCGGCCGGCGGTCTGGGCGGTGTTCTCAAGAACATTGCATCTGTAGAAATAGATGCCAAACTCCGCAACCACCATGATCAGAACGAGGATGAACGGCAAAACAAAAAGCATTTCGAGCACAGCCTGTCCGCGCTTGACGTCACCCGGCCGATCCTGATTTTTGGAGTTCACCTGAACCACCTCGTTTGACCATCCGGACTCTGATTGACCTACAGCCCGTTCAGCATTCGCGCGGGATGCGCGAATGCTGAACGGCCAAACGCTTTATGCAAAATCAATTCGCGCCGGTGAGTGCGCTCTGAATCTGCGTGCTCATCGTCGTCGTCGCACTGTTTGCGCCGGCCTTGAAAACAGTGGCGAACGCAACCACGGCGATAACCACAACCGCGACGATCAACAAATACTCCAACAACCCCTGTCCTGACTGACGTTTCATGTTAATTCCTCCTGTCGCTTTCTATAGTCGTGTGAATTCTAAGACTGAATTCACTGGACGCAAAACTGATTCCGTATCTATCTCTATCTTACAGCGCACGGACATTCAATTCGGCGCGCTCTGGATAATTTGGCTGATCGAATTACTCAAAGCTGTCTGCATCGCATTGAGGCCCCCTCCGTAGACTACGGCAAATCCTAATACCGCTGTGAACACGACCACGACGACCAGCAGATATTCCATCAAACCCTGCCCCGCCTGAGGACTCATTGCAACTTCAATTTCCGCCGCACGTCACGTTGGTGACGGACTGGATGTTGCTGACCATGCTGTTGATCAGGCACGCAGTTGCCGTAGAAATTGTTTTCATGACCACGACGGTCGTGCTCACCACGACCGTGAGAACCAGAAGATACTCAACCATCCCCTGGCCCCGCCGTCTCCCTAAACGCCGGCCTGGATCGATTTTTAACTTCCTGACGTCTGCGTCCATGGCTCATACATCTCCCTTTCCCCAGTGCCTTGGTGAAGCACATACGGACTCCACTCTACCATGTAGCGAAACGAATGCCCGAAACATCAATAGAGAACAAAAATGCGTAACTAATTAGACAGAGAGGACAAACGATGAGATCAACCCGATTGGATGTGGATGACGTCCGATGACATAGTTGCATAAAATTATGTTGCCTGTGCATTTTTTTATACTAAGGTCAAACGCGCAAGTCGACTCAACAAACGTACCCGGCGCCGTCCGTCCATCATGTATTCAGCTTGCGACATCCATGGCATCAGCAACATTAGCGTGAATGGTATCCCAAAATGGTCATGCGGTCAAGAACAATCGTCTTACCCGCGTGAACTTTTTGCGTCCATACGCGTATTTCGTAGTTGCAAAATATCAATCGCCCGTGTCCTCTTTCAGAATCGGTTTCACGTCCCAGTATTTATCAACGAGATATCGATATTCGGGGCTGTCCCGAACGAATATGTCGGCGACCGTGTCGGCGTAGATCAGCCGCCATGAGCTGTCTTTCAGAAGATATCTGCACAACAGCGATTTGGAATCGTCGAAAATCCAGCTGATACGGTACTTGTCGATCACTTTATCCCAGCCCTGATCGAATCCCTGGATTTTTGAAAATTCTTTCATCCGTCCAGCGCCGTACATGTCTAATCTTCCGTCGATAAAAACCTTGTACTGCGGCCAGGCGGCATAGATGACATAATCGCCGAACTCGTCATTGTCGAACATGTTTCCGCGAATCGGCTCCCGCTTCAGAAATTCCACCGCTTCGACCGGCTTGATCTTCGGGTCGAATGCAAAATGAATTTCTCCTTTCGCCGCGCACCATACGACTGCGAGGATCGTGACGGCCACCCATACATGTCCGGCCGCGGCAAGATCCATTCGGGCGATCGACTCCGATTTTCGGTGAATGAAGTCCGCAACCCTGCCGCCTTTTTCGTTCAACGCAGATTGGGCCTGCCGCATGAGAATCGGCGCCATGACGAAACCGAACAGAGGGATATGGCGCGCCGAGGACAGGGACATGTTGGTGAACAAAAGAGTCAATAACATTTCGATGGTGCTCAATTTCTTTCGCGAAACGCCAAAGAGAATAATCATCAGCAGAAGATCGATTTTGAACATCAAAAATTCGGTGTTATGAAAATTAGGCGAAAGAAATTCCATCACATGGTCCATCACATATTGGTCCGATATCAACTTGAACGGGAACAATAGGATATGGTAGCCGGACGGGTTGATCAGCGAGACAATAAGACACAGCGCGGCGGCGGACAGGAGTGATTTGGCCTTATTGCGGGCAATCGCCCGGTCCTCTCCCTGCGCGGCGATTGAATGAATAAAGTTGCCCAGGATGAATATGCCAAGCAGAACGAATCCGAGAATGAACCCGCCGTGGAAATTGACCCACACGAACATCAGAAGAGGAAGTGTCCGGAGGGAGTTGCTGATGCCGGCTTGGTACGAGTCGAGGAGAAAATACCAGACGATGAAGAAAAGAAAAGAAACAACGTGGGGCCGGGCAAGCCAGTGAATCCGGGAGGTTGCGACGACGAAAAGGGTGGCGACGATCGCCAGAATGACGTTGTTTGACTGCGCCCGGAGAATTCTGAACTGGATCACGTGGATCAGTGCGATGAACGCGGCAAAGGCGATCACGAGCCCCGTCAGGCCGAATTTTCCGTGAACGACGGCCATCATCACCTCGGAAAGCCAGCCGTGGATCGTCCAGGGCAGGGGCGGGGAGATAAAGGAGAAAATGTCTGACCTCGGAACGGAGTGGTGCGCCAGGATGTACTCGCCGACGCGAATCTGGTGACCGGTATCGGCGTCGATCAAGAGTTGCGAGCCGACAGAAAAACAAATATTAAAAAAGATGGCGATGAAAAGAGCCACAGAGACCGACGGGAGAAAAAACGACACCGTCCTCCCCCCCTGCGGGGGAATGCCGGGATGGGGGATTTCAGAGGACACTCCCCCACCGAACCCCCAGCCTTCCGCCAAAGGACGGATCCGCCTCAGGCGGACATTCCTCCCCCGCGAGGGGGGAGGTTGAATGTATTTCGATTTCCCAAAACTTCGGTTAGTGAGTTAAGCCAAATCTTACGACAAACATCGTGATGACGATCATGCAGATCGACGTGATGAAAATACTGAATTTTACAAACTTGTCTTCCATGTGCCACCTCCATGAGCAGTTTTATTTTTCAAGAGCGACATAGCAACATAATGAACATTTTCAGTCAAGATGGCTTCGCCTTGTGCGCGAGGAAGACAGCAAACGCCGGGTTTCCTCAAGTCCCGCCGGAGAGCCGATTTCGTAAAATCGTCGCGTCATCTCGACCCCCGCAAGCTCGTTGAGGGACAGAAGATTCTGATAGACCGCCGCCAGATCGATCGGTGTCTCGGGCGGGTACGGGTCGAACGCTTTGGCCTGCAGGCCCCCTAATCCGTAATCGATGTGTTTCATGTCCGCATCACGGTCTTCTTTGTCGTACCGGAGAATCCGGCCATCCCGGTAAAGGATGTTGCTTCGATCCCAGCGGCCGTCATTTT
>JAHFCY010000287.1 GCA_023249255.1 Candidatus Lindowiibacteriota bacterium | reverse complement strand
GCGGTGCCGACATGGAGCATGAATTCAGCGCACACTTGAAGGCGTCCGCGAGACAATTGCAAAATGTCGGAAAAACGTTGAAGGAGTTGGACAGGGTGGAGTTCGAATATTACAACAAAAGTCTCGCCAGTTTGTTCAACATTGGAATCACCGGCGGTATGAAAAAGGAGAAGCATCCCATTTCGTGGAACGACGTTGTGTCATGCCAAGATGGCGACAAAGGCCCTCTATCCGAGTCGCAAGGGTGGCAGACGGTGCTTACGACCGTCACGCGGCTGGACAGCCTGCAGAAGATGTTTCGATGAGTGGCGCCTTTTTCATAAGGTGGCGAGAAAAATTTTTCGGGGCCCTTGTCTCGTGCCTCCTATTCACATCTACTGCGGGCGCGAATCCGCTTGAGATTCATATCATCAATGTCCAGTGGGGCATGAGTGTTCTGATTCGCGGTCCGGACGGAACACTTGTCTTGTTCGATGGCGGAAATTCGGGGAGGGGCATATCCGAGGTAGTTCCGTACTTCAAAACTTTGGGAATCGCCCCCAACAGCCAATTTGCGTGCATGGTATTGTCTCATCACCACCAAGACCACTTTGGCGGGCTGACGGAAATCATCGAGGCTGGCTATACTCATTTTAAGAAAATATATGACCACGGTCATGGCCGCCGCGGAGGAGGTGAAAGTTTCAATAAGTTCAAAACGGCTGTCAAAAAGACGGATGCGGCAGCCCTTACGGAGATCCGTCTCGGGGAAACTATTTCACTGGGGGACGGTGCCAAGGTCACTTGCGTGGCAGCCAACGGGCGCGTGATCGGCAACCCCCGCCAAGTTCCTGAAGTGAGCGACGAAAACGATCGAAGTATCTGTCTTCTGGTGCAGTACGGCGGGTTTGATTTCTTAAGCTGTGGGGATTTAGGAGGTGGAAGAGTCGGAACCGAGCGAGACTGTACCCATCGCAATCCGGGGAATCAAGTCAACATGGAATCGTCCGTGGCGGCAGCATTGCTGGAAAATCGATATCTGACAACTGACGGCGTAGAAGTTCTCCACGTCAATCACCACGGCAGTGAAAGCAGTTCCAACAGCGACTACATCAATAAATTGACTCCGCGGGTCGCTGTCATTTCGGTCGGAGCCGGTCAAGCTCCCAATTTCCAGCTCCCCCGAAAAAACGTCGTGGGAAACGTGCTCTTAGGTGGTGGAGACGGAAAGACATGCATGATCCACACACCGGAATTGGTCCTCCAGACCGCCGACGGACCGAAAGACCGACATTCGAAGGCCAGCAATGCCGCCTATTCTGTTGGCGACATCGTCATTTCAACGAACGGAACCAAGACGTTCAAAGTCTGGGGAACCGGGGAGATCGGGCAAGGCGACAGCGAACTCGTCAAGGCAAAGCTTCCGAGAACGTTCAATCTGGATGGTGTTCAATAAAGCGGAATAATTGCTCCACATCGTTTAAAATGACTTTGTAATCATTCTATTTTCTATGGACACAAAAAGGGCAACGCCGACCAACACCCGTGAATGCCCGTTCTGCGCTGAGATCATCAAAGCCAAAGCCGTCAAATGCAAGCACTGCGGTTCGGTCCTCACCGAACAGGCGATGGCTATGTTCCTTCACGAAATTTCCCGCCTTCAAAGCGCCGGTACTTTACCTCCGTCCCCGGGCGAAACTCCCGCTCCTATGCCCGGCGTGCCGCCAGATTTGACGGAGGCAATGATATCGTCTCCTGACGTTCCATCCTCACCTGACAGCGCCGTCCGGCTGGCCACCATCCTCTTTGCGGACGTCTCGGGATTCACCAAAATGAGCACCCAGCTCGAAGCCGAAGAAATGCGAGAAATCATGAACGCCCTTTTTTCCGACCTCGCCGGCGCGGTTGAACGGTTCGGGGGCAAGGTGGACAAATACATCGGCGACTGCGTGATGGCCGTCTGGGGAACGGAAAAGTATCGAGAAGACGACGCCATCCGGGCGACCAACGCCGCCGTATCCATGATGCATAGGGTCAAATTAAGAGCGAAGCGTCTTTCCCTGCCGCTTGACATGCACGCCGGCGTAAATACCGGCCGGGTGATATTTGGAACATTGGGAAAGGGCCACGGGGCCGCCCCGACCGTGCTCGGCGACGCCGTCAACCTCGCAAGCCGCCTATGCTCCAAAGCGCCGCCCGGCCAGGTGTACGTCAGCGAAGCGACATGGAAACGAATTGGAAACCGATTTGGCGGAACGCCTGTCGAACTCGACCTCAAAGGATTGGGACTCGTCCGCGCCTACGACGTCGTTGCCGCGCGCGGCCGGTCTCAAGTCACCACAAAACATGTCGTCACGGGATTTCTTGTTCGGGATGCGGAGGTCAAACGGATTGCCGGCGTGCTTGAATCGTTGCGATCCAACGAGACAGGGCGCCGCACGACTGGTCTCCTCGTCATCGGGCACGGCGGCACCGGCAAGAGCCGCCTCTGTGACTATGCTCTTCATCACTACGGCGCCGGTCTGAAAGTTCTATTCGGTCAGGCGATGCCGTCGGAGTCTCCTGTGTTCGGCGTCCTGGTGACTGGGTGGCTTCGGGACTTGCTCGGCGGGACGGACGGGTCCGCCATCGACCAGTTTTTGGAGGAACGGCCCGACCTATTGCATTTCAGAGACGCGCTTCGCCTCGTTCTTACCACATCAGAAGAATTGGGGCAGAAACCCTCGCCGGTCATTCAGAGCATCGATCAAGAGCTGGCAAAGTTTTTTGCGGCAGCATCGCAGCATGCGCCCGTTGTTCTCGCCGGTTCCGACGTTCAATGGGCGGATCCTTTCTCAATAGATCTTTGTATCGCTCTTTCGAACACGGTCGGCGGACGCATGGCTCTTATTTTGGACGGGAGGCCCGGGGAAAATTCCGACCGAATCAAACGAACCACGGGATTTGAGTCGATTGAACTTCGATCCCTCTCGCCGGAAGAAATTGAAATTTTTCTAGCATCGATCCTTGACGAATTGCCGCCGCCCGCGTGGATCCATTCCTTGAGGAATAGAACCGGCGGCGTCATCCTTCACCTGAATCAGGTGTTGAACGCTTTAGCGGAAGAAGGGGCGCTCGAAGAAAATCCCGCAACCGGCAAATGGCGCCTTCTCAGGATCAGCGAAGAACTTCCCATTCCTCAGTCTCTGGCGGACTTGATTTGGCTCCGGATAGAACATCTGCCCACGTGGCCGCGCGAGACGCTCCTGCACTCCGGAGTCTGCGGCTTAAGGTTTCCCCGAATCGCGCTTCACTACGCCATGGGCAGACCGGAAAGCGATCTGGCTCCGCCGCTCGAAACCCTCCAGTCGGACGGATTTCTCTACGTGACTCCGGAGATCGTGGCCTTCGAGCACGGCTCAATCCGGGAAACGGCACGCCGGATGCTTCTCAAGAATGAACGCCGGAAAATCGCCGAACGCATATTGGAATCTCTTGGAGACCGGATATGGTCAGACATCTTCCGGCCACTGGCGCCCGACCTCTACCGAGACGCCGGCCGGGAGACCGATCTTAGAACGTTTCTTTCAACCGAAGCTTATCGACTGATCCGGGCGTTTCGGATTGAGGAGGCTAGGAACATCCTCGATAACGTCGGCCGGGACCCATGGCCGGACAACCCGCAAGGATGGCAGGCACAGAGCGCTTTTCTCACCGCCAAAGCCAGGCTGGCCGAGGCCGAAAAGAAGACGGACGAATCGCTTGAGTACCTCCGGCAGGCGGTTGGTATCTTTCGAAAAACCGGTGGAATTTCGGCGGAGCTTTCCAAA
>JAHFCY010000109.1 GCA_023249255.1 Candidatus Lindowiibacteriota bacterium | reverse complement strand
TGATCGACTCCGGCCGGGGATCGACGCTCACGACAAAATCAGGAACGATCTCCGCATTGACCAATCCCTCCGCCACCGTGTCGACTGCCACGAGAATCGACGCCGGATACAACCGGCGGATAGTCGAAAGCCCTTCATCCAGCGTCGGTCCCGCTCCGGCTACGATCACCGGCCGCCCGTTTGCCGCGCCGAATATCCGGGCCACGCCGGGCGATGCCAGCGCCGAAAGATTCTGTCGCAGATTGTCCTCCGCGACAGGCCTCAACAGATCCTCCGTGTCCCGGCCGATTTGAATCTGCCGGATGGCGTCGATGAGGTCGGCGCAGGCCGGCGGTACAAGATCCAGAAACGGCGGATGAATCACCAGAGTTGCCTGTCGGGATGCCGGCAATTCCGACAACCGCCGGCGCATTTCAGCCGGCGAACCATAAATCCAAAAGATCTTCGGATGGTTCAGAATGTCCGACACGTCCAGATGGTCACAGACCGCCCGAAGAAGCGGCAAATTTGCGGCGATCACGCAGACCGTTTCGACGCGTTCCGCCAGAGCGCGAATGACGTGTCCCGCGCCATGCCCGACCAGCACGACGTTGCAGGCCCCCGCGCCCGCGCAGTCATTTGTCATAATCGCCGACGCCGCTACTTTTTGCGCTTCACCGATCGGGTCGATCGAACTGTGAATCCAGCGCCGACGCCCGTCGGCGGCAGTCCAGGCCATCGTTTCGGGTCCTCGACGGCTTGCGGCCCACGTGATGCCGGCCATCGGTGACGCCGCCTGAAGGTGTGCCTGCAAATCCGGCCAACGCCGCCGTAGGGCGTCGACGTTCGCGGCAATCACGTCAGGGATTCGCCGCCGCGGTTGGAATATTCAGAAATTTCATCGCGGATGCCGCGATCTTCGCGAACGCCGGCGCAGCGACGTCGCCGCCAAAATGAGCAATCGCGGGATTTGGCTCGTGGATCCAGACGGAAATCACGAGCTGGGGCGATTCAGCCGGAAGAAATCCGATGAATGAGGACAGAAACCGGTCCGGCGCGTAACCGCCGCGGGGATCGGCGATCTGCGCCGTGCCGGTCTTGCCGCCCACACGCACGCCCGCGACTTTTGCCTTCTTGCCGGTTCCCATGTCTCCTTCGACGACCGACAGCAGAAAATCCCGCGCGATGGCCGCAATTTCCGGCCGGATGACGTTTCGGACAATCTGGGGCTTCAAGGGCGGCTTCAGCACGATCTGGGGTTTTATGAGATCGCCGCCGTTGGCGATCACGGACATCGCCATCGCCATCTGTAAATTCGTCACCGCGATCTCCTGACCGATCGCCATGACCGCGCGCGTGGAGCCGGACCACTGGTAAGGTTTGCGAAGAATTCCTTTCTCCTCGCCCGGCAATCCGACGCCGGTCGGAATTCCGAATCCGAAGCTCTGCACCATCCGGTAAAACTGTTCCGGCTCCAGTTCCAGCGCCGCGTGGATGACGCCGACATTGCAGGACGCTTCGATCGCCTCGCGAAACGTCACGGGGCCGTGCGAGGCATAACAGTGGATGGGTTTGGGCACGCCGGGAATCGAAATCGATCCATTGCAGATAACATTTTCGGAGAGAGCCGTCCTCCGGTCCGTCGCCAGCGCCGCCAGCGTCACGATCTTGAACGTCGATCCCGGCTCGAATACGGTATTGATCGCCTGATTTTTGTATTGCGCGGGCGGGAAATCGGAAAAATTATTGGGATCGAAAGAGGGTTCGGAACCCATAGCGATGATTTCGCCCGTCCGCGGATTCAACACCACGATACTTCCGCCCTTCGCCTCGCACGCGTCAACCGTTTCGGCCAGAACGTGGTCAACCGATTCCTGGACGTAGGCGTCGAGCGTGAGCTGAACGTCCCGGCCGCGGAATACCGGGTTTTCGTGCCCCTGAGAATCGAGAATAACCGGCAGGCCGTGGTCACCGATTTCGACGTGAAGACTTTCGATGTCGCCGGCCAGTTCCTGGTCAAGCATGAATTCGACTCCGGCCAGACCCCGGCCGTCCGATCCGACGAACCCGATGACGTTCGCGCCGACTTTGTCGAGCGGATACCGCCGCCGCCATTCCGGCATGGCCTCCACGCCCTCTATTCCGGAAAATTCTTTTTTGATTCCATTCCACTGCTGGATGTCAATCCCGTGGGCCAGCCACACGAACGGTTTCGGCGCCGACAACCGCTCCATACTTTCCTCCAGCGACAGAATGCCAAGCCTGGTCAGCAGAACGGCAAGACGGTTCCTGTCCTTGATTTTCTGCGGGTGGGCGTAGAGCGACCGGCCCTCCACGCTCGCCGACATCACCCGCCCCGCACGGTCGAGAATCAGGCCCCGCTGGTGCTGGATGTACATGCTCGACCAGTGCCGGTCGCTGTAACGGTCGAGCTGTCCGCCGTACTGGCCCAGTTGGATGTACCCCAGCCGGATGAACAGAAACGCGAATCCGACGACGACGACAAACGCCGCAATGCCCATCCGTCCGGCCGGATCAAACGCCCGCCGTGTCCCGCTCTTGCCGTTGACCATGATCAATTCTTCCGCCCGGACGACCTCGATCCGGCGGGGTTTGACGAAACTTCGCTGACGTTCATCGCCACGAGGAACGCCTCCTTCGGCACTTCGACGGTCCCGATCATCTTCATCCGCTTCTTGCCCTCCTTCTGTTTTTCCAGAAGTTTTCTCTTTCGTGTGATGTCGCCGCCGTAGCATTTGGCCGTGACGTTTTTCCGGAGCGCCCGGACTGTTTCCCGCGCGATGATACGCCCGTTCGACGCGACCTGCACGGCGACTTCGAACATCTGGCGCGGAATGACGGCCGCCAGCCGCTCGGACAGGGATTTGGCGATCCGATAATCCGAATCCTTGTGGACGATCATCGACAGCGCGTCGACTTCCTTGCCGTTCAGCAGGACCTCGAGTTTGCGCATGTCGGCCGGAGCGTATCCGAGCGGCTCGTAGTCGAATGACGCGTACCCGCGAGTGATGGATTTTAAGCGGTCGTAAAAATCGGTGATGACTTCCGACAGCGCCAGATCGTATTTCAAAATCACTTTCTGCGGATCGAGATAATTCATCTCGAGCATGACGCCCCGCCGGTCGTCCAGAAGCTGCATGACGGGACCGACGGTTTCGGTCGGCGTGAAAATCATCGCGCGGATCCGGGGCTCCTCGATCACCTCGATCTTGTCGCGCGGCGGCAGTTCCGACGCGCTTCGGACCTCCAGCCACTCCCCGACCCCGCCCGGCGTCGCGGTTCGGACCCGCGCGCGGTAGACGACCGACGGCGAGGCAACCAATGTCTCGATTCCGAGTTCCCGTGACAGGCGTTCCGATACGATCTCCATGTGGAGAAGTCCCAGAAAGCCGCATTTGAATCCGAATCCGAGTGCGTCCGATACTTCCGGCTCGATCGTGAGCGCCGAATCGTTGAGCTGTAATTTTTCCAGCGCGACTTTCATCTGATCGTAATTCTCGCCCTCCGACGCGAACAGACTCGCGTAGACCATCGGCATGATCCGCCGGTATCCAGGCAAAGTCCGCGCCGTCAGGTCTCCCGCCTGGGCCAGCGTGTCGCCGACGTCGACTTCGCTCAGAGTTTTCCATCCCGCCGCAACGTAGCCGACTTCGCCCGCCTCCAGCGCCTCGACTTTCTGCTGTGCGGGCGCAAAGACGCCGACCTCCGTCACGACCGATTCGATGCCGGCCGCCACAAGCCTCACCCGATCGTGTGCGCGAAGCCTCCCCGAAAACACGCGGACGTATGCCAGCACGCCGCGGAAATTGTCGTAATTAGAATCAAAGAGCAGAGCCTGCAGGCTGCCCGCCGCCCGGCCGCCGGATGCGGGAACACGCGGCGGCGGAAAAACGCGCACGAGCATTTCGAGAAGTTCATCAACGCCGGCACCGGTCTTCGCGCTCACGTTGAGAAGATGCGACGTATCGACGCCGAGTTCCTTCAATTGTTTGACGCAGCGGGATGTCTCGGCCTGCGCGAGATCGCATTTGTTGATGACCGGCAGAATCGTGAGGCCGTTTTCCCGCGCGAGGAGAAAATTCGACACGGTCTGCGCTTCGACCCCCTGCGTGGCGTCTACGACCAGCACGGCGCCCTCACACGCGGCCAGCGACCGCGAGACTTCGTAGGAAAAATCGACGTGACCGGGCGTGTCGATCAGGTTGAGCTGAAATACGCTCCCGTCTTTCGCGCGGTAGCGAAGCCGCGCCGCGGCGGCCTTGATCGTGATCCCCCGTTCGCGCTCGATGTCGAGCTGGTCCATGAACTGGTCGCGCATTTTCTCCTTCGGCACCGCCCCCGTTTTTTCGAGAATGCGGTCGGCCAGCGTCGATTTGCCGTGATCGACGTGCGCGATGATACAAAAATTCCGGATCGGCGTATCTCCCCCTGAACCCACAGCCCGCGTTGTATCATATCGCCCCCTTGATTTCACGGCGGTTCGCGTGTAACGTCGGCCAAACTCACATGAAATCGGATAATTTGATCGAAATTTACCGGCCGATTAGCGATGATTTGAAAAGCGTCGATCAGTGTCTGCTCGACGTTGTTGCCGGGGCTCTGGATCCTTTCCCGCGCGAGATCGGCGCTTTTCGAGGCGCCGGCAAACGGCTCCGGCCGGCCATGGCTCTTCTGGTCTACCGCATGGCGTCGGAACAGACGCCGCCCCGCCGGGTCCTTGAACAGGCGGCCGCGCTGGAACTCATGCACATCGCCACGCTCATCCACGACGACGTGGTGGACGGGTCATATCAACGCCGCGGCCATCAGACGCTTCACCGGCTTTTCACCGACAAAACAGCGGTACTCGTCGGCGATTACCTCTACGCCACCGCGATCGACATGTTCAATCGTTTCGGCACGCACCACTCGGTCAATGTCGTCACGCGCACGACGATCGGCATGGCCCACGGCGAACTCATGCAGGTCCTGCTCACGCCCGAAAGCCGAAGCCGCCGCGAAATTTATCTCGACATCATCTCGAAAAAGACCGCCGATTTTTTTGCCGCGGCCGCGGAGGTTGGAGCCGAAGCCGCGGAGGTTGAGGGACCGCGCCGGGAGGAGTTCCGCCGGTTTGGATGGAACTTTGGCATGGCCTTTCAGATCATCGACGACGTCCTCGACTTCACGGCCTCGCCGGACAATCTCGGCAAACCGGTCTTTCAGGATTTGGTGGATGGAAAAGTGACCCTGCCGGCCCTGATTCTTCTCGAGGCCGGCGCGCAGGAATTTTTAATGTCTGTCCTGTCCGAACGCAAACTCACGCAGGAGGCCCGCGCCGCCCTCTCCGATCTTCTCGCCTCGCACGATGTCATCCCCCGCGCGCTTCGCGAGGCCGACCAGTTTCTCGCCGACGCCCGGGATGTGCTGAATTCCCTGCGCACAACCGAATCGGCCCCGGCCTTTCAATCCCTTCTCTCGCTCTGCGATTACATCATCCAGCAAAAAAGTCTTCCACAGCTCAGCCTGACCTGAGGGGTTCTCCTACGCCGCTCGCCCCGTTAGGCGCAGGATATCGTTCAGTGCGGCCCTGACGGTGGGATGATCCGGATCCAGTTCAAGCAATTTTCGAAACGCGTCCTCGGCGCCTTTTAAATCGCCGATCCGCGCGTATTCACAGGCGAGAAAATCGTATCGTCCGGCGTCGGCCGGATTTTCGGCGATGTCTTTCAACAGGCCGTCGATGTACAGGGTTCGCTTTCGTTGAATGTATTCCTCGTCGCGTTCGATCACATGGTGGGACAGCGGAAACGAGGTCAGTTTTCCGTATTTTCCGGGCACGGCATCCAGCGTTTCCTCAAGTGACTCGTGGACTCGGTGGGTATACCGGACGCCCGGCGCGTTTTTGAACAGGCGCAGGACAAAATCGCTGTAAGTCACAGCCAGCGTTGTTTCCTCGTAATTGTGCCGCAGCAGATAAAAGCCCTTGTACGGATTCGGCTCATCGCCGATCATCCCGCCTACGGCCGTCTCAATGCATATCTTCGGCAACATCGGGAAAAATTCGTCGGCATCCAGGACCAGAATCCAGTCGCCCCGGCAGGCGTCCAGCGAAACATTTCGTGCGGCGGAGAAATCTCCGTCAAACGGCCGCTCCAGCACTCTTGCGCCCATCTCCCGCGCCAGATCCATCGTTTTGTCCGTCGATCCGGTGTCGACGACGACGATTTCGTCCACGCACGACCGGACGCTCTGGATTGCCCGCCTGATCCGGCTTTCTTCATTTTTGACAATCATCGCCAGACTGATCATGTGTCTCCCTCCCTTTCTTCTCCAGACTTCTTCGTTCTTCTTCCAGCTTCTTCCGCCTTCCTCCGTACTAATCCTTTCGGCCGCTTCTGCCGATAAATCAACCATGTTCGAAGTGCTTCTATTGAGTTTGATTCTTCTCTTTAGCTGGTTCGTCGCAAGAGTTTAACGCCTTTATATACAAGGCGTTATACTTAAGCCGGGGGCGGCCGCCTCAATACCTTGATTTCCCCGTCAAGGTTAGCTAGTATTCCTTTACTTTATGTCACCGAAGGACGAAGTGGTCGCGAAAAAGGTTCATCCAATCTAACTCCCATGATCAGTTTCCAGGAAGCTCAGGATATCCTCAAATCCAATGTTCCCAAGCCTCGGCCTGTACGGGTTGCGCTGTCGCGTGCGCTGTATCACAGCGTGTCTGCGGACGTGAAGGGCGACACGGACATTCCGACTGTTGACAACTCGGCCATGGACGGATTTGCGGTCCGGTACGACAACATCTACAACATAGGCGAGGAGCCCATCAAGCTCAAAATCGTGGGCACGCTGAAAGCCGGCCAGATGCCGTCGCGCCGGCTGGAGGATGGCGAGGCTTTTCGGATCATGACGGGCGCTCCTTTGCCCAAAGGCGCGGATGTCGTTGTGCCGCTGGAGGAGTCCCGGGAGGATCAGAACATCGTTTATATTTACCGGGCGCCGAGATCGCGCGGAAACAACATCCGGCGGTCCGGGCAGGACATTCAGAAAGGCGCAGTGGTGCTGAGAGAGGGCGACCGCATCGGACCGGCGGAATTTGCGCTGGCGAATCTGGCAGGCGCCGTGAAAGTGCCGGTTTACGAAAAGCCGGTGGTCGGAATTCTGACCAGCGGCGACGAACTGGTCGAACCCGGACATAAACTCAAGCCGGGGAAGGTACGCAATGTCAACACGCACATCCTGGCGGCTGTCCTCGATTCGCTTCGCATCCCGCACATCAATTACGGCATCGTCCGGGACGATCCGCGAAAAATCGCCTCGGCCATTCGTCGCGCGTTCAGCAAATGCCATGTGGTGGTGACGTCCGGCGGCGTGTCGGCCGGCGCTTTTGATTTCGTCAAGCAGGTTGTCGAAAAACGGCTTGGGATGAAAACGCTCTTTTACAAAGTCCGGCAGAAACCGGGCAAACCGGTTTTATTCGCGCGCAAGAACAATCAATATCTATTTGCGCTTCCGGGAAATCCCGTGTCAACGTTTGTGACGTTTCTTCTGTATGTGCGTCCGTTTGTCCTCGGCATGAGCGGCATCAAAATGTTGGATTTGCCGAAGGAATTCGCCGAGGCGGCCGAACCGATCGGCGGCAATCCCCGCATGACCAACTTCCTGCGCGGCCGGATCTATGTCGAAAACACAAAATCTTTCGTGCGAACCACCGGCTCACAGGATTCTCACCTCGTTTCGTCTCTCTACGGATCCAACGCCCTCATCATCCTGCCGGAAGGCCGCCTGTCGGCCCAGCCCGGAGAAATTCTCGAAGTCTGGCGCTGGCGGTGATTTGTGCACTATCTTAATGTGGCGCTGGCTCTGCGACTTAAGATTTAGAAATTCTGAATTGTTGGTCAATGCCCAATAGGCTTCAGTAAATCCTCATAAATACGACTTGCGATGTTGGAAATATCCTTATTTGGATCATTCAAAGCCTTTAAAACATTTCGTGGCAGGTCTGCAGGCACAAAGGTTTCGCCACCGATCAAGCAGGTGGCAAGATCATTAACGACCTTGCTTAGGAATTCCTGCTCACGCCACGCTTCTTCGGGTGGGCGCTGGAAATATTCCTCTTTCAGTTTTTCCGCCGTCCCTCGCAGTTTTTTGAGTTTTTCATATGTGGATTGAGGGGAATGAATTTTAAATATCTCCGCATATCGAGCAAGCGTATGCAAGCTCTGTTGAATTCCATCTAATTTTTTAGCTATTTTTTGCCGATCTTCATCACTCAGATATAGGATTTCCTGTTTTGCTTGAGATTGACGTTGATCCTCCCTGAATTCATTGGCTAACTTTTCCAAGATCACTGATACAATGAAAAATGCATCATCCCATTCGAGCGTCATGTCGATCAGGCGATTGTTTTTATTATCTCTCATACCGACTCTTAATGTCGGAATGAGTTTCTCATTAATATACAACAATGACGGAACCACCACCATCTTTGTCGGAGTGTTCCACGCAAGGGATGTATCGCCATCAGAATCTTCTTCTTTCATCTCAGATTTTTTCTTTAACCATTCCCAAAAAACTTTAGAAGTGTTGAGGGGCAATTTTTCGTTTATGAGGGCCTTTGCTTTTTGGAGTACACTGTGAGATTCAGGTTTGGTTTTTTTGAGCAATTCCGAAAATAAATCCTTATCACCGACTACGACTACGGCTCGGGCGGCATTTATGGAAATGGCCTTTGAAAGTTCGTCCGTCACCACACTATCCTTTTTCAGCAATTCGGCCAAGTGATCAAATTGTCCATCGGTCATCGCCAAAAGGTCTGCAACATCTGTATCCAGTTCTGATATACCCGTGTCGATTTTCTTCTGTGGTTCGGTCATATAGACTTGGTCCCTCTCTCATGGATTTCAAAAACATGGGCCGCTTGGTTATCTGTTTCCTGCAGTTTTGTGAATAAAAAATATTTTTTGTACGGGTGAACCCCCCAACTAGTGATTAATGAAGACGCTCCTACGTTTTCAAATAGGCGAGGGAGTCTCTCGGAATAGATATTTGGTGACGTCAGAGTAAGATAACTGTCTGCTAAAGGTGATGGGCGAATTGACAGATTCATAGGTGCTATATTTTGAAGGAGACATTTTTCTACATACGCCTTGGCTGGATGCATAAGCACATGTCGAGTGGGGGAAGCAAAATTTGGCCTATCCCTGTCTCCGTCATCCGGTGAATCAGAGATTTTCATACCCTCAATTTTGTGCTTCATGTCGTCGATAATCCCATAGGAGCTGTTTAATTTCCTTAAAAAGCGTTCTTCCGGTGTCTCGATACCTTCCATATATCCAATTTCTTGAATGGTATACTCTGCCATGCCCAAGCCGTTTTTATCCGGTGTCTCTTTCGCATTGATGTTCATACTGTTGTTTTTTAACAGCCATAACCATTTCATGCATGTCTCAGGTGAATTATAAAACACTCGTTGATAGGAGATTTCCATATTTTCGATTTTCTGCTTTATGTCATCGGTAGTGTTATCGGAGCTGTTTAATTTCCTTAAAAAGCGTTCTTCTGGTGTCCCGGCTATATCCGTATTCCCAATTTTTTGAACGATAAACTTTGCCATCTCACTATTGTTTTTTTCCAGCGTCTGCTTTACATCATCGATCATGTTGTTTATTTTTAACAACTCTATCCACCGCACATACGCATTGAGTGAACGCAGAAAAAACCGCCATGTTGGGAAGATTAAATTGAGTCCACTCCACCTTTTGTCTTCGAGATGTTTACTCCAAAGCATGCAGAGTATTTCAGGTATGTGCTTATCGTCGGCATCGTGTTCCAGTAACTTATGAAACGCGAAACCGGCAAAAATGGGGGAGGAAAGAAGATCTTTCCAGAGTTCCACGTCATTCGGTTTATAACGACTGTATGCCGAAAAAATCGCGTTTGAGAGGACGGGATTTTTTTCCGGATAGGTTTGAGGGAAAACCACGAGCAAATTGACAACTCTCTCCAATTCTCCAAACGCGATAGGAGAATGCGCAGACACGATCGTATCACATAGTGCGATTATCGTATCGAGCATTTGGCATTCTGCATCAGAAACTCTGTCCACTTCCACATCCGAATAAATACGATTTAACAAAACGAGGGAGTGGGAGACTATTGCCTCGGCTGCTTTCACAATCGCTTTTTGAAAATCCCCTATTTCATTCGTGGATGGTTCGACCGCGAGTATTCCGACCAGAACATCCACCCCGTCAGTTTCAAAATCGGGACCATTTTCCTCATTCGCCAAAAAGCGGTGTACCAATTTGTCTGCCGGTAGATTCATTAATTTCAATCTGGTCCGGAAATGATCTAACGCTCTTTGTGTTGAGATCATGAAAGCTCGACCAAGTCTAAGTTGGATGAAATACGGCATTCACGGTGCACAGCCTCGTGGTGTCCGACGGACCATTTTGTTGTTGACGGTTTTGTCATTCCAACGGGGGATTCACAATCAGTTGGTTGAAATCCGGGGTGATCGATTGCGTCGAGGGTGCGTGGTACCCTAAAATCGGCATTTTTTGGGTGTGCAGCGCGTAGTTGCGATTCGGCTT